>REDZ01000113.1 GCA_007695345.1 Paracoccaceae bacterium | reverse complement strand
ACGGCGCGATTTCGCCATAATCGCGGCCTATCGTTGCAAGATGAACGACAATAGGCTCGGGCCATCCGCATCGGGCCACCACCTGAAAAGGATGCGACAATGCGCATGACATTCGCAGCAGTGCTGATTGCCGGGCTGGGTCTGGCCGGTTTCGCAGCCTGGCAGACCATGACTCACATCACCTCTCTGCAGGCCGAACTTTCGCAGGCGCGCAACTCCGCGAACCGCGCGGAAACCGTCAATGTACTCGTGACCGGACGCGAGTTGAAATACGGGCAGACACTGACGCGCGAGGATGTGCGCGTCGCCCCCTTCCCCGCCGTCGCCGTGCCCCCGGGCGCCTATACGGATGTGGATGAGCTGTTTCCCGATGGCCATACCACCCGCACCGTGCTGCGCACGATGGACGAGATCGAGCCGATCCTGAAGACCAAACTGACCGAGCCGGGCAAGGAAGCGGGCATCACCTCGCATCTGTCCGCAGGCATGCGGGCCTTTACCATCCCGGTCAATGCCACAAGCGGCGTTGCGGGTTTCCTGCGTCCGGGCGATCATGTCGATGTGTTCTGGACGGGACGCACATCGGACCGGGGCGAGGTGACGCAGCTGATCCAGCCGCGCCTGCGCCTGATCGCCGTGGACCAGAGCGCGGACATGGATCGCTCTGCCAAGACATCGAACGCGCGCACTGTCACGGTCGAGGCCTCGCCATCGGTCGCCGCTTCACTTGCGCAGGCGCAGAATTCGGGGCGGCTGTCACTGGCGCTGGTGGGTGTCGATGACGACTCGATCTCGGAATCGATCGAGATGACGCAGGACGCGCTGTTGGGCATTGTGCGCGAAGAACGCCAGGCTGCCCCGGTCGAAGAGAAATGTCACATCCGCACCCGCCGCGGGGGCGAAGTGGTCCAGATCGAAATCCCCTGCACCAACTGACCCAGACAAAGCGCTGGCCGGGCCGTCACCGCCCGGCCATGCGCAAATGCCACAGTTTGTCAGTTGCAGGACACACCATATTCTGATGACAGCATCGTGAGCATGGGGCAGATATAGTGCTTGCGTTGCGAAGCGTTGCAAAAAATACATCAACTTCGCGCTCTAAGCACAAGATTCTTGATAAAAATATCGTTCTGCACCATGATAAGACATAAATCTCCGGCAAGGACCGGCAAAAAAGCGGTAGGCAAACCCATTTAGCGGCCGAATAGCGTGTCGCACGTCAGTCGAGCAGTCTTGGAAGGCAGGCAATATGAAAATCTGGACACTAGCGGCCGCGCTGCTGGTCAGCACTGCGGTGGGCGTCGCGCAGGCCCCCAGCGCCAGCGCCGAAACCATCCGCACCCTGAACGGGGCCGCCGTCTCGACCTTGCGCGTTCCGATGAACCGCGCAGTGGTGGTGGAAACCGACAACCCGTTCGCGGAGCTGTCAATCGCCAATCCCGGAATCGCCGATATATCGACCTTGTCGGACCGGTCGATCTATGTGCTGGGCAAGACGCCGGGTCGCACGACGCTGACCATCCTCGGGCCCGATGGTGACCTGTTCTCGAATGTCGAGGTGCAGGTCACGCCCGATATCGCTGAATTCCGCGAACGTCTGCGCCAGATCCTGCCCAATGAGAATATCGAGGTGCGCACCGCCAATGACGGGATCGTGCTGTCGGGCATCGTGTCCTCGCCCGCGCGGCTGGACGCGGCGCTGGAGCTTGCACAACGCTACGCGCCCGAGCGCGTGTCAAACCTGATGAGCGTGGGCGGCACACAGCAGGTGATGCTGAAAGTGCGCTTTGCCGAAATGCAGCGCGGCGTCAGCAAGAATCTGGGTACCTCTCTGTCGGTTCAGGGCGGATCGCGCGGGGTTGCCGGGTCGAACGCCTTTGCCGGTGGCGGATCGGCCGGGTCGCTGGTGCCATTCAGCGGTGATCGCAGTGGCGGTGTGCTGGGCTTTCGGGTCGGTGGAGGGCGTCTGACGGCGAATGTCCTGCTCGAGGCGCTGGAAACCCAGGGCATGGCCCGCACACTTGCAGAGCCGAACCTGACCGCATTATCGGGCGCGTCGGCCTCTTTCCTGGCGGGCGGCGAATACCCCATCCCGGTGCCCACGGATAATGGTGTCGGGATCGAGTATCGGCCATTCGGGGTCGAGCTGGAATTTACCCCGACCGTGCTGGATGACAACGTGATCAACCTGTCGCTCGCCGCAGCTGTCAGTTCGCTTGACGCCACCAACCGGGTCACCATCGGCGGCACGACCATCGACGCATTCCGCCGCCGCGAGACGGAAACCACGGTCGAGTTGCGCGATGGCGAAAGTTTTGCGATTGCCGGACTGCTGGAGGATGACTTCCGCGCAAATGCCAGCGGCATTCCCTGGCTGTCGGAATTGCCGGTACTGGGTGCGCTCTTTCGCAGTGCTGATTACCAGCGCGACCAGACCGAGCTTGTCATCGTGATCAGCGCGCATCTGGTATCCCCGACGCGCGGCGAAGCGATCGCGCTGCCCACGGACCGTGTCCGCCCGCCGAGCGAGCGTGACCTGTTCCTGGGCGGTCAGCTTGCGGCCCCCGGTTCCGGCGCCGTGGGCGAGGTCGCGCGGCAGGATTTCGGCGGCTCGTATGGCTATGTCCTTGATTGACAGAGCGTTTCGGAAAACGGATTCATCGGAGGGCACGCAGATGGCCATGAACAGACGCCTTTTTCTGACCGGGGTGGCCGGATTGGGCCTGACCGCTTGCGGCCCCTCCTCAAGCTTCCAACGCGAAGCGGGCAGCGTATTGGATGAGGGTGGATTCGGCAATCCGACCATGCACAATCACATGGTGCATACGGGACAGATCAACCTCGCCAAGATCATGTCGCGCCGCTTTCATGCCGAAGTGCCGTCGATGGTGAATTTCGCCTTTGACAGCGCCGCCCTGGATGTCGAGGCGCGCACCATCCTGCGCCGTCAGGCACATTGGATGAAACAATTCCCTGAATTGCGCTTCAAGATCTATGGCCATACCGATCTGGTGGGCAGCGCGGCCTATAATCAAAGGCTCGGCCAACGCCGCGCAGATGCGGTGGCGGCGCATCTTGCGTCTCTGGGCGTGCCGCGCCGCAGCATCGAGGCCGTCGTTTCGCGCGGTGAAACCCAGCCGCTGATCGTGACCGAAGGCAAGGAACCCGCCAACCGGCGCACTGTCACCGAGATATCGGGACTGGTCCGGCGCGACATGCTGCTGGACGGGCAGTATGCCGCAATCGTTCATCGCGAATATGTGGCGACCGCCCAGCGCTGAGATCGCGCCTGCGGCCTGGCCCGGACATGGCATCGCGCGGATGTGAGAGTCTGCGCGATGCGCATTTCAAAACGCTAACCTATTGATTTTCGGTGGAAATTAACAGTCCAAGGTTGCTGATTTGCGGCCTGTGACACCGAGGCGTGCCGAACAATTACAGTTCTTTAGCCCAATTCTCGCCAGAATTCTCAACAATCTTTGGGAAATAGACCTGCGATAGTCTGTGGTCGCGTGATTCTCTCACGGACCCGGCATGACAGGGTCAAGAAGTTTTATTGAGGACGCCCCGATGGCAAGTGACGCTGCAAACACACCCCCACGCATCCGCGCCTGCACGGTGTCGCGGAATGTGCAGAACTTCGATCTGCTTATCGAGGATATGGAAACCATCTACAAAGAGGATTGGGGCGATCTGACCTTTGCCGAAGCGGTGGCGTTTCTGGACACGGAAAACGCCGCCGAGCTGGAGCTTCTGGCCATCGCGCTGGATGACGAGGATGAAGGCCAGTTCGCGCTGGTCCGGTCGGTGATCGAAAAGGCCAGCGCCAATGGCGTCCGGTCCCTGCTGATCGCCGAATCGCTCTCGCCCATCCTGCTGCACCAGCTGCTGCGCGCCGGCGCGGATGATTTCGTCCCCTACCCTTTGCCCGAAAACGCGCTGCAGGATGCGATCACGCGCCTGCATGATCAACGGCGGCAGAATGCGGCGGCCAGCCAGCCAGGTACGACCGGGACAGGCCGCAATGGCAATGTGTTCTGCGTCCATGCCCTGTCGGGTGGTGCCGGTGGCACCAATTTCGCGGTCAATCTGGCCTGGGATCTGAGTGTGATGGCCGATGCGCAGGACCAGAAGGTCTGCATCATCGATCTGGATTTCCAGTCGGGCTCGGTGGCGACCTATCTGGATCTTGCACGCACCGAAAAGGTCTATGAGCTTCTGTCGCAGACCGCTTCGATGGACCGGGATGCGTTTTCATCCGCACTGCAGACCTTCAATGAGAAACTGAGTGTGCTGACCGCACCGTCAGACATGCTGCCGCTGGACCTGCTGACGCCGGATGACATCGAACGCGTGATCACCATGGCCCGCGACAATTTCGATTTCGTCATTGTCGATATGCCCCGCACCATCGTCCACTGGACCGAGACCGCGCTGGACATGTCGGATCTGTTCTTTGCCATGATCGAGCTGGATCTGCGCTCTGCACAGAACACGCTGCGGATGATCCGCGCACTCAAGGCTGACAGCATCTCGATGGACAAGCATCGCTTCATCCTGAACCGCGCGCCCCGCTTCACTGATCTGGGCGGCAAGGCCCGCGCCAAGCGGATGGCCGAAAGCCTTGGTATCTCTATCGCGGCTTATCTGCCCGATGGTGGCGCGCAGGTACGCGATGCCAATGACCACGGCCTGCCGCTTGCCGAATATGCGCCCAAGAACCCGGCGCACAAGGATATCCAGAAATTCGCAGCGGCCTTGTTCGAGACCGCACAGGCCACCCATCTGGCCGCCGAGTAAAGAGGTCACACATGTTTGCCCGCTATCGCAAGAACACCCAGGCGCAGCCTGTCAAGTCGGTCAAGGCCATCCCCGAGCGTGAAGAGCCGCGCAAGGCTGCGCCCGCTGCAGCACCCCAACCGCAGGACGCGCCCAAGCGTACGGCCACCCAGGCCAAGCCGATCGCGGCGCGCGCCGCCGCGCCCGACCGCAACGAACAGCGCAAGCAGCGGATGAATGCGCTGAAATCCGACCTGCACAAGCGTTTGCTGGAAAACCTGAATCTCTC
This sequence comes from Paracoccaceae bacterium, assembly GCA_007695345.1. Classification (GTDB taxonomy): domain Bacteria; phylum Pseudomonadota; class Alphaproteobacteria; order Rhodobacterales; family Rhodobacteraceae; genus Roseinatronobacter. The sequence goes on along the minus strand of REDZ01000113.1, from coordinate 12,839 downwards.
GGCGCTGGAAACCGCCAGCGAGGCCGAGCTGCGCTCGGAAATCAACACCATCGTGGCCGAGGCGCTGTCGGAAATGGATGTCGTCCTCAACAGCGAGGAACGCGCCACGCTGAACAAGGAAATGTATTTCGAGGTCATGGGCCTTGGCCCGCTGGAGCCGCTGCTGCAGGACGACTCGGTCAACGATATTCTGGTGAATGGCCCCAAGCAGGTCTTTATCGAGCGTGCGGGCAAGCTGCAGTTGTCGGATGTGACCTTTCGCGACGAACGCCATCTGCTGCGGATCATCGACAAGATCGTGTCTGCGGTCGGTCGTCGGGTGGACGAATCCAACCCCTATGTGGACGCCCGTCTGTCCGATGGCTCGCGCTTCAACGCGATGGTGCCGCCGGTGGCCGTCGATGGCTCGCTCGTCTCGATCCGGAAATTCAAGAAGGAAAAGCTGAGCGTTGATGACCTCGTCCGCTTTGGCGCCTTTTCTCCGGAAATGGCGCTCTATCTGGAAGCGGCGGTCGCGACGCGCCTGAATGTCATCGTCTCGGGTGGGACGGGCTCGGGCAAGACGACGACGCTGAACGCCCTGTCCAGCTTTATCGGCAATGACGAACGCGTATTGACCATCGAGGACACAGCGGAACTGCAATTGCAGCAGATCCATGTCGGCCGGATGGAAAGCCGCCCCGCCAATATGGAAGGCAAGGGCGCTGTCACCCAGCGCGACTGTCTGCGCAACGCCCTGCGGATGCGGCCTGACCGCATCATCGTGGGGGAAACGCGGGGCGAGGAAGTGATCGACATGTTGCAGGCCATGAATACGGGCCATGACGGGTCGATGACCACGATCCACGCCAACAGCGCGCGCGACGGGATCAGCCGTCTGGAAAACATGGTCGCCATGGCCGGGATCGAGATGCCGCTGCGCGCCGTTCGCAGCCAGATCGGCTCGGCCGTGCATCTGATCGTGCAAGCCTCGCGCCTGCAGGACGGCTCGCGCCGGATGACCTCGATCACCGAGATCACGGGGATGGAGGGCGACATCATCACCATGCAGGAAATCTTTCGTTTTGAACGCACCGGGCTGGAACCTGATGGCACGATTCTGGGGCATTTCACCGGCACGGGGCTGCGGTCGCACTATGCCGACCGGTTCAAGCGCTGGGGCTATGATCTGCCCACATCGATCTATGATGAAGTAAGGGGGCACTAGACCATGGAACTGTCGCTCAGCCCGCTGATCTATGCCGCGATTTTCGGCTCTGTGCTGCTGGTGATCCAGGGGATCTACCTGCTGGCCTTTGGCAAAAGCATCGAGCACGATTCAAAAATGAACCGCCGCCTGGAGCTTTTGCAGAAGGGCGCGGCCAAGAAAGACGTGATGGAGCAGTTGCGCAAGGAACGCTCTGTCCATTCCGGCAAGATGTCCATCCCGATCTATGGCCTGCTGGAAGAGCGCGCGCGCAAGGGCAATGTCGCCTTTTCGCCCCAGACGCTGATGCTGCTGATGGTGGGGCTGAGCGCGTTCAGCTTTGTGATGCTTACCTTTGCGACGACGACCGAACCGGCGATCCGGGCGGCCATGTCAGCGGCCTTCGGGTTCGGGGGCGTGTTCTTCTGGGTCAGCAGCAAGGCCAAGAAGCGGATCGATGCAATCGAGGCACAACTGCCCGAAGCGATCGATCTGATGGTGCGCTCGCTGCGGGTGGGGCACCCGTTCGGGGCCGCGCTTGCAATCGCCGCGGATGAAGTGGCCGACCCGCTGGGGTCCGAGCTGGGGCTGATCGCGGATGAAATATCCTACGGGCGCGACGCGAGTGAGGCGCTTGCCGAATTCGGCGAGCGTGTGGACCTTCAGGATATCCGCTTTCTGGCCGTGGCTGTGGGCATCCAGCAGAAATCGGGCGGCAACCTGGCCGAGATTCTGGACGGTCTGTCCAAGGTCGTGCGCGCACGCTTCAAGCTGTTCCGTCGCGTCCGCGCCATCACCGCCGAGGCGAAATGGTCGGGCATGTTCCTGTCAGGCTTTCCCATCGCCGCGATGCTGATGATCCAGATGATCAAGCCTGACTATTACGACGGGGTCAAGGAAACGCCGCTTTACCTGCCGCTGGCTATCGTCGTGGTGATCTTTCTGGTCATCAACATCCTCTACATGCGCAAGATGACCAATATCAAGGTCTGACCCGTTGCCCCTTCAGCCGTGAAAGGCTCTGACATGCTTGAGATTTTTTCCTCTCCGCTCGGAATGACGGCCCTGGCCGGGATGGCGGGTGTCGTGCTTCTGGGTGTTGCGCTGGTGGCCCTTGCCGGGGGCGAAAAAGCGGACCCGATGCAGAAGTTCCAGGATCAGACCCGCACCGCCACAGCGGGCCCCAAGACCGATGCCCGCCAGTTGCGCCGGGCATCTGGGCGCCAGATCAAGGCGCTGGACAATTTCAGCCGCTTTCTGGAACCCGAGAATGAAAAGGACCTGTCCGCTGCCCGGATGAAGATGATCCAGGCAGGTTATTACGGCAAGAATGCTGCGCGCGATCTGGTGGCGTTGCAATTCATTCTGGCTGTCTCGGGGCTGCTGATATCATTGTTGCTGGGCTTCGTGATCATGCCCGACACGTTCGACACCCCCCTGTCGCTGGGGTTGTTGATGGTTGCGCCCATGGTCGTCGGCTATTTCGGCCCACGTCGCTGGATCGAAAGCCGCGTCGAAGCACGCAAGGAAGAGATCATCTCTGGCTTTCCGGATGCGCTGGACATGATGCTGATCTGCGTCGAGGCCGGGCAATCGCTGGACCAGGCGATCCAGCGGGTCGGGCGCGAGTTGAAATCGGCCTATCCGGCACTGGGCGAGGAACTGGGCGCCGTGGGTGAGCAGGTCAAGGCGGGGCGCGAACGCAGCGATGTACTCAGGGACATGGCCAAACGCTGCGATGTGTCCGACATCACCTCCTTCGTGACTGTCATGGTGCAGGCCGCGACCTATGGCACATCGATCACCGAGGCGCTGCGCATCTTCGCGTCCGAGATGCGTGACAAACGCATCATGCGCGCAGAAGAAAAGGCAAACATCTTGCCGACCAAGATGACACTGGGCACTATGCTGTTCACTGTGCCACCCTTGCTGATCATCCTGATCGGCCCATCGGTGGTGGGAATCGCCACCGAGTTGAACCCGGCGGCCATCAGCGGGAACTGAATGTGCGTCTGACTGTCTGGCTTGCTCTGATCGTGATTCTGACCGCCTGCGCAGAGCGGTCGGAACAGGCACAAGGCGGGCTGGACCAGTTGCCCGCATCGCAACGCGGTATCGACATCCCCGATGCCGTTGACGGGCTGGTCGTGGGCCACCGGGCCATGGCGGCGGGCGAATACGAGATTGCGCTGCGCGCCTATACCCGCGCGGCGGTGCAGCACGGTCCTTCGGTCGATGTACTTTCGGCTATCGGGTCCGCCAATCTGCGGCTGGGTCGGCTGAACCAGGCCGAACAGGACTTGCGCCGCGCCCTGGAACAGGACGGCACGTTTGTGCCTGCGCATAACAATCTGGGCGTGGTACTGGGCGAGATGGGGCGGTGGGGCGAAGCGCATTTGCATTTTCGCAACGCCTTTGGCCATGATGCCGGCCGGTCCGAGGAAATCGGCCAGAATCTGCGTTTAGCCATCGAAAATATGGAAGAAACAGGCTATGATGACCAAGAGGCACATCAGCTTTCGCTGATAAGACGGGGCAGCAGCAGGTATCTTTTGCTGTCAACGCCCCTGTAACGAGCAGTGAGGACGCAAAAAATGCGCCACCCAAACCTGATTGCGCTGCTCGCGGGCAGCGTCGTATTTCTGTCGGCATGCGAAGAAAGCAGCCAGGCCAGCGTCAGCCGGGCCATCGATGACGTCGCAGCCGTGGACGAAAAGAACCTTGGCGAGTTGATGCTTGTTGCCGGTGACCCGGATGAGGCCGTGACATATTTCTCGACCCGGCTGGAAGAACGCCCCGACAGTATCGGCAACATGCGGGGGCTGGCGCGGTCACTGGTCCGGGCCGGGCGCGTGACCGAAGCCATACCCGTCTGGCGCCGCGTCACACAACACCCCGAGGGCGAGCCCGATGATGCGGTCATGCTGGCTGATGCGCATATCCGGTCAAACGACTGGGCCGAGGCTGAAACGACGCTGAACGCCGTCCCGCCCACACATGAGACATTCGACCGCTACCGTCTGGAAGCGATGATCGCCGACAGCAAGGAAGACTGGTCGCGCGCAGATCATTTCTATGAAACCGCCGTGGGGCTGACGACCCGCCCGGCCGGCGTGTTCAACAACTGGGGCTATTCCAAGCTGACACGCAATGAGCCGCGCGAGGCAGAGCGCCTGTTCAATCAGGCGCTGCAGCATGACCCTGAACTGTTCACCGCAAAGAACAACCTCGCGCTCGCCCGCGCCGCGCAGGGAAATTACAGCCTGCCCATGGTCCGCATGAGCCAGCCGGAGCGCGCGCAGCTTCTCTACACGATGGCGATTGCCGCCATCCGCAAGGGCGACACGCATGTGGGCCGCACCCTGCTGGAAGATGCGATCGAAACCCATCCGCGCCACTATGAGGAAGCCGTCCGCGCGATGCGTGCCCTTGATGGCGAGGGGCGTAGCCTATGATGATGATGCCCGCGCAAAGCGCGCTCTGGTTGTTGCCCTTCGTCACACCGCTTGCGCTGTTCGCAGCGTGGAGTGACATGAAATGGATGAAAATCCACAACTGGACCGTTCTGGCGCTGGTCGCAGTCTATGCGATTGTCGGGTTTTTCGCCCTGTCGCTGTCAAGCTGGGCCTGGGGCTGGGCCAGCCTTGCCGTGGTGCTGGTGCTGGGCTTCGTTCTCAGCACCGTGGGGCTGATCGGCGCGGGCGACGCCAAATTCATGGCAGCCATGGCCCCCTTTGTGGCGCTTGGCGATCTGAGTATGTTCCTGATGCTGTTGGCAGTGGTGGTGGTCGTCAGCTTTGTTGCGCACCGGCTGGCGCGGCGCAGCACAACGGTTCAGGGCTGGGCGCCGCATTGGGAAAGCTGGCACCGACGCGAATTCCCCATGGGGCTGGCGCTGGGGCCCAGCCTGTTGTTCTATCTTTGCCTTGCCTCGATCTTCGGGACGCAGGTCGGGTAAACAAAACTTCATTTCCAGATGCCAATATCGGCATCCAGCATGAGAGTCGCCCGACATGACAGTTGAACCCGCACAGATCACGGCCCCGCCGACCCCGCGCAGCCTGGAATCGACGGGCCTGTCCGTCGTGCTGATGCAGGATATCCTGCTCAAGACCATGTTCCGCATGTCGCTGACCAAGGTCAGCGACATCTCCCGCACCATCTGCCTGCCGATCCCCCAGACCATCGAGTTGATCGACAATGCCCGCGGCGCCAAGCTGATCGAGGCGATTGCCACCTATGGCACCGACTCGGGGTCCGAGGCGAATTTCCAGTTGACCGAAGCAGGCAAGGCCCGCGCGCTCGACGCGCTTGCCCAGTCGGAATATTACGGGGCCATGCCGGTGCCGCTGGCCATGTATGAAGAACAGATCCGAAAGCAATCGATCCGCAACATCCAGATCACGCGACGCCAGTTGAAGATTGCCATGGGCGATCTGATCCTGCCCCCGACCCTGATGGATGATTTGGGTCCGGCGGTCAGTTCAGGCCGGTCGATCCTGATGTATGGCCCGCCTGGCAACGGCAAATCCTCGATCTCGAACGGGATACGCGCCGCGATGGGCGACCGCATCTATGTGCCGCGCGCCGTTGTCCATGCCGGCCAGATCGTCAGCGTCTATGACCCGATCGTGCATACGGTCGCCGAAACGTCCGAGGATAATCCCTCGCTGCTGCGCCAGACCGGCAACCGGTTCGACAATCGCTATGTGTTCTGCGAACGACCCACGGTCATCACCGGCGGTGAGTTGACGCTCGACATGCTGGACCTGAAATTCAACCCGGTCTCGCGCACATATCAGGCGTCCCTGCAGTTCAAGGCCACGGGCGGCGTGTTCATCATCGACGACCTGGGCCGCCAGGAAGAACCCCCGCAGGCCATCGTAAACCGCTGGATCGTCCCGATGGAGATGAATTATGACATCCTGTCACTGCAATCGGGTGAGAAATTCATCGTGCCCTTCGATACGCTGGTAATCTTTTCGACCAACTTCCACCCGAATGAGATTTTCGACCAGGCCGCGCTGCGCCGGATCTTCTACAAGATCAAGATCGACGGCCCCAGCCAGTCGGATTTCCTGAAGATTTTCGCGATGGTCGCGCGCAAGCGCCAGATCCCGCTGGACGAGGACACCGTCATTCACCTGATCCAGAACAAATACCCGACCATCAACAATGTCTATTCGAATTATCAGCCGGTGTTCCTGATCGACCAGATGATCAATATCTGCGATTTCGAGGGCAAACCCCGTCATATGTCACCCGAACTGATCGACCGGGCGTGGCAGAACATGTTTGTCCAGCAAGAAGAGATTGCGCGCTGAACCCCGCGCTCAGACAACATCCTCGGCGCGGGCTTCGAGCACGTCAAAGGGCACGCCCGGCTCCTGCTTGGCGCAACGGATCACAAGTGACGTCTTGACCGTGGTCACATTCTGTGCGGCCAGCAATTCCTCGGTCAGAAAGCGCTGAAATGTCGAAAGGTCCGGCGCCACGCATTTCAGGATGAAATCGATCTCGCCATTGAGCATGTGACACTCGCGCACAAGCGGCCAGTTGCGGCAGCGCTCCTCGAACCGGGTCAGATCGGCCTCGGCCTGCGAATTCAGCCCGACCATGGCAAAGACCTGCACTTCGAACCCCAGATCGCGAGCGCTCACCTCGGCATGGTAGCCGCGGATATAGCCTTGCTCTTCCAGCACGCGCACCCGGCGCAGGCAGGGGGGCGCCGAAATGCCCACGCGTTTGGCCAGTTCGACATTGGTCATGCGGCCATCAGCCTGCAATTCGGCCATGATCTTGCGGTCAATCGGATCCAGTTTTCCGCCCGACATGCGTATTTCCTTATCTGTTTTGCCGGTTTGTACGCTGCGCGCGGGTTTTGCGCAATAATCTTTCAACCTTGCGCAAGATTTTATCGCAACAAGCGCCCCGGTTTTCGCCCCTTGTGCTGGCGGGCTGAGTGCATAGATTGCCCGGCGAGTCGCTGACGAAAGGACCCCCCGCAATGGCTGACACGCGCCACACAAGGCTACTGATCATCGGGTCCGGCCCTGCCGGATATACCGCCGCTGTTTACGGCGCGCGCGCGATGCTGCAACCGATTCTGGTGCAGGGCATTCAGCCCGGCGGGCAGTTGACCATCACGACCGAGGTCGAAAACTGGCCCGGCGACACGATGGTGACAGGCCCTGACCTGATGATCCGCATGGAGGCCCATGCCCGCGAGATGGGGACCGAGATCATCACCGATCATATCGCGAGCCTCGATCTGTCCGCGCGACCTTTCACGGCCAGGGGCGATGGCGGCACAGTCTATACAGCCGATGCCGTGGTTCTGGCCACAGGCGCGCAGGCCCGCTGGCTGGGCCTGCCCTCCGAGGAGAAATACAAGGGCATGGGCGTGTCAGCCTGCGCCACCTGCGACGGGTTTTTCTATCGCGGGCGCGAGGTTGTCGTCATAGGTGGCGGCAACACGGCAGTCGAGGAAGCGCTGTTCCTGACCAATTTCGCCAGCAAGGTGACTCTGGTGCATCGCCGCGACAGCCTGCGCGCCGAAAAAATCCTGCAACACCGCCTGTTCAACAACCCCAAGGTCGAGGTGATCTGGGATCACACGCTGGACGAGGTTCTGGGCGATACCGATGCCCCCGGAGTCGACGGGGTGCGCCTGCGCCATGTCACCACTGGCGCCACGCAGGATCTGGCCTGCGCGGGTCTGTTCATCGCAATCGGCCACAGCCCGGCCAGCGAGTTGGTGAAGGACCAGCTGAAAATGCAGGATGGCGGCTATGTCTGGGTCGAACCGGGAACCACACGCACCTCGGTGCCCGGTGTCTTTGCCGCGGGCGATCTGACCGATCACATCTATCGTCAGGCCGTGACCAGCGCGGGCATGGGCTGCATGGCCGCACTGGACGCCGAGAAATTCCTCGCAGAGCAGGGTTAACGCAGGATCGGCTCCAGCGGGTCATAGAGGGCGCGGCCGCTCCAGGCGGCCTCGCCAAAGGCCAGCTCGGGCAAACTGTCGGGCTTGTAGCGCAGGCGGCGCAACTCGGCCTCTGTCACCAGTGCGCGGCGGGTCACCACGCCCGCCGGATCGCGCCAGTCGGGGTCCAGCGTGCCGCCCGTTATGGTTGCGTGAAAGTAGATATCGACCTGATGAAAGGCGCTGCCGGGATCGTGGAATTCATTGACCAGACAAGGCGCGCCCACGACAATCTCCAGCCCGCATTCCTCGCGGATTTCGCGGCGCAGGTTATCGGGCAGCGATTGCCCGGCCTCGACCCCGCCGCCCGGCACGCACCAGAGGTCACTTTTCCCGTCGGGCCAGGCATTGACCAGCAGCAGCCGGTCCTGATGCAGCAGGATAGCGCGCACGGCCAGTCGCGGGCGGTTCATTTCGGCAAGTCCCCTCTGGTTTGGTGCCGGGCATCCCTTATATATGACCCATGCGTGCCATCATGACAGCCCTTGTGTTAACCCCTGCCCCGGTCGCCGCCGATTGTGTCGTGCTTTTGCATGGGTTGGCGCGCACGGAAAACTCCATGCTGGTGCTGGAAGAGGTGCTGAACCTGCATGGATATCATGTGGTCAATCACGGCTATCCGTCGACGGCTGCGCCGATCAACGAGTTGATGGGCCATGTGGGCCAGGCAGTTGCGCAATGCGATGGCGGCCCCATCCATTTCGTCACGCATTCGATGGGCGGGATTCTGGCGCGTGGCTGGCTGGCACGCAACCGCCCCGAAGAAATGGGACGCGTGGTCATGATGGCGCCGCCCAATCACGGGTCGGAACTGGTGGATGTCTTTTCGGATTTCGAGGCGTTTTCCTGGTTCAACGGCCCGGCGGGACTGGAACTCGGGACACGGCACGATTCCACACCGGGCAGTTTACCGGAGTTTCCGGATTACGACCTCGGGATCATCGCGGGTGCGATGTCGCTCAACCCGCTGACATCCGCTCTGATCGAGGGGGCGGATGATGGCAAGGTTTCGGTCGAAAGCACAAAACTGCCGGGCATGCGGGATCATCTGGTGCTGCCGGTCACACATACCTTCATGATGAACAACCCGATGGTCATGGCCGAGGTAATGGAATTTCTGGACCACGGCAGTTTTGATCATGACATCACCCTGGCCGAAGCGCTGCGCCGGATCGCGACCCCCTAGCCGCGCAGCGGGGTGATGCGATTGACATGCCCCATCTTGCGCCCCGCCCGGATGTCGGGCTTTCCATAAAGATGCAGCGCCGTGCCGGGTGCGCGCAACAGGTCCGGCAGCTTGTCCATGTCATCGCCAATCAGATTGGTCATGGTCACGTCACTATGGCGCTGCCCATCGCCCAGCGGCAGACCGGCCACCGCGCGGATATGCTGTTCGAACTGATCGACCGCGCAGCCATTCTGCGTCCAATGGCCGGAATTGTGCACGCGCGGGGCAATCTCGTTCACCACCAGCGCTTGCGGCGTCACGAATATCTCGACCCCCAGAACACCGACATAATCCAGCGCATTCAGGATATTGGCGGCCATAAGTATGGCATCCGTCCGTTGCCCGGCGCCCAGTCGCGCGGGCACACGCGTTTCGCGCAGAATGCCGGATTTGTGCAGGTTTTCGCCCGGATCAAACGCCGCCACCGCCCCGTCGCTACCCCGCGCGGCGATGACGGAGATTTCATGGGTGAAGGGCACGACGCCTTCCAGTATGGCCGGGGCGCCCTGCATCGCTGCCCATGCGGATGCGATGTCATCAGCGCTTTCCAGCCGCACCTGCCCCTTGCCGTCATAGCCCATGCGGCGGGTTTTCAGGATCGCGGGCGCGCCAATCTGCCCAAGCGCCTGTGCCAGATCCTCGGCCCTGTCCACGGCGGCGAACGGGGCCGTCTGCAATCCCAGATCGCGCAGAAAGGTCTTTTCGGCCAGCCGGTCCTGCGACACGGCAAGCGCCTTCCGACCGGGGCGCACAGGACACAGCGGCTCCAGCAGGTCAAGCGCAGCGGTTGGCACATTCTCGAATTCCAGCGTCACGACATCGACGGCAGCGGCAAAGGCCGTCAGCGCGGCTTGATCGTCCCATGCAGCGTTTGTAACAGCATAGGCTACATCTGCGGCCGGAATATGGGGGGCAGGATCGTATACATGACAGCGATAGCCCAGTCGCGCTGCGGCGACAGACAGCATGCGCCCAAGTTGCCCGCCGCCCAGAATACCGATCACACGGCCTTGCGCCAGCGGTTCAGTCATCTTGCGGCACCTCTGGGATGGACGCAGACAGCTCGGCGCGCCACGCCTCCAGCCGGGCGGCAAGCGCGGCGTCATTCAGCGCCAGTATCCCCGCCGCCATCAGCCCGGCATTGGCTGCGCCCGCTGACCCTATCGCCATGGTCGCAACCGGAAAGCCGCGCGGCATCTGGACGATGGAATACAGGCTGTCGACGCCGGACAGCGCCCGCGTCTGGATCGGCACGCCGATCACCGGCACCCGCGTCTTGGACGCCATCATCCCCGGCAGATGCGCTGCCCCGCCCGCGCCCGCGATGATGACCTGCAACCCGCGCGCCACAGCCTCGCGCCCGTAATCCCACAGCCGGTCCGGTGTACGGTGTGCCGAAACGATGCGCGCCTCATACCCTACGCCCAGCGCATCAAGTATCCCGGTCGCTTCGCGCATGGTGGGCCAGTCGGACTGGCTGCCCATGATTACGCCCACTCGAGTTTCCGCCATCCGCGCCCCCCGTCTGCATTTGCGGCGCACTATAGCGATGGGCACGCCCGGTGCAATCGGCTCAGGCGATGATATCGGGGGTCAGTTCATCCTCGATCCGCGATATCTGGTCCTTCAGCCGCAGCTTCTCTTTCTTCAGGCGCTGCACTGTCAGTTGCGTCGCCGGACCCTGCGCCTGCAAGGCGGCGATCGCCTCGTCCAGATCGCGGTGTTTCTGGCGCAGGACTTCGAGTTTGACGCGCAACACGTCCTCGTGGTTGAGTTCCTGCGGAGAGTTCATCTGGACGACTCGAATCTGGCTGCTACACGAGCAGGTTAGCCGCAATCGGCGCGCGGCAAAAGCCCGTGGCGCCCCTGTCGCCCTTGCGGGGCGCGAAAAACGCCCCATATCCTTAAGCAACAGGTCGCCGTATCGGGGCCTGCAGCATCGTCGCTTTCAAGAAGGGCCAAGCTGATGACAAAACTGACTTTCCCGTCCCATCCGCTCTTGTTGGGATTTGACCAGCTGGAGCAGTTGGTGGAGCGCACGGCGCGCGCGGGTACGGATGGTTACCCACCATTCAACATAGAGATGACGGGCGACAACCGGTTCCGGATCACCCTTGCCCTGGCAGGGTTTCGCGAAGAGAACCTGTCTATCACGGTCGAGAAGCGCCAGCTTATGGTGCGCGGGCAGCAAACCGACGCCGAGCGAGACGAGCGCGTGTTCCTGCATCGCGGCATTGCAGCGCGGCAATTCCAGCGCGTCTTTGCCCTGGCCGAAGGGGTCGAAGTGGCACAGGCCCGTCTGGAAAACGGGTTGCTGCATATCGACCTGACCCGGTCCGAGCCCGAGGACCATGTGCAGACCGTCACAATCTCGCGCGGATAAGGAGGTATCCAATGGACAGCAAATTCCCCGTTCCCGCCACGACCCGCCCCATCGCCTATGTGCGCCCGGTGGACGCAAGCGACCTGCCGGACGAGATCCGGGCGCAGTTGCCGGATGTCAAACGCGTCTATGCGATCCACCATGAAGAAGGTGAGCAGCTTGCCATCGTCTCGGACCGGACCATGGCCTTCGTGATGGCGCGGCAGAACGATTTCGACCCGGTCAGCGTGCACTGACCAGCCGCTTTTTCGGGTAAACAAAGGGCCGGGGCGCGATGCCCCGGCCTTTTTTCTGTGTGCGCTGATTGCAGCGAGGACGAAAACAACAAGGCCGGGGTCAGACCCCGGCCTTGCGTCAGTCAGATGCAGGGCAGATTACATCATGCCGCCCATGCCACCCATGTCGGGCATGCCGCCGCCACCAGCGCCGCCGCCTGCGCCCTTGGGCTCGGGCTTGTCAGCGATCATCGCCTCGGTGGTGATCAGCAGGCCAGCAATCGATGCGGCGTCCTGCAGCGCGGTGCGCACAACCTTGGCCGGGTCGATCACACCGAACTTGAACATGTCGCCATATTCGCCGGTCTGCGCGTTGAAGCCGAAGGTCTTGTCGTCGGATTCGCGGATCTTGCCTGCAACGACCGACCCGTCAAACCCGGCGTTCTCGGCAATCTGACGGAGCGGAGATTCGAGCGCCTTGCGCACGATCGTAATGCCGACATTCTGGTCGCCATTCTCGCCTTCCAGACCGTCAAGGGCCTTGGCACCTTGAACCAGCGACACGCCGCCGCCGACAACGATGCCTTCCTGAACGGCGGCACGGGTCGCGTTCAGCGCGTCATCGACACGGTCCTTGCGCTCTTTCACTTCCACTTCGGTCATGCCCCCGACACGGATGACGGCAACACCACCGGCCAGCTTGGCGAGACGCTCTTGCAGCTTCTCCTTGTCGTAGTCCGAGGTGGTTTCCTCGATCTGCTGACGGATCTGGGCGACGCGAGCCTCGATCTCGGCCTTCTCGCCTGCGCCGTCAACAATGGTCGTGTTGTCCTTGTTGA
>REDZ01000045.1 GCA_007695345.1 Paracoccaceae bacterium | reverse complement strand
GCGCCGATTTCATCACCCTGCATGTGCCGCTGACCGACAAGACCCGCAACATCCTGTCGGCCGAGAATATCGCCAAGACCAGGCCCGGCGTGCGCATCATCAACTGCGCGCGCGGCGGCCTGATCGACGAGGATGCCCTGGCCGAGGCGCTGGACTCGGGCCATGTCGCCGGGGCGGGGCTGGATGTCTTTGCCGTGGAACCCGCTACCGAAAGCCCGCTTTTCGGCCGGCCCAATGTCGTCGTGACCCCGCATCTCGGGGCCTCGACCACCGAAGCGCAGGAAAATGTCGCGCTGCAGGTGGCCGAGCAGATGGCCGATTACCTGCTGACAGGGGCCGTATCCAACGCGCTCAACATGCCCTCGGTTACCGCCGAGGAAGCGCGCGTCATGGGTCCGTGGCTGAAGCTTGCCGCGCATCTTGGCGCGTTTGCCGGACAGATGACGGATGAGCCGATCAAGGCGATCAACATTCTCTATGACGGGCGCGTGACGGAAATGAACCTTGACGCGCTGGGCTGTTCGGTCGTGGCCGGCGTCATGCAGGCCACCAACCCTGATGTGAACATGGTCTCGGCCCCGGTGATGGCGAAAGAGCGTGGCGTTCAGGTCTCGACCACGACGCAGGGCAAATCGGGCGTGTTCGATGCCTATATCAAGCTGACTGTGGTGACCGAAACGCGCGAGCGCTCGATCGCGGGCACGGTCTTTTCCGATGGCAAGCCGCGTTTCATCCAGATCAAGGGCATCACCATCGATGCGGAGATCGGCGCGCATATGCTCTATACCACGAACAGGGACATGCCCGGCATCATCGGCGCGCTTGGCAACACGATGGGCGAGAATGGCGTGAACATCGCGAATTTCACCCTGGGCCGGTCCGATGCGGGCAGGGATGCGATTGCGCTTCTTTATCTTGATGCACCAGCGCCAGCGCCGGTGCTGGACAAGTTGCGCGAAACCGGCCTGTTTCAGCAGGTCCGCCCGCTGGTGTTCGATACGGCCTGATCATGCGCGGCGCAGGCCCGGCGGGGCCTGCGCCGCGCCAGACATGAACCGGAGGGGCATATGCGCAGCTACGCAATCGGTGACATCCACGGCCAGTTCGACGCGCTGAAACGCGCCCATGCGCGGATCGCGGCCGACCGCGCCCGCTGCAATGACCCTGACGCTCCGATCATCCATCTGGGCGATCTGGTCGATCGCGGCCCCGACAGCGCCGGTGTGATCCGCTACCTGCGTGAAGGGATCACCGCTGGCGCGCCCTGGATCGTGCTCAAGGGCAACCATGATCGCCTGTTCGAGCAATTCCTGACCATGCCCGACTGGCGCGACCCCCGCCTGGCAAATGACATCACCTATCTGCATCCGGGCATCGGCGGGGCCGAAACGCTCATGTCCTACGGGCTGTATCGCCCCACATCCTTTCACATCCGCAAGGTCCGCGAACAGGCCCTTGCCGCTGTGCCGCAGGCCGATATCGACTTTCTGTCTGCCCTGCCGCTGACCCATCTTCGCGGTGCGGCCCTGTTCGTGCATGCCGGCATCCGCCCCGGTGTGCCCCTGGATCAGCAGGTCGAGCAGGATCTGATCTGGATTCGCGAACCATTCCTCTGTGATACGCGCGATCACGGCCCGCTGGTCATCCACGGGCATACGGCCATCCCGCAGCCCATGCATTACCGCAACCGCGTCAATATCGACAGCCGCGCAGGCTATGGCGGCCCCCTGACCGCCATCGTGATCGAGGGGCGCGACATTTCCGTGCTGGAAGAGGACGGGCGTCAGCCACTGACGCCCTACTGAGCCAGCCTCAGCCCCAGGGGTTGCCGCCCTGCTGCGGCGCTGCTGCGCGGGGCTTGCCACTGCCCCCTGCCATCTGCACCAGCGCCGCAATCCGGTTTTCGGTATTCGGATGGGTCGAAAACAGCTTGTCACGCTTGTGCACATGCAGCGGGTTGATGATGAACATATGCGCCGTCTGCGGGTTCTGTTCCGCGCGGTCGTAATCGATCCGCGACGCAAAACCCTGTATCTTTTCCAGCGCCGCAGCCAGCCAGAGCGGGTTGCCGCAGATCTCGGCGCCCACGCGATCGGCCTCGTACTCGCGCGAGCGTGAAATCGCCATCTGCACAATGGCCGCTGCCAGCGGCGCAAGGATCATCACCAGCAGGGCCGCGATCAGCCCGCCCGCGCCCTGATTGCGCCCACCGCGAAAGAACAAAGCGAAATTGGCCAGCATCGAGATGGCACCGGCAAAGGTGGCCGTGACAGTCATGATCAGCGTGTCATAGTTGCGGATATGCGCAAGCTCATGCGCCATGACAGCCGCCACTTCCTCGCGCGACATGCGCCGCAACAGACCTGTGGTCGCGGCTACAGCCGCGTTATCGGGGTTGCGGCCCGTGGCAAAGGCATTGGGCTGATCTTCGTCAATCACATAGACGCGCGGATGGGGCATGCCCGCATCATCGGCCAGCCGGTGAACCATGCGCTGCAGGTCGGGATGAACCTGACTGTTGCATTCCTGCGCATTATGCATGCGCAGCACAGCCTTGTCCGAATTCCAGTAGGCATAGGCATTCATGCCCGCCGCCACCACAAGCGCCAACACCAGCCCGGCGCCACCGCCCAGCAGATACCCCACGCCCATGAACAGCGCGGTCATGGCGGCCATCAGCATTGCTGTCTTTGTGTAACCCATTCTTGCCCCTGTCATTGCGTGGACGCGATTGCCGCTCAGATATGGGCGCAGCCCCGCGCCATTGCAATATTGGCGCGCTCGGTCCGGCGCGCATCACGCCGCGACATTCCGGCCGGTCAACCGGTCAGCCGCCGAAAGTCTCCATCGCGCGGAAGTCGATCTCTTCCAGAAAGGGGATCATCACGTCAGGGTCCGCCCCTTCGGCCTGTACCAGCACGCGATTGCCGACAATGGCCCGCAAGCTGCGATCCTCGCGCAGGAAACGCACGCGGTTGATCCGCTCGACCTGCCCGCCCATCTGCGAGATCATCGTGGCGTTGCCCAGCAGCATGCCCAGTTGTGCCACCATCGGATTGTCGGCGATGAAGCTCAGTTCGAACTGCCCATCGGGCCCCTGATAGGTCGCGTTGGCCGATGTGCCGCCGCCCAGAAAGCCCAGCATCTGCGCGGATTCGGTGCTGATCTCGCGTATCCAGCCATCGGGCGCCTCGGGCAGAAAGGCCGCAAGACCGTCTGCCTTCATGCCGGCAAGCAGGCGCTGCGCCTCGACCAGTTCATCCTCGGCATATTGCAGATCACCGTCGAGATAGGCCTCGATCGCAGTTTCCAGCGCGTCAACAAAGGGATCAGCCATCGCAGGGGCGCTCAAGCCAGTCGCGAGCAGGGTCGCGCAAAGCAGGCGGTGCATTCTCATTCCTCCACAGAGCTATCGGGGGCGACAGGTTGCCGCAGCCTTGCCCCTGCGGCAAGACAATTCGGCGCCCGCTCAGGCCGCGAGCAGCCCCGCGCGGGCAAATCGCGCGCGCAGATCCGTTTTCGGGCGCGCGCCGATATGTCCGATCACTTCGGCTGCGGCCAGAACGCCCATCTGCCCCGCTGTCGCCACATCGCGCCCTGTGGCCAGCCCAAACAGGAACCCGGCGGCGAACTGATCGCCTGCACCCGTCGCATCCACTGGCGTTACGCGTGTCACCGGCACCTGCACCTGCTGGCCCTGCGCCACAATCGTCACCGGGTCGCCTGAGCGTGTGCAGACGACAAGCGGGCAATCCCGCGCGGCCTGAACCAGCGCATCATCCAGATCATTGGCCTGATAAAGCGCAACCCATTCCTGTTCATTGCCGATCACATAATCCATGTCCTGCGCGACCAGCGTACGGAAGTCATCGCGATGCCGGTCCACGCAGAACGGGTCCGACAGCGCAATGCCCGCACGCCCGCCCGCCGCCCGGCAGGCGCGCGCGGCTTTCAGAAACGCCTCCTTGCCCTTGTCCTTGTCGAACAGATACCCTTCGAGAAAGACAACCTCGGACGCGGCCATCACATCGGCATCCACATCTTCCGGCCCCAGCTCGGCCGAAATGCCCAGATAGGTGTTCATCGACCGCTCGCCATCCGGGGTCACGAAGATCATGGAACGCGAAGTCGGCAATTCACCCCCTGCGACGGGCGGATTGACGAAATCGGCACCTGTGTCGGCGGCATAGAACCGGCCCAGCGCGTCGTCATTCACCCGGCCCACAAACGCCGCGCGCAGCCCCAGCCCGCCGGCGCCGGCCAGCGTATTCGCAACCGACCCGCCCGAGGCTTCGGCGCGGTCGGACATCGCCCCATACAACACTTCTGCCCGCTCCCGCTCGACCAGTTGCATGAACCCCTTGCGGATGCCCATATGGTCCAGAAACCTGTCATCCACAGTGGCAATGACATCGACAATCGCATTGCCGATCCCGGCAATCTGGTAACGTTTCATGGGGTCTTGTCCTCGAATTGGCAGAGATCACGGATCAGGCAGGCATTGCACAGGGGCTTGCGTGCCTTGCAGGTATAGCGGCCATGCAGGATCAGCCAGTGATGCGCATGAAGCTGATACTCGGCGGGGATATGGTCCTCTATCGCGCGCTCGACCGCCACGACATCGCGGCCCGGGCAGATGCCGGTGCGGTTGCCCACGCGAAAGATATGCGTATCGACCGCCTGCGCGGGCATGCGCCACCACATGTTCAGCACCACATTCGCCGTCTTGCGCCCCACACCAGGCAGCGATTGCAGCGCCGCGCGCGACGATGGCACCTGCCCGCCATATTGCTCGACCAGTATGCGGCTGAGCTTGATGACATTCTTCGCCTTGTTGCGATACAGGCCGATGGTCTTGATGTGCCGGGTCACACCCTCTTCCCCAAGGGCCAGCATCTTCTCTGGCGTATCAGCGACAGCGAACAGCCCGCGTGTGGCCTTGTTCACCCCCACATCGGTCGCCTGCGCGGACAGCGCCACCGCCACCACCAGCGTAAAGGCGTTCACATGTTCCAGCTCGCCCCTGGGCTCGGGGTCGGCCGCCTGAAAGCGGGCGAAAATCTCCTGGATGGTCGTATAATCGAGTTGCGTGGCCATAGGTCTGCTATGCCTGTCCCGCGTGCGCTGGGCAAGCCACTATCCGCGCGCCATCGCGGCCATGTCCAGCGCAGCAGCATCCCGCATCAGGGCACGCACGTCACCGGTGAAGAAATCGCCATCGCCCATGTGCTGGTCGCCCTGATGAATGACCAGCGGCGGCAACAGTACAAAGGGCGACCGCCCGCCCTTGCGCGCCTGCACGATGACACGCCGCGCCGCGCGTTTGCGCCGCGCGGCCAGCGGCAGCACCGTGACTGCGGCGCGACCATTCAGCGCGCCCACGATATCGGGCAGCCGTTCGGTCAGGTGGATCAGCGTCACATGCCCGCCATCACGGCAACGGCGCAGTGCGGTATCGACCCAAGCGGCCAGCGGCGTCGCCTCACGCAGCGCGCGGTCGCGGCCCTTGTCCTGCGCACCGGGGTCATGGGCCGCGAAATAGGGCGGGTTGGCGATGACGTGATCGAAGCTGCGGGCGCGCAGGGTGGGCGGCAGCGCGCTCAGATCCGCCTCGACAACATCCAGTTCAGCGCCATTTTCGGCCGCATTGCGGCGGGCAAGCGCTGCATAGGCAGGCTGCAGTTCCACACCTGTCAGGCGCAGGCCCGGCACGCGCGCGCTGAGACACAGGCTGGCCACCCCCACACCGCAGCCCAGTTCCAGCACGGACTGGCCCGCACGCGCAGGCACGGCTGCGGCCAGAAACACCGGGTCAGTCGCCGCACGATAGCCCGCGCGCGGCTGCCATGCCTGCACACGCCCGTCCAGAAAGGCATCGCGCGTCAGCGCTTCAGTCATTCAACGGAATGCCGCAATCGCGCATGATCGACACGGCCATGAAATGATCCTCGCGCCGGACCATCAGCCGCCGCGGCATCATGCCCAAGGTGGATTCGAGCGTGTGCATATGGACGTCGATATCAAACACCTCTATACCTTCGCCTTGCAGGATTGCTGTGGCAAAAGGGATGATTGTCGGATCGCGGGTTCGCAATAGTTCCTTCATATGGCGACCATATTTCCAATAGGCCCGGTTTGTCGAGGCAACACGCGATGAACAAGATCACACGCAGCGAAGAGACGGCCACCCCGCATGAGCAGCTGGCCCGCTATCTGGATACCGATCTGGCGCAGGTCAATGCCCTGATCCGCGCGCGCATGTCGTCCGAACACGCGCCGCGCATCCCTGAAATCACCGCCCATCTGATCGAGGCCGGGGGCAAGCGCATCCGCCCGATGCTTCTGCTCGCATCATCGCATTTGTGCCAGTATCAGGGCGCGCATCACCGGCATCTGGCGGCCACGGTTGAATTTATCCATACGGCAACACTGCTACATGATGACGTGGTCGATGAAAGCCACCAGCGGCGGGGCCGGTCCACGGCCAATCTGCTCTGGGACAACAAGTCATCCGTGCTGGTGGGCGACTATCTGTTCGCTCGCGCCTTTCAGTTGATGGTCGAATGCGGGTCGCTGCGGGTGCTCGATATCCTGTCCAATGCGGCGGCCACGATTGCCGAGGGCGAAGTGCTGCAACTGAGCACCGCGCAGAACCCGGACACCACCGAGGAGCAATATCTGCGCGTGATCCGTGGCAAGACCGCCGCGCTGTTTTCTGCCGCGACCGAGGCCGGTGCCGTTCTGGCGCAGGCGCCCGAGTCACATGTGCGTGCGCTGCAGACCTATGGCGATGCGCTGGGGATCAGTTTTCAGATCGTCGATGACTGGCTGGATTACGGCGGCGCGGGCAGCGGGATCGGCAAGAATATCGGCGATGATTTCCGCGAGCGCAAACTGACCCTGCCGGTCATCCGCGCAATTGCAAAGGCGGATGCATCCGAGCGCGCATTCTGGGACCGGGTGATCCGTGCAGGCGACCAGCGGACCGGTGATTTCGAACACGCGCAGGCCATCATCGCAGCGCATGGCACCATGGAGGAAACGCGGCAAGAGGCGCTGGACTGGTCGAACACCGCCCGCGACGCGCTGGCCGATCTGCCCGAGCATCCGCTGCGCGACATGCTCGATGCGCTGGCCGATTACGTCGTCATGCGCCTGCACTAGACCCGGTAAGCGCGGGGCTGGCAGCGATCCACCAGTCAGGATGCGCCGCGCGCAAGGCACGCTCTGCCGCGCGCGCGGCCTCCATATCCGGGAACAATCCGAAACAGGTGGCCCCCGACCCCGACATCCGTGCCAGCGCGCAGCCTGTTGTCGCCTCCAGCGCCTGCAGAACGAGGGTAATGACCGGAGCGACCGCGCAGGCCGGGGCCTGCAGGTCATTGCGCTGCGCCCGCAGCCAGCCGAAAAACGCCGCCGTATCGGGCCACGGTCCGCATGTATCCGGCAGGGGCGGCATGTCACGCCGCGCCAGCGCCTGGAACACGGGCGCCGTCGGCACCGCCACGCCGGGGTTGACCAGCACCATCGCAAACGGGGGCAGCGGCGGCAGCGGGTCCAGCACCTCGCCCACACCACGCATCCGGGCGGGCCTGGACGACAGGCAGACCGGGATATCCGCGCCGAGTGTCGCAATCGCTGCCGGGTCCGGCAGACCTTCACCCGTGATCCGCGAAAGCAACCTCAGCGTCGCGGCTGCATCGGCTGACCCACCGCCGATTCCGGCGGCCTGTGGCAGGTGTTTGTCCAGCGTGAAGGCCAGATCGCGCGCGCCCATCAGCCGCGCCGCGCGCAGCACGAGATTATCGTCCCCCGCCTCCAGCCCCGGCCCCTGCGGCCCGGTGATCGCAAGGCTCAGGCCCTTGCCCGCGCGGGCGGACACCGTATCGCCCACGCCCGCAAACACCACGATGGAATCGAGCAGGTGATACCCGTCATCGCGCCGCCCTGTCACATGCAGGCACAGATTGACCTTGGCCGGCGCGTGCTCAGCCCCGGTCATTCGTCGGCATCATCTTCGTCCAGCGCCGCGTCCTTGCCGATCTCGAGCTTGCGGCGCACAAGGTCCATATCCAGATCCGGGTGCGGCCCGAAGGACAGTGCACGGCGCCACTGGAACCGCGCCTCGCGCTCACGGCCAACAGCCCAATACACATCGCCCAGATGGTCATTCAGGATCGGGTCGCGCGGCATCAACTCGACCGCGCGTTCCATCACCGGCACCGCCTCGTCATAGCGGCCCAGCCGGTAGAACGCCCAGCCCAGCGAGTCCGTGATATAGCCGCTGTCGGGATCGCCTTCGACTGCGCGCTCGATCATGTCGAGCGCTTCGTCCAGATTGCGCCGCTGTTCGACCAGCGAATAGCCCAGATAGTTCAGCACCTGTGGCTCATCCGGGACAAATTCCAGCACACGGCGGAATTCGGGCTCTGCCAGGTCCCACTCGCCCATCCGTTCATAGGAAATGGCACGCGTGTAGAGCAGAACCCAATGACGCTCTTCGATCTCGTCGATCAGGTCGATGGCGCTGGTATAGGCATCCGCAGCTTCTTCAAACCGTTCTTCGCGACGCAGCATGTCACCCAGTGTGGAAAAGACCAGCGCCGAGTTCGGGCGCGCCTCGCCCAGCGCGTTCAGACTGTCAATCGCCTCATCAGCCTGCCCCGAGGAAAACAGCGCATTGGCCCGGCCTAGCTGCGCGCCCAGATACTGGGGGTTGTCCTCTGGCATCTGCGCATAGGCGGCATCGGCCAGATCATACTGATCCGCGCGCTCCAGCAACTGCCCGGTCAACAGGATCGCATCGCCATGATCGGCGCGCAGCAAGGTGGCCAGACGCGCATAGATGATCGGCAGCCAGTCGTCATCTTCGCCGACCAGGGCGGTGCCAAGGGTGAAATACACCTCTGCCATGCCGTCGCGGGCCGATGACACCGTGGTAAAAGGCACGGGCGTTTCATCTGCAAGGCTGTCCATCACCTCGACCACATCCTCATCGGGACTGGCGCCAAACATGCGTGTGCCCATCTCGCGCGCTTCTTCGAACTGGCCAAGCTGCGACAGGATCGCCATATGCCCCAGCACGCCCCGGCGCGACAGGCTCACGCGCGACTCGTTCTCGGGCGACAGGATATCGGCTGCCCCCTCCATATCGCCGACAAGGGCCAGTGCCATCGCCTTTTGATACAGCGCGAAGGGCGCAAGTTCGGGGCGTTCCTCGATCGCGAGCTCAAAGGCTGACAGTGCCTCTGACATGCTGCCGCGCCCCAGTTCCGCCCAGGCAGCACCCATGGCATCCGTCAGCGGTCCGGTGCGACGCCCGTCTTCCAGCGCGGCGATCACGTCATCATACGCGCCGCGCGCAAATTCATCCGCCTGCAGCACAAGCGCGCCGACCTGACTGGTCTCACCCGCCGCAAGCCCCTCGGCGGCCAGTTCGGTCGCGCGGGGAATATTGCCACTCAGGACATGGCCTTGCATGGCCAGTTCGCGGAACATGGAATTGGACGGGTCGGCCTGCACGGCCTGATCGTAACTTGTGGCCATCTGCGCGAAATCCTGATCCGACAGCGCGACACGCCCGGTCAGGAACGCACTGGCAAGCCCTGGGGTGATCGTGGCCCCGTCCTGCGCCGCAGCGGGTGGAACCGGCACAAGGGCCGCACAAAGCAAAACCGAAAAAGCCCTCGCAAGGCGCGGCAGATATGTCACGAACAACTCCGTCAACGTGGATCGGGGGAACAGTAGGGCGCGTGCCGGTGCGTGGCAATCGTTGCATCGCACCGATTGCCCCCATTCACCTGATCGTGGTCATCACCTCACATATTCGGGTAGTTCGGCCCGTCGCCCCCCTGCGGTGTGACCCAGTGGATATTCTGGCTGGGGTCCTTGATGTCGCAGGTCTTGCAATGCACGCAATTCTGGAAGTTGATGACGAAGCGGGCGTCCTTGCCTTCTTCCTGGACCACCTCATACACGCCTGCCGGGCAGTAGCGCTGCGCGGGCTCGGCATATTTCGGCAGATTGACACTGATCGGCACCGACGGGTCCTTCAGCGTCAGATGTGCAGGCTGGCTTTCCTCGTGATTGGTGAAGGAATAGGCCACGTTGGTCAGCCGGTCAAAGGACAGCACACCATCGGGCTTGGGGTAGTCGATATGCGCGTGTTTCTTTGCCTCGCCCGTGGCCTTGGCGTCTGTCTTGCCATGCGGCATGGTGCCGAACAGCGAGAAGCCCATCGTATTGGTCCACATGTCAAGGCCGCCAAGGCCAAGCGAGGGCAGCAGCCCCCATTTCGACCACATTGGTTTGACATTGCGCACCTTCTTCAGGTCTTTGCCGACGGCCCCTTCGCGCAGTTCGGCTTCATAGGCGGCAAGTTCGTCCCCCGCACGCCCGGCCTTGATCGCCTCATGCGCTGCTTCGGCCGCAGCCTTGCCCGACAGCATGGCGTTATGGTTGCCCTTGATCCGCGGCACATTCACCAGCCCCGCCGAACAGCCCAGCAGCGCGCCGCCGGGGAAGACCACTTTCGGGATCGACTGATAGCCCCCTTCCGAAATCGCCCGCGCACCATAAGCCACGCGCTTTCCACCTTTCAGCAGGTCCGCCACCATCGGGTGATGCTTGAAGCGCTGGAACTCGTGATAGGGCGAGAGATAGGGGTTTTCATAATTCAGATGCACAACAAAGCCGATCAGCACCTGATTATCCTCGAAGTGATAGATGAAGCTGCCACCGCCCGCATTCTTGCCCAGGGGCCAGCCCATCGTGTGGGACACGGTCCCTTCGGCATGTTTCTCCGGGTCGATCTCCCAGATTTCCTTCATGCCAAGGCCGAATTTCTGCGGCTCCTTGCCCTTGGACAGCTCGTATTTCGCCATCACCTCCTTGGAGAGCGAACCACGCACCCCTTCGGACAGGAACACATATTTGCCATGCAGCTCCATTCCGGGCTCATACCCTTCACCGGGGCTGCCATCGGGGGTCTTGCCGAACTCGCCCGCGACAACACCTTTCACCCGATCACCGTCATAGACCAGTTCCGAACACGCCATGCCGGGAAAGATCTCGACCCCGAGTTCCTCGGCCTGTTCGGCCATCCAGCGGCAGACATTCGCCATCGACACGATGTAGTTGCCATGATTGTTCATCAGGGGCGGCATCGGCCAGTTCGGCACCCGGATCTGCCCCGCCTGCCCCAGCATGTAGAAATTGTCCTTGCGCACCGGCACCTTGACTGGTGCGCCGCGCTCTTTCCAGTCCGGGATCAATGCATCCAGCCCGGCCGGGTCCAGAACCGCCCCCGACAGGATATGCGCACCGACTTCCGACCCCTTTTCCAGCACCACGACAGACAGATCGGCATCGAGTTGCTTCAGCCGGATCGCCGCAGACAGGCCGGCAGGCCCGGCGCCAACGATCACGACATCATATTCCATGGCTTCCCGTTCGATTGCGGACATGGGCCCTCCTGATTGCTGCGCGCGGCCGGCGGGCCTGCGGCGAAACCTGTGGTTACACCTACTCATGGCCCGCGCGCAGGTCAATCGGGACGCGGCGTCGCAGCATCATGCCCGTACCCGCGCTAAACGCTTGCATTTCAGCCCTGTCTCGGGTCTGATGAGGCCACTGATCCAGACAGCCCCGGCCCTGCCGCGGGCGGTCTTTTTTAATTCAGGTGGGACACGAGATGGAAAAACTGCCCCTGACACGCGCCGGACAGAAAATGCTGGATGCCGAGCTGAAAAAGCTCAAGTCCGAAGAGCGTCCCGCCATCATCCGCGCCATTTCCGAGGCGCGCGAACATGGCGACCTGTCCGAAAATGCCGAGTATCACGCAGCGCGCGAGAAACAGAGCTTTGTCGAGGGCCGCATAAAGGAACTGGAATCAATCCTCGCGCGCGCTGATATCATCGACCCGACACGGCTGTCGGGCTCGGTCAAGTTCGGCGCAACCGTGACCGTAGTCGATGAGGATACTGACGAGGAACGCACCTTCCAGATTGTCGGCGAGCCAGAGGCCGATCTCGAAAAGGGGCTTCTGAACCTCAAATCACCGCTGGCCCGCGCCCTGATCGGCAAGGATGAGGGCGACTCGATCGAGGTTCGGACCCCCGGCGGTGCCCGCAACTACGAAATCCTCTCGATCCGCTACGTCTGACATGGCCGCGCCCGCGCTCCCTCCGCCCCCACGCCCGCGCTTTGCGGCGCACGGGATGGAGCCCGCGCGCGCCCGATGGCTGATCGTGACGCTCTGGGCCATTGGCGCGGGGCTGTTCGTCTGGCTGGCCGATTTCGCGGTGATGGATGCGCTGACCCTCGCTGCGCTGGGGATCGCCGTGGTGCTGCCCGTGGTCGTTGTCACACTCGCACTGATGATCGCTGCCGCAACATGGAGCATGCGCCAGGAAACCCGCGCGCTGCAAGGCACGCTGGATGAACTGCGCCGCGACATGCTGCAGCGCGACACCGGCACCCCGCCTGCCCCGGCACCCCCGCCGGATGCAGACGCGATCCCGCCGCTGTTCCTGTCGCAGCGCAGGCGCCGCAGCGCCCTCGCCCCGCTGCCCGATCAGCCCTCGCTCGCGCTTGGCCCCGAATCCCGCCCCGAACCGGCACCCGTCTCACCCGAAACCCTGATCCGCGCGCTCAACTTCCCCGAGGATGAACATGACAGCGCCGGGTTCGACGCGCTGCGCGCCGCCCTGACCCAACCGCGCCTCGCGCCCCTGATCCGCGCCGCGCAGGATGTGCTCACCCGTCTTGCACAGGAAGGGATCTATATGGATGACCTGCGCCCCGAACGCGCGCGCGCCGAATTCTGGCGTGCCTTTGCACAGGGTGCGCGCGGGCCCCAGATCGCACCGCTGGGCGGCATCCGCGACCGTTCCTGCCTCGCGATCACGGCCGGGCGCATGCGCGCCGATCCCGAGTTCCGCGCCAGCGCGCATCTGTTCCTGCGCGAATTCGATCAGGCGCTCTCACAGGTCGAACCCGATGCCGATGATACCCAGCTCTCGGCCCTGACCGACACCCGCTCGGCCCGCGCCTTCATGCTGATCGGTCGGGTCAGCGGGGTTTTCAGCCGATGACCCTTCCCCTTTCATCTTTGTCCAAATATCCTCGGGGGGTGAATTGGGCCGCAGGACCAAGAGGGGGGCAGACAGCCCCCCTTTCCCCGCCCGCGTCAGGACAGATCGCCCGCATAGCATGACCCATACACGCAGTGAATTCCGGGCCGGCACCCTAGCCGGGCTGCCCTTCATCCTTGTCATCGCGCCCTTCGGCGCCGTCTTTGGCGTGGTCGCCACCGAGGCCGGGCTGGATGTGGCGCAGGTGATGGGGTTTTCCTTCCTCGTCATTGCCGGGGCCGCGCAATTCGTGGCGTTGCAGATGATGGTCGAGAATGCGCCTGTCCTGATCGTGCTTGCGGCCTCGCTGGCCGTCAATCTGCGCATGGCGATGTATTCCGCCGCTCTCGCGCCCCATCTGGGCAGGCTCTCATTTGCGCGGCGCGCACTGGTGGCCTATGTGCTGGTCGATCAGACCTTTGCCGCCGCCAGCCTGCGCTATGAACAGACCCCGCCGCGCACAGCGACCCAGAAGATGGCCTTTTTCCTGGGCGTTTCGGCCCCGGTCGTGCCGGTCTGGTATGTCGCCACATGGGCGGGCGCCGTGCTGGGCAGCGCCGTGCCGCCCGGCCTGCCCATCGATTTTGCCGTGCCGATCACGTTTCTGGCGCTGATCGTGCCCATGCTGCGCAGCGCGGCCCATGTGGTCGCGGCATTGGTGTCGATCATCGGCGTGCTGGTCTTTGCCTTCATGCCCTACAATACCGGTCTGCTGGTCGCCGCCCTTCTTGCCATGATCGCAGGGGCCGAAACCGAACGGCGCATGGCCGCGCGATGAATTACAGCGCATGGCATATCTGGGCAATCATCCTCGGGCTGGGCGCAGGGACCTATCTGCTGCGGCTGTCCTTTCTCGGATTGATCGGCGACCGGCCCCTGCCCGCATGGGTGCTGCGCCATCTGCGTTATACGGCTGTCGCGGTCATGCCCGGTCTGATCACGCCGCTGATCCTGTTCCCGCAGGCGACCGGGGGCGCGATGGACCCGGTGCGTCTGGGCGCAGCGCTGGCCACGATCGGCATCAGCCTGTGGACCCGCAATGTCACGCTGACGATCTTTGGCGGGGCCGCCGTTCTGTTCGCGCTGCACTTCGCGCTGATCTGACGCGCGCTCAGCCCGCCCCGACAGGCAGCACAGCGCCGGGGTTCAGTATCCCGCGCGGATCGAGCGCGGTCTTGACCGCGCGCATCATCTCCAGCTTTACCGGGTCGCCATAGCGCGCCAGATCCCCGGTTTTCAGCCGTCCCACCCCGTGTTCGGCACTGACCGAACCGCCAAGGCGATGCACCAGATCATGCACGCAGGTCTTGATCGCGTCGCGTTCGCCTTCATGATCGGCGCGCGACCGGCCCGGTACGGGAAAGACATTGTAATGCAGGTTGCCGTCGCCCAGATGGCCGAAACAGTTGATCCGATACGCCCCGATCCGCGACAGCGCAGGCCCTGCCTGATCGATGAACTCGGGCATCGCCGATAGCGGCACCGAGATGTCATGGCTGGAAATCGCCCCGATATGGCGATTGGCCTCGGGGATCGACTCGCGCACGTTCCAGAATTCCGCGCGCTGTGCGCCGGAACTGGCGATCACACCGTCATGGGCAAGCTCCGCCTCGGCGGCCTCGGCGAACAGCGCTTCCAGCAGGGCATCGGGCGCGGCGCCCTCAGGCAGGCCCAGATCGATCAGCACCATCCAGTCGGGCGCGGTGGCAAAAGGCTGGCGCACCTGCGGCATCGTCTGCGCCAGAAAATCCAGCCCCATGCCGCTGATCAGTTCGAAGGCCGAAATACCGTCCCCCAGTCGCGCCTGCGCCATTGCCAGCAGATCGAGCGCGGCAGCCGGGCTCTCGACCACCATCAACGCGGCACCCGTGCTGGCCGGGCGCGGGACCAGCCGCAGACTGGCTGCAGTGATCACGCCCAGGGTGCCCTCGGACCCGATCATCAGGTGGCGCATGTCATAGCCGGTATTGTCCTTGCGCAACCGCCGCAGCCCGTTCCAGATGCGCCCATCGGCCAGCACCACCTCCAGCCCCAGCACCAGATCACGCGCATTGCCGTAACGCAGAACATTCACCCCGCCCGCATTGGTCGCCAGAAGCCCCCCGATCCGCGCCGACCCTTCGGACGCGAGCGAGAGCGGAAACAGCCGCCCAGCATCCTCGGCGGCGCGCTGCACATCCGCGAGGATGCAGCCTGCATCGGCGATCAGCACATTCTCGGACGGATGCAGGGCGCGGATCTGCGCCATTTTCTCCAGCGACAGGACCAGCGGCAGCGCCCCGTCGCTTGCGACCTGTCCGCCCACCAGGCCAGTCCCGCCGCCATAGGGCACCACCGGCACGCGCGCGGCATGACATTCGCGCAGGATCGTCGCGACCTCATCCGTGCTGCGCGGCAAGGCGACGGCCCCCGCCTGCCCCGGCCAGCGCCCGCGCGGTTCCTGCAGATAGGCGGGGTCAGGCGCGCGCAGCCGCCCCTCGGGCAGGCAGGCACCCAGTCGCGCCACGAAATTACTGTCGCAATCATTCAACATGCGCGGCAATCTAGCCCTGGCAGCGCGCCCCGGCTACACCAATTCGCCTGCAAGCGCCCGGTCGATCAGCGCGACTGTCTCGGCCACGCCGTAAAGCGCGATGAAACTGCCCCAGCGCGGCCCCTGGCTGGCGCCCAGCAGAACCTCATACAGCACCTTGAACCAGTCGCGCAGGCTGTCGAACCCATGCGCCTTGCCGGTATCGCGCACGACCGACATGAAGACTTCCTCACTCAGGCGGTCATGCTCGGCGGCATAGGCCGCTGGCACCAAGCCGCTTTCGGCAATCGCGCGCAACCGCCCGGCCAGATCGGTGATGGCGGCGCGTTCGGCGTCATCCGGCGCGCGGCAGGCCAGTGTCGGCGCCACGAAATCGCGGAAATAGCGCACCGCGAAGCCCGCCGCCTGGTCCAGATCCGGGTGCGTTTCGGGCGCGGCCTCGGGCGCATAGCGGCGGATAAAGCCCCAGAGCGTTTCCTTGTCCTCCGCCCGCGCGACCGAAACAAGGTTCAACAAAAGCGAAAAGCTGACCACCATGCCAGAGGCCGGGGGCTGCCCGCGATGAATATGCCAGACCGGGTTCGCCACTCTCTGCTCGGGGCTCTGGTCGGGAAAGGCGCGCAATTGCTGGTGATATTCATCCACTGCCTTCGGGATCACATCCCAGCTCAGCCGTTTGGCCGTGCGCGGCTTGAGGAACATGTAATAGGACAGGCTCTCGGTCGCGGCATAGGTCAGCCATTCGTCAATGGTCAGCCCGTTGCCCTTGGATTTGCTGATCTTTTCGCCATTCTCGTCCAGAAACAGCTCATAGATGTAATGTTCCGGCTTGCGCCCCCCGAGGATCTCGCAAATCCGGTCATAGATCGCGGTGTTTGTCGAATGGTCCTTGCCATACATCTCGAAATCGACATCGAGCGCCGCCCAGCGCGCACCGAAATCGGGCTTCCATTGCAGTTTCACATTGCCGCCCGTAACAGGCAGTACCCATTCGCGTCCGTCCTCATCATCGAATGCGATCTCGCCCTTCGCGCCGTCCACATGCTTCATCGGCACATACAGAACGCGGCCCGTCTCAGGGTGGATCGGCAGGAAAATCGAATAGGTCTGCTGGCGTTCCTCGCGCAGCGATTTCAGCATGACCTTCATCACATCATCATAGCGTTCGGCAGCGCGCAGCAGCACCGCGTCGAACTGGCCCGCGCGGTAGAACTCAGTGGCCGAGATGAATTCATACTCGAACCCGAACGTGTCCAGAAACCGGCGCAGGCGCGCATTGTTGTGATGCCCGAAACTCTCATGCGTTCCGAACGGGTCGGGCACATCGGTCAGCGGCTTTTGCAGATGCGCGCGCAGGGCGTCGGGGTCGGGCACATTCTCGGGCACCTTGCGCATCCCGTCCATGTCATCGGAAAAGCAGATCATCCGGGTCGGAATGTCACTGATCAGCTCGAACGCGCGGCGGACCATGGTGGTGCGCGCGACTTCGCCGAATGTACCGATATGCGGCAGGCCCGAGGGGCCATAACCCGTCTCGAACAACACATGGCCCTTGGCTGGCGGGCCGTCCTTGTAGCGGGCCAGCAGCTTGCGCGCTTCCTCGAACGGCCAGGCTTTGGAACTCAGGGCGGCATCGCGCAGCGGGGACATGGGCGGGTCACTTCTTTGTGGTGGGGCCGAGCCCCGGTTCCTATTGCTGTTGCGCCCTCGCGTCAATATTCTGCGCCGCAAAACAGGTTTCGAAGGGACATCATGCCATCACGCCCCCCACCGCCCATGACCGCACAGGATTCGCTGGTCGCGCTGATGATCGCCGTCTCTGCCGCCGATACTGAAATGCGCACGGCGGAACTGGTGGCGATCCAGACACTGGTCAATCACCTGCCGATCTTCGGTGATTATGATGCCGACCGCATCAAGACCATCGCGCAAACCGTGTTCGACCTGTTCGAGGAAGAGGACGGGCTGGATGCCCTGTTCGGACTGATCCAGGACAGCCTGCCCGAACATCTGACCGAAACAGCCTATGCGCTGGCCTGCGATGTGGCAGCAGCCGATGGTACGCTCTCGCAAGCCGAATTGCGGTTGCTGGAAGAAATCCGCCATGAGTTGCGCGTGGACCGGCTGCACGCCGCCGCCATCGAGCGCGGCGCGCGCGCGCGGCATATGCGGCTCTGATCCGCCACCCGCGCACACGCCCCGCCCCCGTCAGGGGGCAAGCGCCCGCGAGCGGGCCATGGGCGGGTGGGTGGGCGCCCCGAGCGGGCGCTTCACCCCCAGCATATGCCGCGCCCGGACAGAAAAGGGGGCGCAAAGCACCCCCTCCTGGTCTTCAAGCCGATTTGCGCGCATGCGCCCTGGGGCCGGATTTGCCCGGCCCACGGCCTTTCGCCGCGTGCCGCACACGGG
>REDZ01000201.1 GCA_007695345.1 Paracoccaceae bacterium | reverse complement strand
AACTGCAGATGGATACGATGGAACTGCTCATGGCTGCGGGCAAGGACATGCAACATGACGCAACCGCTGCAGTCCAGAAGGCGACCGATTCGGTCACCAGTGCAACTGCAGCCCCGGCCGCCGCGAAGGCCCCCGCTGCCAGGAAACCTGCTGCCAAATAGGCTGCGGCAGGGTTTGGCGGGTCCCGCGATCATCCGCGCCGAACCCCGGAAAAATGGGCACGCGTTGCGCGCGTGCCCGGTTTCGCGTCCCGGTACTGTTCAGGTCCGCCCGTGCTGCGGATGCAGCGACCTTCCGCAAGGTGCCGCAGAGCAACTCCAGAACACAGCAAAAAAGCCGCACCTTTCGGTGCGGCCCTGCCTTGCTCAACTGGCTGATGTCCTTAGTGGATCAGCCGTCCCATCGCTGCGGCCACATCGGCCATGCGGCAGGAAAAGCCCCATTCATTGTCATACCACGCCAGCACCCGGACCGTGCGGCCCACCACCTTGGTCTGTTCCGGCGCGAATATGCAGCTGTGCGTCGTGTGGTTGAAATCGATCGAGACCTTGGCTTCGGGGTCATAGGCCAGCACCGCGCCCATCGACCCGGCAGCGGCCTTGCGCACGATCTCGTTTACCTCATCCACGCTTACATCACGCGCGGCCTGAAAACTCAGGTCCACGGCGCTGACATTGGGCGTGGGCACGCGCAGTGCGGTCCCGTCCAGCTTGCCCGCCAGTTCGGGCAGCACCTCACCCAGGGCTTTCGCAGCCCCGGTCGAGGTGGGAATCATCGCCATCGCCGCCGCGCGCGCGCGGTACAGGTCCGCATGGCGGCGGTCGAGCGTCGGCTGATCGCCGGTATAGCTATGTACGGTGGTCATGATGCCCGACTCGATCCCGATGGCGTCATTGAGCACCTTGGCCAGCGGGGCCAGACAATTCGTGGTGCAGGACCCGTTGGACACGACCAGATGATCGGACCGCAGGCTGCGATGGTTCACCCCGTAGACAATGGTCGCATCGGCCTGCTTCGCGGGGGCGGAGACCAGCACCCTGCTGGCGCCGCGGTCCAGATGCACCGCCGCCTTGTCGCGGGCGTTGAACTTGCCGGTGCATTCCAGCACGACATCGACACCGTCCCAATCCAGTTCGGACGGGTCATAGGTGGACATCACCTTGATCGGCCCGCGCCCCAGATCCAGCGCATCGCCATCGACCCGGATCGTGCCGGGAAAACGGCCATGCACGGAATCGTATTTCAGCAGATGGGCGTTGGTTTCAATCGGGCCGGTGGCGTTGATCTTGACGACCTCGACATCATTGCGCGCGGCTTCAGCAATATGGGCCAGAGTGCAACGCCCGATCCGACCAAATCCGTTGATTCCGATGGTGATTGTCATGCCGATGCTCCGCCGATGCCTGAACTTGCCCCCGTCTATAGCTTTCGGGCTGCGGGCAAAAAAGGGCGAAACCCGCCTGAACTGAAGGCGTTAGCGCAATCTTGCGGTGATAGCGATACCATGCCTGCATCACGGGCATTGACGTGCAGGCGCTTGCACCGGGACGCCGGGCAGTGCAATGAGGGCGCAGAAAAACGGCAATGGCGCCGCAGGGCGCAGAATGGCAAGCGGCGTGTTCCTGATCGAAAATATCTTCAGCCTGATCAACATGCGGTCCTTTTCCTCGCTCTGGTTCTGGATCGTGCTGGCGGTCTATTGGTCGGCGGTCACGCGCGTCACGCTGGGCGCGCCCTATGATCTGATCCTGCGCGCGCGCAAGGGTGACGAACAGAGCATGACGGACATGCAGGATCTGTTGCGTATCCATGTCCGGCGCAGGCTGGAGTTCATCCGCCGGGCGGGGCATTGGGCGCTGGCCTTCAATGCCGGGCTGATGACGGCGCTGTTGTTGATGGCGTTTCATTATCAGGTCGAATTCGCGCAGGCGCTGTTCTTGTTGTTCCTGCCCATGCTGATCGTGCGGGTGATGGCGCTGCGGCTGGCCTTTCGGGTGGAACGTCAGGGGCTGGAAGGGGTGGCGCTGTGCCGGGCGATGCTGCGGCACCGGTTCTGGGTGCAATTCCTTGGCCTTGTGTCAATTTTCGTGACCGCAGTCTGGGGCATGCTCTATATCATGAGCCGCCCTGTCCTGAGCATGTGAGAGGCTGATGAGCGCAGAGCGTATCCAACTGGGCGGCGCGCCCGAGGGGTTTGACGCGCGCCTGCTGGCGCAGGAAGTCGCGCGCGCGGACCGCCCCGTGATCCATGTCGCGCGCGATGACAAGCGGGCCGAGGCGATGGCGCAGGCGCTGGCCTTCCTCGCGCCGGGGCTGAGCGTCCTGCGCTTTCCCGCCTGGGATTGCCTGCCCTTCGACCGCGTCTCGCCCAACCCCGAGATTGCCAGCGCGCGCATGGCCACGCTGGCGGCGCTGGCGCATGGGGTGCCGGGGCCGTTCGTGCTGTTGACCACGCTCTCGGCGGCGCAGCAACGTGTGCCTGCGCGCGACACAGTCGCGGGCGCGTCCTTTGCCGCGCAGGTGGGCCGGCGCATTGATGAGGGCGCGCTGCGCGGCTGGCTGGTGCGCATGGGCTTTGCGCAATCGCCCACGGTCACGGAACCGGGCGATTTCGCGATCCGCGGCGGCATATTCGACATCTTCCCACCCGGAGAGACTGGCCCCGTCCGGCTGGATCTGTTCGGCGATGTGCTGGAGTCCGCGCGCCGCTTCGATCCGGTCAGCCAGCGCAGTCTGGAACGGCTGGAGCGCGTCGAATTTGCGCCCGTGTCCGAGATCATCCTCGATGACGCCGCCATCACCCGCTTCCGCCAGAATTACCGGATCGAATTTGGCGCGGCAGGCAGCGACGACCCGCTATACGAGGCGGTCAGCGCCGGGCGCAAACATCAGGGGATGGAGCATTGGCTGCCCTTTTTCCATGCCCGGATGGAAACACTGTTCGATTATCTGCCCGGCGCGCCGGTCATGCTGGATGATCAGCTGGACCCCGCGCGCATCGCCCGGTGGGAGGGGATCGCGGATCAGTATGACGCGCGGCGCGAGGCGATGAGCGCCAGGGGGCGGCTGGACACGGTCTACAAGCCCTGCCCGCCGGATCTGCTGTATCTGGATGATGATGCCTGGGCCGCGGCCCTGCAGTCCCGCCGGGTGCTGCAGCTCAACCCGCTGCGCGTGCCGCCGGGGCCGGGCGTGGTCGATG
This sequence comes from Paracoccaceae bacterium, assembly GCA_007695345.1. Lineage (GTDB taxonomy): Bacteria > Pseudomonadota > Alphaproteobacteria > Rhodobacterales > Rhodobacteraceae > Roseinatronobacter. Next base: position 15,316 of record REDZ01000201.1, on the reverse strand, counting down.
CGGGCGGGCGCGCGGGGCGCAGTTTCGCGCCCGAACGGCAGGCCGAGGCCAATGTCTTTGACGCATTGGCCGCCCATATCGCCGAGAAACGCGCGGGCGCGCATGTCGTTGTGACCAGCTTTTCTGAGGGTGCGCGCGAACGGCTGTCGGGCCTGCTGGCCGATCACGGCGCGTCAGGGGCGCAAAGCATCGCCACTGCGCGCGAGATGGCCGAGGGGACGGGGGGCCTGTATCTGGCGGTCTGGCCGCTGGATGCCGGATTCGAGGCGCCGGGCCTGACGGTCATTTCCGAACAGGATGTGCTGGGCGAACGGCTGGTGGGCCGCGCCAAGCGGCGCAAGCGGGCCGAGAATTTCCTGACCGAGGCGCAGAGCCTCTCGCCCGGCGATCTGGTGGTGCATGTCGATCACGGCGTGGGCCGCTACACGGGGCTCGAGACGATTTCGGCCATGGGTGCGCCGCATGAATGCATCGCGCTGGAATATGCCGGCGGCGACCGGCTGTTCCTGCCGGTCGAGAATATCGAACTGCTGTCGCGCTACGGGCACGAAGAGGGGCTGCTTGACAAGCTGGGCGGGGGGGCGTGGCAGGCCAAGAAGGCGCGGCTGAAACAACGCATCCGAGAGATCGCCGACAAGCTGATCCGCATTGCCGCCGAACGTCAGTTGCGCAAGGCACCCCAGTTCGACCCGCCCCAGGGCATGTGGGAGGAATTCCTTGCGCGCTTTCCCTATGCCGAGACGGATGATCAGCTATCGGCCATCGCCGATGTGCTGGAAGATTTCGAGAGCGGGCGCCCGATGGACCGCCTGGTGGTGGGTGATGTGGGCTTTGGCAAGACCGAAGTGGCAATGCGCGCGGCCTTTATCGCCGCAATGTCCGGCGTGCAGGTTGCCGTGATCGCGCCTACCACGTTGCTGGCGCGCCAGCATTACAAGACCTTCGCCGAACGGTTTCGCGGATTTCCGATTACGGTCAAACCCTTGTCGCGCTTTGTTTCCGCCAGGGACGCCGCTGCCACGCGCGAGGGGCTGACCAAGGGCACGGTCGATATCTGCATCGGCACCCATGCGCTGCTGGCGAAAGGTGTGAAATTCGCCAATCTGGGCCTGTTGGTGATTGATGAGGAACAGCATTTCGGTGTGACCCACAAGGAACGGCTGAAGGAATTGCGCAGTGATATCCATGTGCTGACCCTGACGGCCACCCCCATCCCGCGCACGCTGCAACTGTCGCTGACAGGTGTGCGCGATCTGTCGATCATCCAGACCCCGCCGGTCGATCGCCTCGCCATCCGCACCTATGTCAGCGAGCTGGACACGCTGACCATCCGCGAGGCGCTGTTGCGCGAACATTATCGCGGCGGGCAGTCTTTCTTTGTGGTCCCGCGCATCTCTGATCTGCCAGAAATCGAAGCGTTCCTGCGCGAGCATGTCCCCGAGGTCAGTTTCGTGATCGCCAATGGCCAGATGCCTGCGGGCGAGCTGGATGACCGGATGAACGCGTTTTACGATGGAAAGTATGATGTGCTTCTGGCCACATCCATCGTGGAATCGGGGCTGGATATTCCGCGCGCCAACACGATGATCGTGCATCGCGCCGATATGTTCGGGTTGGCGCAGCTTTACCAGATACGCGGGCGCGTGGGGCGGGCCAAGACCCGCGCCTATTGCTTTCTGACCACCAAACCGCGCAGCCCGCTGACCCCGCAGGCCGGGCGACGGCTGAAACTGCTGGCCTCGCTCGACAGTCTGGGGGCGGGGTTCAATCTGGCCAGCCATGATATGGACCTGCGCGGCGCGGGCAATATTCTGGGCGAGGAACAGTCCGGCCATATCAAGGAAGTGGGCTATGAGCTGTATCAGCAGATGCTCGAAGAGACGATCGCCCGCATCCGCTCGGGCGAGGTGTCCTCGGTCGATGATCTGGATGGCCAATGGGCGCCGCAGATCAATCTGGGCGTGCCTGTGCTGATCCCTGACGATTATGTGCCCGATCTGGATGTGCGGCTGGGGCTGTACCGGCGGCTTTCGGCATTGACCAGCAAGGTCGAGCTGGAGGGCTTTGCCGCCGAGTTGATCGACCGTTTCGGCAAATTGCCGCGAGAGGTGAATACGCTTCTGGTGGTCATGCGCATCAAGGCCGAATGCAAGCGTGCCGGGATTGCCAAGCTCGATGCCGGGCCCAAGGGCGCGACGATCCAGTTCCACAATGACAAATTCGCCAATCCCGCCGGGCTGGTGGCCTTTGTGCAGGAACAGGGTGCGCGCGCGAAGATCCGCGACAACAAGATCGTGGTGCAACAGGACTGGAGCACCGACAAGGACCGCGTGCGCGGCGCCTTTGCCATCGCGCGCGATCTGGCGGCCAGGAATGTCGCGGCCTGAACGGCGCCTTCAGATAATCCCGTCCAGCACGCCAAAGCCAATCACCATGGCCAGCAGGATCAGATAGACCGAAAACACCTTGAGTTGCGCCTTGTAGAGCAGCGCCAGCACCAGCTTCAGCGCGTAGGTCCCCGAGATTGCCGCGACGATGAAGCCCACCAGCATCGGCCCTGCGCCCACGCCGTCGATCCCGTCGCCGCGAAACACCTCGATCCCTTGCAGCAGGCTTGCCGCCAGAATCGTGGGGATCGCGACCAGAAAGCTGTATTCGGCGGCCCAGCGGCGTTTCAGCCCGGCAAACAGCCCTGCGATGATGGTGATGCCGCTGCGGCTGATACCGGGGATCAGCGCCGCCGTCTGTGCCAGACCGATCAGGATGGCCATGCGCGGCCCGATGGCCTTGATCCCCAGAGGGCGGCGGGGCAGGCGGTCGGTGATGAACAGCAACACCGCCGTGATCGTCAGCGTGATGACCAGAATATGCGGCGCGGCAAAGACCTTCTCGAACAGCCCCTTGAGGATCAGCCCCAGCACACCGGTCACCAGCACGGTCAGCAAGCCCATCGCGAAAAGCCGCATGAACGGCCCTGGCCCCGTGGCTGATCGTCCCGCCCATGCCAGCGATTCCCCCCAGGTGCGGCGCAACAGCGACGACAGGCTTTTGCGGAACACGATGGCGATGGAAACCAGCGTGCCCACATGCACGATCAGGTCAAACAGGATCATTGCCGGGCTTTCGGGCGTCGGCATGTCGGACCCCTGGGCGATCATCAGATGCTGGGTGACAACCAGATGCGCGGTCGAGCTGACCGGCACGAACATGAAGATGCCCTGCACAAGGCCCAGAATCACGGCTTCCAGATAGCTCATGCAGATCCCCGTTGCTGATCTTGGCTGCGTTTGATCGCGCTAAGGGATGGCGCGGGAGAATGCAATGCGCCGCGTGATGGCCCGGTCATGACGGGCCGATGCCACGGCGATTCGTCCACAACAGGGCAGCGCGGGACGGGGCAGAAATACGCGGCACAGGTCCCGGAACGCCCTGGAAACCGGCCAAATCAGCACCCTGAGACGCGCGTTTTTCAACCTCTGGCAGAGCGTTCCCGGCACGCGGCCGGAAATTAATCGATTGTCACAGACCTGTCATGTGCGGCCGCTAGACGGGGCGCACCGGAACGTCCTGGTCCGGACGCCAATTTCAAAGGAGCGTTTCATGCGCACATCCCTCACTCTTTCGCTGTCTGCATCCGCATTGGCCCTGTCGGTCGGTATCGCGCAGGCACAGTCGATTGACCCCAACCTGCCGGTCTATGAGGCTGCGTCGGGCGTGTCGGGCAACCTGACCTCGATCGGGTCGGACACGCTGAACAACCTGATGACGCTGTGGTCGGAAGGCTTTCGCAGCTTCTACCCGAATGTGAATGTGCAGATTCAGGGCGCTGGTTCGGGCACTGCCCCGCCCGCCCTGATCGAAGGCACCGCCCAGTTCGGCCCGATGTCGCGCGCGATGCGTGGCTCGGAAATCGAGGATTTCGAGGCCCGTTTCGGTTATGAGCCGCTGCCGCTGCGCGGCGCCATCGACGGCATCGGTGTGTTCGTGCATCGCGACAACCCGGTTGAGTGCATCTCGATGCAGGATGTCGATGCCATCTTCTCGTCGACCCGCAATGGCGGTGCCGACGAAGCAATCACAACCTGGGGCCAACTGGGGGCCGAGGGCGAATGGGCCGACCGTCCGATCGCAGCTTACGGCCGTAATTCGGCATCGGGCACCTTCGGGTTTTTCCGCGACGTGGCCCTGTTCGGTGGTGATTTCAGCCCCGAAGTGCGCGAACAGCCCGGTTCCTCGACCGTGATCCAGGGCGTTGCCGCTGACCTGGGCGGCATCGGCTATTCGGGTGTTGGCTATGCAACCGCTGACGTCCGCGCGCTGGATATCCGCGGCGAAGATGGCACCTGCTACACCACCGATGACGCGCCGTCCGGTATGTACCCGATCGCCCGCTTCCTGTTCGTCTACATGAACGTGGACCCGAACGAGACGCTGGAGCCGCTGCGCGCTGAATTCGTGCGCTATGTCTACAGCCAGCAAGGTCAGGAAGATGTGGTGCGCGCCGGGTTCTTCCCCGTCACCGCCCAGATCGGCGAGATGGACCTTGAGGCATTCGGCCTGAACTAAGGCATTCCTTGCCAGCGGGCAGGACAGTCTGCGCTGTCCTGCCCAATTGAATTCTCTTTACCGGCAGGCCCCGATGAACGACACAGCCACCACCAGCACCCAGTCCCGCGCTGCATCGGCCCGCAAGCGCCGCATGACAACGCGGGCCAGCGTCAGGATCGCCGAGAAACTTGCAGGGGGGATCATCACGGTCGGCGGGCTGATGGTGATTGTCGCCGTGCTGGGGATCATGGTCTTTCTGGTCCGTGTCGTCATGCCGCTGACAGCATCGGGCGACTTGCAGGGCAATGTCCGCTATCAGCTTGACACCGAGCAGGATGTCATCTGGATCAATGGCGACGAGTTTCAGACCACCGGGCTTGCACTGGCCGCCGAAGGGCGCGTGATCTCGTTCCACATACCGACCGGCCAGGAAATCGGGCGCGCGCAGTGGGATTTCGGTGGTGCGGTCGTGACGTCGGTTGCGGGCGCGTTGGAACGCGACAGGATCGGGCTGGGGTTCGATGACGGCACCGTGCGCTTTGCCACACTGGGGGTCGAGAACAGTTCGGTGTCGCGACGCAATCTGCCTGCCGGGCTGACCGAGCTTGATGCGCGCGACCGTGTCCATGACGGTAATGTCTATACCGAGGTCGGCACCGGCGATTTTCGCATGCTTGACCCGCAGATCATTCTCGAGGAGCCCGAGCAGATTTCGGACCAGCCGATCATCGCCATCGATTACCGCGTGGGGGGGACCAGCGACCGGCCCGTGATTTCCTTTGCCACTGTCGATGCTGCCAACCAGGTGCGCGTCAGCCGGTCGCGTGTGCAGCTTAACATGATGACGGGTGATCAGACCATTACCACCACAACGACCGATTTGCCGCCGCTGGGGCTGGATGCGGGTGCGACCGCGACCGGCGTGCTGGTTTCGGGCAATGCAGACCGCGCGATGGTCGCAACCGATGACGGCTTTGTCTATCGCTATGATATCCGTGATGCAGACAACCCCCAACTGGCCGAGCGCGTCCGCGTGGCCGATGATGGCGTGGGCGTGACGGCCATGACCTTTCTGACGGCCGAGGATGCTTTGGTGGTGGGGACCGATGCGGGCGATGTGATGGTCTATTTCCGCCTGCAAACCGGCACGCCAGACACGACGGATGGCCGCGAAATGGTGCGTGCGCGGACCCATGAGAGTATGCCCGCCGCAATCAATGACATTTCCGAAGCGCAGCGCGGCAAGGATTTCGTGGCCACAGACGCCGAGGGCAATGTCTGGGTCTATCAGTCAACTGCAGATCAGGTGCTGTTCCGGCTGGCGCGGTCAGGCGATGTGACGACCGGGTCCATCGCGATGTTGTTCCCGCGCTCGAACGGGGTGTTGCTTGCGTCGCGCGGCGGCGAGGTCGAGGCCTGGCAATACCGCGCCTCACATCGCGAAGCGACGCTGCGCGTCCTGTTCGGTGAAGTCTGGTACGAAGGCTATTCCGAGCCGGGCTATATCTGGCAGGCGACTGCGGGCACCGACACGGTCGAGCCGAAATATTCGCTGGTGCCGCTGATCTTTGGCACGTTCAAGGCGGCGTTCTACGCCATGATCTTTGCTGTGCCAATCGCGCTGATGGCGGCGATTTACACATCGGAATTCGTGGACAAGCGCGTGCGCGGCACGGTCAAGCCGATGATGGAGATGATGGAATCACTGCCCACAGTGGTTCTGGGCTTCATCGCCGCGCTGGTGCTGGCGCCACTGGTCGAGGAATGGATCGGCGCGGTCCTGCTGGGCTTTTTCGCGCTGCCCATGGGGCTGATGATCGGCGCCTTTGCCTGGCAGACACTGCCGGCACCGGTCGCGCTGAAATATGACGGCTTTCCCAAATTCGCGCTGATGGGCCTGTCGATCCTGATGACGGCCTGGATCGCGTCGCGCCTGGGTATCCCGCTGGAAAACCTGCTGTTTTCGGGGGATTTCAAGCAATGGACCACTGGTCGCATCGGGACCGGCACGCCCTTCATGTTCCTTGTCCTCTTGCCGCTGAGCTATTTCGTCGTCGCCTGGGCGTTCCGCAAGCAGTTCGGCCATCATTTCCGCAACATGATCGACGGGATGGACCGGTCGCGCGCCGGGATGTATGACGCCGTGCGTTGGATCGTGCTTCTGATCGTGGCGATGGTCCTGTCCTTTGCCGTGGCGTCCTTGCTGACGATGGTGGGATATGACCCGCGCGGCAGCTTCATCGACAGCTATCAGCAACGCAACGCGCTCGTTGTGGGCTTCATCATGGCCTTTGCCGTGATCCCCAATATCTACACGCTGGCAGAGGACGCGCTGAATTCTGTCCCCGGTCATCTGCGCGCGGCCTCGCTGTCCTGCGGGGCGACGCCCTGGCAGACGGCGCGATGGGTGGTGCTGCCAACGGCAGCCTCGGGCGTGTTCTCGGCGGTGATGATGGGCATGGGCCGCGCGGTGGGCGAGACGATGATCGTGGTCATGGCGGCAGGCAACACGCCGATCATGGAATGGAACATCTTTTCGGGCCTGCGCACGCTGTCGGCCACCATCGCCATCGAACTGCCAGAGGCCGTGCGCGACGGCACCAATTACCGCATCCTGTTTCTGGCGGCGCTGACGCTGTTCGTGATGACCTTCATCATCAACACGGGTGCCGAACTGATCCGCCAGCGCTTTCGCAAGCGCGCCTTCAACCTGTAACTTTGGGGTCTGGCAGCAGATATGAGCAGCTATAACGAACAACTCCCGCCCGCGTCCGGTGCCGCTGGTCTGGCCGGGGTCGCCGCGCGCGACACGGTCGCCCCACGGTCGCGGCGGCGCTTCTCGGCGGACCTGTCCGCGCTGGGCGAGCCCGCGCTCTGGGGGTTTGGCGGTGCGTTGGCGCTGGGCATCATCATGATCGCCACCTTTCTGGCGGTGGTGCTGTATAACGGGGCGACCACCTTCTGGCCCAAACCCATCGACCGCGTGGAACTGACCGATGGCACGGTCCTTGCCGGGACCGAGCGGCGCGGGACGATCTTTCGTCCCAATCTGGCCCAGATTGATGAGGATATGCGCGCCGAGGTCGAGGCGAATGACGGTTTTGCCTATCGCACGCTGTATCAGACTGCAAATTTCGACATCTATGGCGATGATTTCAATTGGGTCGCCGATTTCGAAGTGGCCGGGATCACGCAGCCCGAGGATTTCTACTATATCGAACGTCAGGTCTGGGGGGTCTTTATCGGGCGCATCGCCGGTATGCAGATCGACGGGCAGGAGATGGCGTATGACCCTGCCGTGTTCCGCCGCGAACACGCCGCCGCGCGTGACCGCTTCCGCGAAATCCGCCGGATCGAGCGCAACGATATCGGGCGCGTCAACCACCTGATCGAACGCGAACGGCTGGCGCAGCGTCGCGCCGTGATCCGTCAGGGTGAGGAGGCTGCCGCCGCTGCTGTCGCCGAAGGGCAGGACCGGATCACCGAATTGCAGGCCGAGTTTCAGGAACTGCAGGCGCGCGTGAATGAAATCCGCGCCCGCGACCGCGCCTATACCGTGACGCTGGAAGAGGTGAATGGCCAGACCATCACCCCCGAAATCAGCCAGCTTGTCCGCTATTACCCGGCCAATACGATCGGCTTTTTCGACAAGCTGGGGATCTATTTTTCGCGCTGGTGGGAATTCGTCTCGGCCGAACCGCGCGAGGCCAATACCCAGGGCGGCGTGATGCCCGCGATCTTTGGCACAGTGGCGATGACGCTGCTGATGGTCGTCTTTGTGGCGCCGTTCGGGGTGATCACGGCGTTGTACCTGCGGGAATACGCCAAACAGGGGCGGGTCACGTCGATTGTTCGTATTTCAGTCAACAATCTGGCCGGTGTGCCCAGTATTGTTTACGGCGTGTTTGGTCTGGGCTTTTTCGCCTATGCGATGGGCGGTACGATCGATCAGCTGTTCTACCCCGAGGCCCTGCCCAACCCGACATTCGGCAAGGGCGGTATCCTCTGGGCCTCGCTGACGCTGGCGCTTTTGACCGTGCCGGTGGTGATTGTCGCAACCGAGGAGGCACTGTCCGCCGTGCCGCGGTCCATGCGCGAGGGCTCGCTTGCTTGCGGGGCGTCGAAATGGCAGACGATCCGCCATGTGGTGCTGCCCAAGGCGCTGCCCGGCATCATGACCGGCATGATCCTGGCCATGGCGCGCGGGGCGGGCGAAGTGGCGCCGCTGATGCTGGTGGGCGTGGTCAAGCTTGCCCCCGCCCTGCCCATCGACGGCTTCGCGCCCTTCATCCATCTGGACCGCAGCTTCATGCATCTGGGCTTTCACATCTTTGATGTGGGCTTTCAGTCGCGCAACTCCGAGGCTGGCAAGCCGATGGTCTTTGTCACGACCCTGCTTCTGCTGGCCCTGATCGTCGTCATGAACGCGACGGCCATCATCATCCGCAACCGCCTGAAGCGTAAATACGCAACCGGCCAGTTCTGAGATAACCCATGACCGATACACTCGAATTCGAGCCGACCGCCTATCACATCAGGAAATCCAATGAGGGCGCCGCGCTGGATATTGCCGATTTCAACCTGTGGTATGGCGAGAAACAGGCGTTGTTCGATAACAATATGGAAATTCAGAAAGGGCAGGTGACGGCACTGATCGGCCCGTCCGGCTGCGGCAAATCCACCTTGCTGCGCTGCCTGAACCGGATGAACGACCTGGTCGATGATCTGCGCATCGAGGGGCGGATCACCGTTGACGGGTTCGATATCTATGGCCGGGGCGTCGATGTGATCGCGCTGCGCAAGCGGATGGGGATGGTGTTCCAGAAACCCAACCCCTTTGCCATGTCGATCTATGACAACATCACCTACCCGCTGCGCGTGGACGGCGTGACGAAGAAATCGATCCTGGATGAAACGGTCGAACGTGCGTTGCAGCAATCAGCGCTGTGGAAAGAGGTCAAGGACCGGCTGAATGACAGCGCATTGGGGCTGTCGGGCGGGCAGCAGCAGCGACTGTGCATCGCCCGCGCGGTCGCGTCGGACCCCGAGGTGCTGCTGATGGACGAGCCCTGCTCGGCGCTCGATCCGATTGCCACGGCCCGGATCGAAGAGCTGATCGAGGAGCTGAAGGGCACCTATTCCATCGTGATGGTGACTCACTCCATGGCGCAGGCGGCGCGGGTGTCGGACAATACGGCCTTCATGTATCTGGGCCGGCTGATCGAATATGGCGAGACTGACACGATCTTTACCAACCCCAGAAAGTCGCGCACCAATGATTATGTGACCGGGCGGTTCGGGTAACGGGCCCTGGTGCCAGCCTGCCTGCGGCATGCCGGGGCGCAGGCGGGGATTTGAGTATTTTTGGCAAGATGAAGAGGGGTGGGGTGCAGGACCGTTCGCTGGCCCGGCCGGTCAGACCAGCTTGCGGTGGATCAGGTCCTGTGCTGTCGCGAGAAGCGCGTCAGCGGGCGGGGTGAAGCGGATATCCATGTCCCCCTCGGCTGGCTGTGCACAAAGCTGCGGCGCGAACCCCAGGCTGGGGAGGATCGAGCGCACCTCGCTATCCCAGAGTGCCGCAATCCGCATCATCAGGTTCGGGGCCGTCCGCGTGGCGATGCGCCGCTGGGGGAAGTGGTGTTTGAGATGGGCGGCCATCTCGGCAAAGGTCATGGTTCCGCCGCTGGCGATATAGCGTTTGCCCGCCGTGGCGGGGCGTTCGAGCGCCTGCAGATGCATCCGGGCCACGTCGCGCACATCGACCATGGGCAGGCCGAAATCGGGCTGCATCGGGTCCTTGCCCGACAGAAATCGCGCGACCAGTGACACGGAGCTGCCGATGCGGTCATCCAGCAGCGGGCCCAGAACGAAGCCGGGATTGATGGTGGTCAGTGCCATCTCGGGGGCCTGTTGGGCCACGAAATCCCATGCGGCGCGTTCGGCCATGGTTTTCGACCGGTCATAGGCCGTCGCGCGCGGATGGGCCGGGTCGGTCCAGTCGCGTGCATCATAAGTGTGACGCCCTGCGGGCAGATCGCAATGCATGATCGCCGCGATCGAGGACGTCAGCACCACCCGCATGACGCCCGCCGCCTGCGCCGCGCGCAGGGCGCGCAAGGTGCCGTCTACAGCGGGGCGGATCAGATCATCCTCATTCTCGGGCTGGGAAAGCGGAAAGGGCGAGGCGGTGTGCACCAGCGCGTCCACCCCGGCCAGGGCTGCATTCCAGTTCGCGTCCTGCGTCAGGTCCAGCTCAACGAAATCGAGCTTTGATTGCAGGATCTCGGGGTCAAGGCGGGGGGCGAGGGCGGCGCGGATCTCATCTGCGCGCGCGGGATTGCGGATGGTGGCGCGCAGCTGCCAGCCGGCGGCCAGCATCTGCGCGGCGATATGCTTGGCAATGAAGCCGGATGCGCCGGTCAGAAGGGCCAGGCGGGACATGGCGATACCTCTCTCGAACTGGGCCACATGTGTCCCATGACAGATAGCTCATGGCAATCGCGGGTCACGCAGAGGTGTCATTGCCCATTGATCGGCGCGCGCCCGACAGGAATTCCAGCACCATGGCCGCGGTCCATGTGAACTGCCCGCCCCCCAGCGGCTGACCGGTCAGCGGGTCATAATATTCCGCGAAACCGCTGCTGCCGATCAGATCGAGGCTGGAGCGGGTGATCGCGATGGCTGCCGCGCTTTCGCCCGCGCGGTCCAGCCCGTCTGCGATCATGTAATTGACCACCAGCCAGACCGGTCCGCGCCAGTAGCGCTGCGCGTCAAATCCCGGCGTGCCGGGTGCGTGGCTGGCAACGCGGTATTGCGTGCCATGCCCGTCGATCGTCGCGGCAATGCGTGCGGCCTTGTCCTGCGGAATGGGCGCAAAGACAGGCAGCAACCCGCCCGATGAGGGGCTGTCGATCAGCGCGCCGGTCGTCCGGTCAAGGCACAGATACTGGCCGCGCGCCTCTGACCACAGATGCTCCAGCGCCTGCAACCCGGCGTGCGCAAAGCCGCGATTGGCGGCGGCGATATCGGGCGCGCCCAGATCCTCGGCCAGATCCGCCAGATCGAGGCAGGAGCGGATCAGGATTGCATTGAACCCCGGATCCACCACCTGAAAGGGCGAGGCGTCATGCAGTTTCTCGGTCGCCCAGCCAAGGCCGCGAAACCGCTCGACCAGCCAGATATAGCGGTCATACTGATCCTTTGTGGGCCGGTGCGCGGGGTCGGCATGCTGGGTGTCGCGCCGCGTATAAGGCGCAATGCCGCTTGTCGGCACACGCTCGAACGGCACATCCCAGTCCACGGAATTGTCGCGCCCCGATTCCCACGGATGAATGAGTGCCACCAGCCCCGTGCCCTTTGGGTCGCGCGTGGCGTGAAACCAGCGATGCCAGGCCGTGATCCGGTCCAGCAGCGGGCGCGCGCGCATGCGCAGATCGGGCGCGCTGTCCAGCAGCCTGCGCAGCGCAAAGCCCGCAACCGGGGGCTGGGTGATCCCGCTGGTGGGGACGGGGCGGCCACAATCCCAGACATCGGGGCCGGGGAAATACCCCTCATCGCGCAGGTGAAAGATGATATGCGGCACCATCCCGCAAGGCCATTGATGGGCGAACAGCGTCTCGATCTCGGTCAGGGCGCGCGCAGGGTCGAAATGGCGCTGGCCCAGCGCGGTCAGGCAGGAATCCCAGTTCCACTGGAACGGATAGAGCCCCTTGGTGGGCACGGTATAGCTGCCCCGGTCGTTGATCTGGAGGATATCGGTGGCAAGTTTGTGCAGCGCTTGGGTCATTGGATGGCCTTGTGGGTGTCGGGATCAAACCAGCGGATACGGTCGGGAATGGGGGCGAGGGGTATCACATCGCCCGGGCTGATGGCGCGGTCGCTTTCCAGGACGGCGCGAAAGGGCTGGCCCGCGACCTCGGCTGTGACCAGCGTATGCGGGCCCAGCGGCTCGACCACGCGCACTTCGGCATCCAGCCCGTGCTCGGACGGGTGCAGATCCTCGGGGCGGATGGCGAATTCGGCGGCAGCCACCTTTGGCCCGTCAAAGACCTGTCCCGCCACGTGCCAGCGGCCATCGCCTGCGCCCTTTGCGGGCAGGAAATTCATCGGCGGGTTGCCGATAAAGCTGCCCACAAAGCGTGCGGCGGGGTTGCGATAGACCTGCGTGGGGCGGTCGGCCTGGACGATATAGCCGCCATTCATCACGCTGATCCGGTCGGCCAGCGACATGGCCTCGACCTGATCATGGGTGACATAGATCGTGGTGGTCTTGGATTCCGCAAGCACGCCTTTCAGTTCGGCCCGCATCTCCAGCCGCAACAGCGCATCGAGATTCGAGAGCGGCTCATCCATCAGGATCACATCCGGCTCCATCGCAAGCGCACGCGCCACCGCGACCCGCTGGCGCTGCCCGCCCGACAATTCGCCCGAATAGCGCTTGAGCAACTGCTCGATATGCATGAGTTCCGCTGTGCGGGTGACGCGGCGTGTCACCTCGGCCTGCGGCAGTTTCGCCATGCGCAGGCCAAAGGCGATATTCTCGAACACGGTCAGATGCGGGAACACCGCGTAGTTCTGGAACACCATCGCAATGCCGCGTTCGCGCGGGGGCAGATGATCGACGCGCCTGTCACCGATCCAGACTTCGCCCTGGCTGGGCGTCTCCAGCCCCGCGATGATGCGCAGAAGCGTGGTCTTGCCGCAGCCCGAGGCCCCCAGCAACACCATGAATTCCTGATCCGCGATGGTCAGGTCAACCGAATGCAGCGCCGTGAAATCCCCGAACTGCTTGGCCACACCCTTTATGGCAATCTCGGCCATGAGGCCCTCCTTGAGTCAGCGATTTGCGATGCCCCACATCGCAAACAGATACTTGCGCACGGCAAAGATGAAGATCAGCGCCGGCAGCACCAGCGCCGCCCCGCCCGCAAATTTCAGCGGCAAGGGCGAGACATTCAGCGATTGCAACAGGAACGCCGTCAGCGTGCGGTTCTCGATGGTCAGAACAGCGGCGGCAAACACCTCGTTCCATGAGATGACAAAGGCAAAGACCGCGCTCGCCGCAATCCCCGGCAGCGCCAGCGGCAACACCACTTTCACGAAGGCCTGAAACCGCGTGCAGCCCAGCGTCCAGGCGGCCTCTTCCAGCTCCACCGGGATGCCGGAAAAGAGCGAGTAGGTGATCAGTACCGCAAAGGGCAGCGCCAGCATCGCATGGACCAGCGCCAGCCCCAGCACCGTGTCATCCAGCCCCGTGCGGATGAACATGACAGCCAGAGGCAGCGCCAGCAAGGGCAGGGGGAAGGCGCGGGTCATGATGACCAGCACGCGGAAGAATTCCTTGCCCGGAAAATCGAACCGCGACAGCGCATAGCCCGCGGGCGCGCCCATGCCGATGGACAGGATCATGGTCAGTACCGCCACCTTGACCGAATTCCACAAGGCCCGCGTCACCCCCTGGAAATTCCAGAAGAACTGAAGCGAAGCCATGTCGAAACTGGGCCAGAGCCGCTTGGGAAAGCTTGTCACCTCGGACGGGGCCGAGAGCGCATTGACGAACAGGAACCAGATCGGCACCAGCACCCACAGGACCAGCAGCCCGATCCCCGCCCGGAACAGGAACCGCCCCGCGCGCCCCACGTCTTCCTGACGCGGGGCGGGGCGTGTCACATCACTCATATCCGCGCTCCTTTCGGGACATGCAGCAGCCGCAGCACAACCAGCGAGAACGCGACCGACAGGCCCAGAATGACCATCGCATAGGCCGCCGCGACGCCCCGGTCCTGCAACTGGAACTGCCACTGGAATGTCTCGCCCATCAGCACCGGCAGGGTCGTGCCCCCAAGTGCCACCACCACGGCAAAGACCTCGAATGCCATCAATATGCGCAGGATCAGCGCGGTCTGCAGGCTGGGGCGCAACAAGGGCAGCGTGACCTTGGTAAAGCGCTGCCAGCGGGTCGCGCCGAACACTTCGGCCGCCTCGTTATATTCCTTGGGAATCAGCCCCATGCCGGCCACGATAATCACCATCATGATCGCGGTCGCGCGCCATATCTCGGCCAGACACACGGCCAGAAAGATCACCCATATGCTCTGATAGCCCAGAAAAAGCCGCGGCTGATCGACCACGCCCATCGCATGCAGGATCGAATTCAGAAAGCCCGATTGCTCGAAGATCGCCAGCCAGATCAGCCCGGCCGCCAGATCCGAAATCCCCAGCGGGATGGCAAAGATATACAAAAGCCCCGAGCGCCCTGTCTTCAGCTTCTGCACGACCGAGGCCATGGTCAGCGCCATCACCAGTTGCACCGGAACCACGATCGCGGTCAGCCAGATCGTGTTCCAGAACGCGCTGGAAAACTTCCAGTGCCCGGTCATGCGGCTGAAATTCTCGGTCGTCCATTCCCCGCCGCGCGTCAGGCTTTCGACAATCACCAGCCCGAACGGATAGAAGAAAAAGACCAGCAGAAACAGCGATGCCGGCAGCAGCAGCAGATAGGGCAGGGCACGCGGCATGGCGCCTCCTAACAGCCGGGGCAGCGCACCCCGATCCTCATTTCATCTTGCCGAAAATACTCGCGGGGGGTCAGGGGGGCGGCAGCCCCCCTGCTCTTTCAGTTTACAGGGCAAGGGCCATCCGACGCGGCGTCGGGTGCCCAGCAGGGGGCCCCAGCCTCGTCGATCAGGCGGCGCAACGCGTCGGCCTGATCGTCCAGCACGGCCCGGATGGGTTGGCGCGCCAGCACGATACGCTCGAATGTATCGGC
>REDZ01000049.1 GCA_007695345.1 Paracoccaceae bacterium | reverse complement strand
TGCAGACGCTGATGATCTCGCTGATCGGGCTGACCTATGGCGCGCGGCTGGCCGGGGTGACGCTGCTGGCCTATCTGGCGCAGGGCGCGGCAGGCTTGCCGGTCTTTGCAGGCGGTGGCGCGGGTATCCTGTATCTGGCGGGACCGACGGGCGGGTTCCTGCTGGGCTTTGCGGCGATGGCATTCCTGACCGGCTGGCTGGTCGAGCGCGGGCTGTCGCGCGGCTTTGGCCGGCTGTTCCTGGCGGCCTTTATCCCCGCGCTCTTGCTGTTCGTGCCCGGTGTGCTGTGGCTGTGGATGATCACGCCGCTGGACCTGAACGCGGCCATCATGGGCGGCGCGGTGCCGTTCCAGTTGGGCGGGATCGTGAAATCGGCTGTCGCAGCGCTGATCGTGACGGGCGCCTGGGCGACATGGCGCGCGCGCAAGGGATAAGCGTCCGGACAGTGTTTCAGTGAAAGGCCCGGCCGCATGGCCGGGCCTTTTTTGAGTATTTCTGGCAAGATGAAGCCAGGGGCGGGCGCTACCAGCGCGACAGCGCCTGTTCATCCAAATCCCGCGCGGCGACCCAGCGTTCCCCGCTTGCGCGGCGTTCCTTCTTCCAGAAGGGCGCGCGGGATTTCAGGTAATCCATCATGAAATCGGCCGCGGCAAAGGCATCGGCGCGGTGGCGGGCGGCAGTGGCGACCATCATGATCGGCTCTCCCGGTGTCAGAGGCCCGTGGCGGTGCAGAATCAGCGCGCCGCCCAGGGTCCAGCGCGTCATGGCCTGTTCGGCGATCCGGTGCAGGGCGCGTTCGGTCATGCCGGGGTAATGTTCGATCTCCATCGCCTGTAACCCGTTCTCGCCCCGCACGATGCCGCAGAAGCTGACGATAGCGCCATTGTCGCAATGCGCCTGCGCGAAGGCCGCGCATACCTGGCCATAATCGAACGGATCGGGCTGGACGCGGATATCGGGCATGCGCTCATCCCCCGGTCATGGGCGGGAAAAAGGCGATTTCGCGCGCGCCCGTGATGGGGGCGTCCAGATCGGCAAGATCCTGATCGATGGCCACGCGGATGGCCGTCAGATCGGCAAAGGCCAGCGCATGGCGGTCATCGCGGGCGCGCAGCTGGTCCACCAGCTCTGTGACAGTGGCGGCGTCGGTCTCGACCTGGTCCTGCGCGTGCCCGATCCGTTCGCGCAGCCATGCGAAATAGAGGACCGTGACCCGCATCAGACGTCATCCTTCAGGAACGGGAGGGCCTTGCGGAAATAATCCCAGCCAGTGAGCAGCGTCAGCAAAGCGGCCACCCAGATCAGCCCCAGCCCGATATGCCAGGTCAGACTGCCACTGTATTCGGCCAGATCGACAAGGCTGACGTCTTCGGTGCCGATATCGCTGAGCGTGGCGATCAGCTCGACATTGCTGCGCAATTCGCCCGCCTCGCGCACATATTCCAGCCCCATGGCCAGAAACAGCACGGCGATCGCGGTCATCTGCGCGGTCGTTTTCCATTTCGCAAGCTTCGTGACCTGCAGGAGCCCCGATTTGTCGCCCAGAAATTCGCGCAGGCCAGAGACAAACACCTCTCGGAACAGGATCGCGGTGGCGGGCAGGATCAGCCAGGGGTCCATGCCCGAATATCCCGTAATGACCAGAAGCGCGATCACCACCATCGCCTTGTCCGCGATGGGGTCGAGCATGGCGCCAAGGCGGCTTTCCTGTTTCCAGGCGCGCGCCAGATAGCCGTCGAAGAAATCGGTGATCGCGGCCAGTGCAAACAGTGCCAGCGCAAACCAGTCGGCCCAGGGGCGATGGAAATAGAGGAACATGACCGCGATGCCGGGCGCCGCCAGCAGCCGCAGGATGGTCAGGATATTGGGCAGCGTCCATGGCATCGCGCGCGATCCGGGGGCAGGGCTGGAGGAGGGCTTCATGATCCTATCCTGTGTATCCGGCCGATGAAATGCAAGAGGGCGCGGCCCAGTTCAGACATGACCGGCCAGCCATTGCCCGATCATCGCATGCGCGATGGCACCGCGCCGCGCAGGCGTCACCTGCGGGTTCTCGCCCGACCATGCGGCCAGCAGCCCCTCGCGCGTGAACCAGCGCGTATCCTCCAGCTCGTCATCAAGCGTGATCTCCTCTGTCTGCGCCTCTGCGACGCAGCCCAGCATCAGCGAATTGGGAAAGGGCCAGGGTTGCGAGGCAAGGTAGCGCACGCGCCCGACCGTCAGGCCCGTTTCTTCAAGCACCTCGCGGGCGACAGCGCTCTCGACAGTCTCTCCGGGTTCGACAAAGCCTGCAAGCGCGGAATACATCCGTTCGGGCCAGCCGCGCGAGCGGCCAAGCAGGACAGAATTGCCGCGCGTCACCAGCATGATCACGACCGGATCGGTGCGCGGAAAATGCCGCGCGCCGCAAGCGGGGCAATGGCGTTCCCATCCAGCCAGCGCAATCTCGCTGCCGGCCCCGCAGGCCGAGCAGAACCGATGCGTGCGATGCCAGTTGAAGACGGCGCGCGCCGTGGTGGCCAGCGCGGCCTGTTCGGGGTCCAGATGCGCCATGGCAAGGCGCAATTCGCCGAACTGGCAGCCCAGATCGGCGGCGGGATGGATCTGGATACTGGTATCGGTGAACATCGCAAGCGCCGCGCGGTCCAGCGCCTCGGGCTCCCAGCGCGAGATATCGGCGGCAAACTGGGCGCGCCCGTCCGCTTGCCCCAGATAAAGCCACGGCATGTCCGACTGCGCCAGAATCGCATGATCCGTCGCGACGCGGCCCAGCGTTGCCCCGGCCAGATGTGGCTTGCCGCGCCACATGGGCAGCACCTGCGTGGACGGATCTTGTCGCGCACGCGCCAGTGCCGCGCTGTCGTCGCGCAGATGCGTGGCGCGGCTGTGCCATGTTGCGCAAAACGCGATGTCGTGCATGCGCCTCAACCCTTGTCATGCGTCGTCTCGCGCATGACCTTGCAGGTTTCGGCGCAGGGGGCAACAGCGATCATGCGCCCGCCAGGCCTATCGGTTTGTATTGTGCAATCTGGGGTTGTCCGGTGGGCAGCGATGCTCTACATTTTGTATAAATTCCAAAGGATTCTGGATAACTTTCGATAACCTCTGATGATCTTAAAATAACCCTGTTTTACGCCAGATTGTTGCCTTATCCATCTTTCAAGGGTGCTGAATAGAAGCAATGAAGTTGCAAGACGACATGAAACAGCACCGATTGGATTTTGCATCCAGCGTTGATATCTCCACCATCGTGGATCTGCGGATCATGGAGACGACGGACCTGCATGTGCATCTGCACCCTTATGATTACTATGCCGATTGCCCGAACCCCGATCTGGGGCTGGCCCGGTTGGCTGAACTCATCGATCAGGCGCGCCAGCAGATCCCCAATTGCCTGCTGTTCGACAATGGCGATTTCCTGCAGGGCACCCCGGTCGGCGATTACATCGCCTATGACATGGGCCTGAAGGATGGCGAGACACATCCCGTCACCGCTGCCATGAATGCGCTGCGCTATGATGCCATCACGCTGGGCAATCACGAATTCAATTACGGGCTCGACTTTCTGATGAAATCGATCGCGCAGGCTGCGTTTCCCGTCGTCTCGACCAACATCCTGCGCAGCAAAGGGGCCACGCCGCTGGCGGACCGGCATCTGGTCCGGCCCTATCACCTGATCACGCGTCAGCTTGAGGACCGGTCCGGGCGGGCGCAGGATATCACCATCGGCGTGCTGGGGGTCGCCCCCCCGCAGATCACGATATGGGAACGTCAGCATCTGCATGGCCGGATCCAGACCCGCGACATGGTCGAGGCCGCGCGCGCCTGGGTGCCCGAGATCCGCGCCGCCGGCGCCGATCTGGTGGTGATGCTGGCCCATAGCGGGATCGGGCCGATCCGCCATACCGAGAATATGGAAAATGCCGTGATCCCGCTGGCCGCGATTGACGGGGTCGATCTGGTGCTGTGCGGGCATACGCATCAGCTTTTCCCGTCGCGCGTGTTTGACGACATTCCGGGCGTCGATATCGAACGCGGCACGATCTATGGCAAACCTGTGGTCATGAGCGGGTTTTTCGGCTCGCATCTGGGGCTGATCGACCTGAAGCTGGCGCGCGAAGGCGGCGCCTGGCACCTTCTGGACGCCTGTGTGAGCACACGCGCCTTGCGCGATGCCGCGCATGATTTCGCACCTGCTGCGCCAGAGGATCGGCGCGCGCCGCTGCGCAGCCCCATGGTCCGCAAGATCATCGCGCGCGCGCACGAGGCTGTGCTGGAAAATATCCGCACGCCGATCGGGCGCACGGCCACGCCGGTCAATTCGTTTTTCGCCTATCTCGGCCGCAGCGCCGCGACCGCGCTGGTGGCCGAAGCGCAGCGCGATTTCGTGGCGCGGCATCTGGCGGGGTCGGATCTGGCAGGCGTGCCGCTGCTCTCTTCGGTCTCGCCATCGAAGGCCGGGGGGCTGGGCGGGCCGCGCAATTTCACCAATATCCCTGTCGGCCCGCTGACCCTGCGGTCGCTTGCTGATCTGTATGTCTATCCCAACCGGGTCGCGGCCTGTCGGCTGACGGGGGCGCAAGTGCGGCTATGGCTGGAGCGATCCGTTTCGGCCTATCATCAGATCCATCCGGGGATTTCCGAACAGCACCTGATGGATCCCGCCTTTGCAGGCTATAATTTCGAAATCATCTACGGGCTGGACTATGAGGTCGATCTGACCATGCCTGCGCGGTTTGCAAATGATGGCCGTGAAATACCGGGCCAGCAGGGGCGCATCCGTAACCTGACATGGAAGGGCGCAGCGCTGGACCCGGATGCCGAATTCATCATCTGCACCAACTCTTTCCGCGCGCAGGGGGCAGGCCGGTTTCCCGGTGCCGGGCCGGAAACACTGGTGCTGGAACATCCCGCCATCACGCGCGACATCCTGCGCGACTATGTGACCGCACATGCACCGCTTTCGGTCGCGGCAGATGCCCCGTTCCGGCTGCAGCCTGTCAACGGCGCGAATACCATCCTGCGCACCAGCATCGCTGCGCATGACCATCTGGACCTGATCGAGGATTTCACGCCCGAAGTGCTGGGCGTGGACAAGCGCGGGTTCCTGCGCATCATGCTGACGATCTGATCGGGCCCGCCCCGCAACACGCGCAGTCTTCGCGCCGGTGGACGCGGATGCTGCGCGTCTCGGCATGCAGCGCGTCATGGATCAGCAGGCGCCCGCGCAGCCCTGTGCCCGCGCCAGTGAGGGCCTTGATCGCCTCGAGTGCCATGATCGACCCGATCACACCGGGCAGGGGGGCAATGACCCCGGCCTCGGCGCAGCTTGGGGCCAGACCGGGGGCCGGGCGGTCGGGAAAGACGCATTCGTAGCAGGGGGCATCCGCGGCCGGGTCAAACAGGCTGATCTGCCCTTCCCACTGAGTGATCGCGCCGGAAATCAGGGGCTTGCCCGCCGCGACCGCCGCGCGGTTGACCAGATAGCGCGTGTCGAAATTGTCGCTGCCATCCAGGATCAGGTCATAATCGGCGAACAGATCGGCGGCGATATCCGCGCTCAGCCGCCGGTGATAGGGGCGGATCGTGACAAAGGGGTTCAGCGCGGCCATCGCCGCCTGCGCCGAAAACACCTTGGGCGTGCCGATCATCTCATCCCGGTGAATGACCTGCCGCTGCAGGTTGGTACTGTCGACTGCGTCATCATCGATGACGCCGATTGTGCCTACGCCCGCGCCCGCCAGATACATCAGAACCGGCGCGCCCAGCCCGCCCGCGCCCACGACCAGCACGCGGGCATTGCGCAGTTTCTTCTGCCCTGCGCCCCCGATCTCGCGCAGTACGATATGCCGGGCATAGCGGTTCAGCTCGGCCTCGCGGAACTGGTCGGGGCGGGCAGGCGGCTCTGCGGGCGGTGTGGTGCGCTTGCGCAGCCGCCCGATCAGCGCCGCATAGGCAAAGCCCAGGCCGACCGCGCCCCCCAGCAACAGCCAGGGCCGCACATCCCCCCCGGTCGCGCGGCGCAGGTCGGTGGTTTCCGGCAGCGTCAGGTTGATCAGGATGACCACGACATACATTGCCCCGATGACAGCCAGCCGAATGCGGACAGGCGTTTTCATCGCCCAGCCCAGCACCCAGAGCGCGGCCATAAGAAACAGCACAAACCCCATCACACCACCCCGGTGGACCCGAATCCGCCCTTGCCGCGCGCAGTGGCGTCCAGCATGGGCGCTTCGGTCAGTTGTGCTTGCACCACGGGCACAATCACGATCTGGGCGATGCGCGCGCCATGCGCGATCACGAAAGGCTCGGCCCCGAGGTTGATCAGGATCACCCCCAACGGCCCACGGTAATCGCTGTCAATGGTCGCTGGTGCATTGGGCAGCGCGATCCCGTGGCGCAGTGCCAGGCCCGAGCGCGCGCGGATCTGCATCTCGAACCCCGGCGGCACGGCGCAGGCCAGCCCCGTCGGCACCAGCGCGCGCTGGAGCGGCGCAAGCGTCACGCCGCGCACGCGCTCGGCCTCTGGCAGGTTGGCGCGGATATCGGCCCCCGCGGCCCCCTGCGTGGCATAGGCGGGCAAGGGCACATCGCGGTCGAACCCCGGCAGGCGCTGAAACCGGACGATCACGCTCATCCCAGCACCTGCGCGATCCGGTCGGCCAGCCGCGCGGCCACCTCGCGTTTGGGCAGACGGGGCCAGTCCTCGACCCCGGCTTCGGTAATCAGATTCACCGCATTCTCCTGCCCCCCCATGATGCCGGTGGCGGGAGAGACATCATTTGCCACGATCCAGTCACATCCTTTGCGCGTGCGCTTGAGCGTGGCATGGGCGATGACATCCTCGGTCTCTGCCGCGAAACCCACGACCAGTTCGGGGCGCTGCGCGTGGGTGGAGAGTGTCGCCAGAATGTCCGGGTTTTCGGAGAATTCAAGTTTTGGCGTGCCTTGCGTGGTTTTCTTCATCTTCTGAGTGCTGTCTGTCGTCACCCGCCAGTCAGCCACGGCGGCAGCACATATCGCGGCAGCGACGGGTAGCGCGCCCTCAGCCGCCGCCAGCAT
This sequence comes from Paracoccaceae bacterium, assembly GCA_007695345.1. Taxonomy (GTDB): domain Bacteria; phylum Pseudomonadota; class Alphaproteobacteria; order Rhodobacterales; family Rhodobacteraceae; genus Roseinatronobacter. The sequence goes on along the minus strand of REDZ01000049.1, from coordinate 11,695 downwards.
CTCGCGCGCGGTTTCCACCCGCATGACCGTCACGCCATCCGGTGGCGGGGTCTGCGCGGGGCCGGTCACAAAGATCACCTCGGCCCCCAGATCGCGCAGCGCCTCTGCAATCGCCGTGCCCTGCGCGCCAGAGGAACGGTTGGCAATATAGCGCACCGGATCAATCGGTTCATGCGTCGGCCCCGAGGTTACCAGCACCCGCTGCCCAGTTAGCGGACGCGGGCCGAAATGGTCGCGGATCGCGGCCACAATCGCCGCCGGTTCTGCCATCCGCCCCGGCCCATGTTCGCCGCAGGCCATATCGCCGACATCCGGCCCCACCACCCGCAGCCCATCGGCCTGCAACTGCGCCAGATTGCGCTGCGTCGCCGGGTGCTGCCACATGCGGACATTCATCGCAGGTGCGATCAGCACAGGCGTATCGGTCGCCAGCAGCAGCGTGCTGGCCAGATCATCGGCCATCCCTGCCGCCATGCGCGCCATCAGATTCGCCGTGGCCGGGGCCACCACGATCAGATCAGCCACGCGCGACAACTGGATATGGCCCATCTCGGCCTCATCCTTCAGGTCGAACAGGTCGTGGAACACCTGTTCCTCGGCCAGCGCCGCGACCGAGAGCGGCGTGACGAATTGCGCGCCCGCGCGTGTCAGAACCGGGGTCACCTGTGCGCCCGCACGGCGCAATTGCCGGATCAGGTCCAGGCTTTTATAGGCCGCGATCCCGCCCCCGATGATCAATGTGATGCGCTTGCCGCTCAGCATCCGTGGTCCCCCATGCCCGCCTCTATGTGATTTACGCGCTTGGCGGGTCAAGCGAAAGGGGCTGGCCTATTCCAATGCCGCGCAGGGGTCTGTGCGCAGATGCGCCTCTGTCACCAGCCACAGGTCATTGGGCGGGGTGCTGTCGGGTTCCCCCTCATACTGCCCGATAGAGAGGGTGTGCAGATCCGACGCCAGCGCAAGCGCGGCGGGTGCGCCCCAATCCGTGCGCGTGTGGCCCGTGCCGGTGATCACCACGACCGGGCCGCCCGTCTCGGCATGGGCGCGCAGCGCGGCCTCGGCCAGCAGGGCATCGCGCAGGCGCTGGATATCGACCATCGCGGGCAGCATTTCGGCGGGCAGGGCGTTGCAATGGGCGTCATCCTGCAAGCTCTCGCGCCGCGCCTGTTCGTCCGCATCAAGCGCGCGGTCCAGCCCGAAGCGCGCCGGGTCATCAGGGAAATGCGCCGCTGCGCCGTCCGTCATGGCCGCGCGCGCCTGCTCTCGCGGCAGGCCCGCGCCAAAAATGCGGGCATCAGAGGCGGCCGCGAAGATGGGATAATACATTGCGAAATCCGGCCAGCCGGATGAGTCCCATTCCAGCAGTTCCGCCAACTCGTCCTCGGGTGGCAACTCGGGCGGGATGCGCGCGGCCTGATCGGGTGTCAGCATCTCGAACACCAGCGCGGCGGGGGCAATGGCGTGGGTTGCACGGGTCTGGTGAACATGGTGCTGCGGGTTGTCATGCACTTCGCCCAGAAACACCACATCCGCGCGCGGCAGATCGTCCAGCGCCTGCGGATCAATAGCGTCTGCCCCGACAGCCGTGGCCATCAGGGCAAGCACTGGAACAAGGCCCAGCCTCACAGAAAATGCAGAACTTCGCGCGATTGCGTTTCCAGCCGCTTGCGCATCTTCTGGAATGCAGCGGCCTCGACCTGACGAATGCGTTCCTTGGATAGCCCAAGTTCCTCGCCCAGAGATTCCAGCGTCCGCGGATCGTCGCGCAGTTTGCGTTCGCGCACGATGAAACGCTCGCGTTCGCTCAGCCCGCGCATGGACTCGATCAGCCAGTCGCGCAGTTGCGCCATGTCATGCGCTTGCTCGACCTGTGCCCCTTCCTGTGCGTTTTCATCTTCCAGCGCGTCGATCCACTCGCGCCCATCATCATCCTGCGACTGCATGGCGTTCAGCGAGAAATCGGACCCCGACAGGCGCCCTTCCATCAGTTCGACATCGTGCAGTGGCACGCCCACCTCGCGTGCGATATGCTCGCGCAGCTGGTGGCGGTCCAGTTCCTCGCCGCGCGCCATGGCTTCGCGTTCGAACTTGGCCTGCACCCGGCGCAGGTTGAAAAACAGTGATTTCTGGCTGGAGGTTGACCCTGTGCGCACCATCGACCAGTTGCGCATGACATAGTCCTGAATGCTGGCGCGGATCCACCACACGGCATAGGTCGAGAACCGCACCCCGCGTTCGGGGTCGAACTTGTCGGCGGCCTTCATCAGCCCCAGACCCGCCTCTTGCACCAGATCATTCATTGGCGCGCCGTAGCGGCGGAATTTGCTGGCCATGGAAATCGCCAGCCGCATATAGGCAGTGATCAGACGGTGCAGCGCGGCCTCGTCGCGGTGATCGCGCCAGGCGCGGGCCAGTTGCAATTCGGTTTCGGCATCCAGCATTTCTGCCGACATGGCGCGGCGTGACAATTGACGGTCATCTGCGATATCCAGTGCCATTCGCTTCCCCCTGCGAGTTCGCAATTTGTTAGGATACGGGCAATAAGTGCATCTGGTTCACTCTGCCTGCGTATTTTTATGTCGTACCTGCCTGCCGACGCTGCTGTTAACCATTTCGAAATCTCTGATCCGTTAACCATGGTCCTGGGTCTGAGCGGGGCAGGGGCATGGTGGCGCGCGCACTGACAGTAGCATTCGAGGGGATAGAGGCGCGGCTGATCGAGGTGCAATGCGCGCTCTCGCCGGGGATGCCGGCCTTTCAGATCGTGGGCCTGCCCGACAAGGCCGTATCCGAGGCGCGCGAACGCGTGCGCGCCGCGCTTTCGGCGCTGTCCGTGGCGTTGCCGTCCAAACGTATCACGATCAACCTGTCCCCCGCCGATCTGCCGAAAGAGGGGTCGCATTTCGACCTGCCCATCGCGATGGCATTGCTGGCCGCGCTGGACATCCTGCCAGCCGAGGACGTGGCCGAAACCGTCGCGCTGGGGGAATTGTCGCTGGACGGCGCGCTGGTGCCGGTGACCGGCGCATTGCCCGCTGCCATGGCCGCGGCGGCGGGCGAGTATTCCCTGTTCTGCCCCGCCGCCTGCGGGCCAGAGGCCGCCTGGGTCGATGCCACCCGCGTGCTGGCCCCCAAGGCGTTGATCGATGTGATCCGCCATTTCGGTGGGCAGGCCCCGCTGTCGCCTGCGCGACCGGGCGAGGTGGTGCGCGAGGACGGGCTGCGCGATCTGTTCGATGTCAAGGGCCAGGAACGCGCCAAGCGCGCGCTGGAAATCGCGGCGGCGGGGCGGCACCATGTGCTGATGGTGGGCACACCGGGATCGGGCAAATCCATGCTGGCCGCGCGTCTGCCGGGCATACTGCCGCCGCTCTCGCCGTCCGAGGCGCTGGAAACCTCGATGATCCATTCCATCGCAGGGCTGCTGGAACAAGGCGGCATCTCGCGCACGCGCCCGTTTCGTGAACCCCATCACACGGCGTCGGTCGCGGCGGTCGTGGGGGGCGGCAAGGGGGCCAAGCCGGGCGAGATATCACTGGCGCATAACGGTGTGCTGTTTCTGGACGAACTGCCCGAATTCCCGCGCATGGTGCTGGAAACCCTGCGCCAGCCGATCGAGACGGGCGAGGTCGTGGTCGCGCGCGCCAATGCCCATATCCGCTACCCCTGCCGTTTCATGCTGGTGGCCGCCGCAAACCCGTGCAAATGCGGCTACCTGTCCGACCCGGCCCGCGCCTGCGCGCGCGCGCCTGCCTGCGGTGACGACTATCTGGGCCGCATTTCCGGCCCATTGCTGGACCGGTTCGATCTGCGGGTCGAGGTGCCGCCGGTGGCGTTCTCGGACCTTGATCTGCCCGCATCGGGCGACCCGTCCTCGGTCGTGGCAGGGCGCGTGGCGGCGGCGCGCAAGCTGCAGGGCACCCGCTTTGGCGCTCATCCGGGCCTGCGCGCCAATGCCGATGCCGAAGGCGCGCTGCTGGAAGAGATCGCCAGCCCCGACACCGACGGGCGCGCCCTGCTGACCCAGGCCGCAGAGCGTTTCGGGCTGAGTGCGCGCGGCTATCACCGGCTGTTGCGCGTGGCCCGCACCATCGCCGATCTGGACGACAGCCGCGAGGTCCGCGCCCCCCATATGGCCGAGGCGATCAGCTACCGGCTGATGGCGGCGCTGGATACTGCGCCCGGATAAAGGCGCCCGCATCGGCAAGGGCCTTGCGCCCCTCGGGCAGCCAGCCGTGAAAGAATTGCCAGACATGGGGCAGATTGCCCCATTCCTGCACTGTCACCTGCGCCCCATGCGCGCGCAGATGGTCCGCCATGCGCCGCGAATCGTCGCGCAGGATCTCGGTCCGTGCCATCTGGATCAGCACAGGTGGCGCGCCCGTGAAACGCGCGAATAGCGGCGAGATGCGCGGGTCCGCCGGGTCTGCACCTGCCAGCACGCGGCGGCGCAGATCGTCGATCCGGTGAAAGGGCAGCAACAATTCGGAGTCTGCATTGTCCCGGATGGACTTGCCTGACAGCGTCAGATCGGCAAAGGGTGAAAACGCAAAAACGCAGGCAGGGCGCGGCGCGCCCGTCGCACATAGATGGCCCAGCAGCGCCAGTGCCAGCCCGCCCCCTGCCGAATCGCCCCCCAGCGCGATCTGGTCTGGTGCGTGGCCTTGCGCCATCAGCGCCTGCCAGACCTGCACCGCATCCTCGAACGCGGCCGGAAAAGGGTGTTCGGGCGCCAGCCGGTAATCGGGCAGCAGGCAGGGCATGCCCGCCTTGCGCGCCAGATAGCCCCCCAGCGCGGCATGGGTGCGCGGATTGCCCATGACATAACCGCCGCCGTGGAAATACAGGATCAGCGGCGCGCCCGGCTGCACCGGATGGGTTGCCAGCGCCGGAATGCTGTGCCCCTCGGTCCCCAGGCTCATCGGATGAAACTGCCGCCATGGCCGCCCACGCGCATTCAGCCAGGCGCCGCGCTCGAACCAGGCCCGCGCCGACAGACTGTCGCGCTGCCGCCCCAGCGAGGGGCGCACCGCATGGCGCAGGATCACGCGCAGCGCCTTGAGCTGCCAGCTCATGCCGCGCGGCGCGCCTCGATCGCGTCCCATATCAGGGCGGCGCCATTGGTGCCATCAAACCGCTCCAGTTCCTGCAGACCGGTGGGCGAGGTCAGGTTGATCTCGGTCAGCCACTCGCCGATCACGTCGATGCCCACGAAAATCTGCCCCTTTTCGCGCAGCAGTGGCCCGATGGCGGCGCAGATCTCGCGGTCGCGCGCGCTCAGCCCGATCTTTTCGGGGCGTCCGCCGACATGCATGTTGGATCGCGTCTCGCCATCGGCGGGGACACGGTTGATCGCGCCGATGGGCTCGCCCTCGACCAGAATGATGCGCTTGTCGCCCGCGCTGACGGCGGGCAGGTATTTCTGCACGATCAACGGCTCGCGGTTGATGCCGGTGAACAACTCATGCAGCGAGGCGAGATTGCGGTCATTCGGGTCCAGCCGGAACACGCCCGCACCGCCATTGCCGTAAAGTGGTTTCAGGATGACATCGCCATGCTCGGCCTTGAAGGCCCGAATGGTGGCCAGATCGCGCGCGATCATGGTGGGGGGGGTCAGATCAGGAAATTGCAGCACCAGCAGTTTTTCGGGATGGTTGCGCACCCAGAACGGATCATTCACGACCAGCGTGCCGGGATGGATCATCTCCAGCAGATGGGTGGTGGTGATATAACCCATGTCAAAGGGCGGGTCCTGCCGCAGCCAGACGACATCGCAGGCCGCCAGGTCCAATGTCTCTTCGGGGCCGAAGGTGACATGCGCGCCGACTTTGGCCCGCAGGGTCACAGGCCGCGCGCGTGCCATCACACGGCCCTCGCGAAAGATCAGCTTGTCGGGGGTATAGACAGACAGCTCATGCCCGCGCCGCCCGGCCTCGAGCGCGATGCGGAAGGTGCTGTCGGCGTTGATATCGACATGCTCGATCGGGTCCATCTGAAAGGCGACACGCAGGCTCATTCGGTTCTTCCTCAACTTGGCATCCGGGACCATGGGGCCCTGCGCGCGGTGGCGCGGTTCTTGATGCCGGATGGCGCGCAGCGATGCAATGGGGCGGATGCCGGTTGGTCGGGTGCCTGGCGGAGGGCCACATCCGCATCACTGCGCGTGATGGCTCTGACCGGGTGCTTTTCACAGGATGCTTGAGGCGGTTTGCGGTCGTGCTGCGCACGCCACGGAAACGTCACCATTTCGGACACGGCCCCGCGCGCCGCTCAACCCGCAGGCACTGCTATTGCCAAAGCGCGTTTTCAATCACCGACACGTCGCCATGGGCATTGACCAGCGCCACATCGAACCGGGTTTCGGTCATCTGACCCATGGGCTGCGTGCTCAGAAACTCGGCCGCTGTCGCGACTATCCGCCTGATCTGCGTCGCGCCCAGCCGCGCCACTGCGGCGCCGAAACTGCGGCTTTTCTTGACCTCGATGAACACCACATCGCCGCCGCGCCCCAGCACCAGATCAATCTCGCCGCGCGTGCCACGATAACGACGCGCCAGCACGGCATAGCCTGCGGCCATGTAGTGACGCAGGACTGTTTCCTCGGCGGCAAGGCCCGCCATGTTGTTGCGCGCCTGTCTCATTGTGGTTTTTCCTTCTCCAGCGCGGCCTGATAGACCTGCCGCCGTGGCAGATCCAGCATCTGGGCCACATGGGCCACAGCTTCTTTCAGGCGCATGTCGCGCAGAGCGACCTCCAGCGCCTGATCCAGCGCCTCTGGCCCTGCAACCGCTTGTCTGCCCCGCCCGATCACAAGGACGATTTCACCGCGCAGGTTGCGGTCGCGGATATCCTGTTCAAGTTCGGCCAGGGGCATGCGGATCACTTCTTCATGTTTTTTCGTCAGTTCGCGGCACAAGGCTGCCGGGCGCTCCCCTCCGGCAATCTCGCACAATTCCCCTAATAATCGGCTAACACGTTTCGGCGATTCGTAGAGGATCAGCGTCGCCGGGATCGCCGCCGCCTCTTGCAGGAACCGGCGCCGCGCGCCTGCGCTCGCGGGCGCGAACCCCAGAAAACAGAAGCGGTCGCTTGGCAGGCCCGACAGCGTGAGTGCCGCCAGCATGGCCGAAGGGCCGGGCGCGGAATGCACGGGCAGCCCTGCGGCAATTGCCTCGCGCGCCAGATCATAGCCGGGATCGGCCACCATGGGGGTCCCGGCCTCGGCGGCGTAAACCACGCTCTTGCCCTCGGCCAGCGCGGCCAGCAGGCGCGGGCGCATCCTTGCCCCGTTATGGTCGTGATAGGACAGCAGTGGCCGCCCGCCCGGACGCAGGCCATGCAGTTCCATCAGGTGCCGCAGGCTGCGCGTATCCTCTGCCACCAGCACATCGCATCCCGCCAGCAGATCCAGCGCGCGCAGCGTGATATCGCGTGCGGCCCCGATAGGGGTCGCGATCAGGTGCAGGCCCGGCGCAATGGCCGCTGGCGCGGGGGGAGATGCTGGCACTTGCGTCATGTCTGCGGGGCGTCCTCTGGCCGATTTGCGCCCGTTCACCAGTCGAGCGTTTACTTCGCTGCCGGGCTTGCTTAGTCTGCGCGCCGATGATCCCTGACGCAACCCAGGAGTGCCAGAGCCCATGCGCCGACCCCCCCTTGTTTCCCCTGTGCTGACCCGTCGTGGGTTGCTGAGTTCGGCTGCGGCCACTGTGTTTGTGGCCGGCTGCGAAGCGCCCGCCGTGTTGCCCGGGGTCGGGACCGGCCCCGAGACTGATCCGTCCGGTCCGGCGCGCGTGGCGCTGCTGGTGCCCGGAGGGGGAGAGTCCGACCGCCAGACGCTCGCGCGCAACCTGGAAAACGCAGCGCGGATGGCGCGGGCGGATCTGCAGGGGGTCGAGATGGACCTGCGCGTCTATCAGACCGGCGGAGAGCCGCAGCGCGCCGCCTCTGAAGCATCGCGCGCGATATCGGATGGCGCGCAGATCATCCTTGGCCCGCTGTTCGCCGATGCCACCCGCGCGGTGGCACCCGTGGCGGCAGAGGCCGGGGTCAATGTGCTGAGCTTTTCCAACAACCCTGATGTCGCGGGCGGCAATGTCTTTCTTCTGGGCGCGATGTTCGAGAATACCGCGACCCGGCTGCTGGGCTATGCTGCCGGGCAGGGACGTGGCAGCGTGATGATCGTGTCGGAGCAGAGCGAGGCCGGGCGCATCGCCGAACAGGCGATCCAGCGCGCGGCCACGCGCACGGGCGCCACGATTGCGGGCACACAATCCTATGCGTTCTCGCAGCAGGGGATCGTCGATGCCCTGCCGCAGATTTCCTCGACCGCGCGCAATTCGGGGGCCGACAGCATCATCTTTACCGCCGGGTCCGAAGGCGCGCTGCCGCTTCTGGCAGAACTGTTGCCGCAGAACAGCATCTCGAACGAGGATTATCAGTTCATGGGCCTGACCCGTTGGGACATCCCGCCTGCGACGATGGAGCTGAGCGGCCTGCAGGGCGGCTGGTTCGCGCTGCCCGATCCGCGCCTGAACGAACAGTTCGAGCGCCGCTATGAGGCGGCGCACGGCTCGCGGCCCAACCCGGTGGCGGCCCTGGGCTATGACGGGGTGGCGGCTGTAGGCGCCCTGGCGCGGCTGGGTGGCTCTGCGCCTTTCTCGGCGCAGGCGATCACGCAGCAATCGGGCTTCGCCGGTGTCGCGGGCGTGTTCCGCTTCCGCCGCGACGGCACCAATGAACGCGGGCTGGCCGTGGCCGAAATCCGTGATGAACGCCGCGAAATCCTCAGCCCGGCACCGCGCAGTTTTGTCGGGGGTGGGTCCTGACCAGCCCGGCCAGTCAGCGCGATGTCGCGGGCATGGTCACCATGTCCGATGCGGCGGCCGCATTCTTTCCGCCCGATCAGGTGCTGGACGTTGGCGCGCTGCGCGCACGCCTGCGTGACATTCTGGCCGCGAATGCGGACAACGACTGCGCGTCGCGCAGGCGTGATGTGGCCGCCGCGCTGCGCGACGCGCTGCGCGACGCCTCGGCCCGGCTGGAGGCGCTGTTTATCGCCCATCCGCGCGATGCGCGCGCCTTTGTCGGTGCCAATAGCTGGCTGACGGATCAGATCGTCTGTCTGGTGCTGGATATCGTGCAGACAGACCTGCACCCGAACCCGATGCCGTCCGAGGGTGAGCGCATCGCCGCGTTGGCAGTGGGCGGCTATGGCCGCGCCGAGATGGCCCCCTCTTCGGATATCGATCTGCTGTTCCTCTTGCCCTGGAAGGTGACAGGCCGGGTGGAGCAGGTGATCGAATCGGCACTCTATATCTTCTGGGACATGAAACTGAAGGTCGGCCATGCCACGCGCACGGTGGATGAATGTCTGCGGCTGGGGCGCGAGGATGTCACGATCCGCACCGCGCTTCTGGAACATCGGTTCCTGTGGGGCAATGCCCCGCTGGCCCAGACCCTGCGGAGCCGCCTGTGGTCAGAGTTGTTCGCGAAAACCCATGCCGATTTCGTCGAGATGAAGCTGTCCGAACGTACCGAGCGGCACGCGAAGATCGGCAATCAGCGCTATCTGCTGGAACCCAATGTCAAGGAAGGCAAGGGCGGTCTGCGCGATCTTCAGACCCTCTACTGGATCGCGAAATACATCCATGAGGTCGATCAGGCTGCCGAACTGGTGGCGCTGGGGTTCTTCCGGGCCGAGGAATACGAGATTTTCCGCGATGCCGAGACGTTCCTCTGGGCCGTGCGCTGCCATATGCATCACCTGTCAGGCCGGGCCGTCGAGCAATTGAGTTTCGATCTGCAGGTGGGGGTGGCTGACCGCATGGGCTATACCGATCATGGCGGGCGGCGCGGGGTCGAGCATTTCATGCAGGAGTATTTCCGCCATGCCACTCATGTGGGCGATCTGACGCGGATCTTCCTGACGGAGCTGGAAGCGCGGCATGTCAAGCGAGAGCCGATCCTGCGGCATTTCCTTAATCGGCGCAAGAAGATGCGCTACGGTCTTAAAGTGGTGCAGAACCGTCTGGATGTCGAAGACCCCGAGGAATTCCTGAAAGAGCCGATCAATCTGCTGCGCCTGTTCGAGGAAGGTTTGGTCACCGGCTTTCTGCTGCATCCCAATGCGATGCGTCTGGTCGCGGCCAATCTGCATCTGTTCGATGACGGGCTGCGCCAGACACCCGAGGCGCGGCGCCTGTTCCTGCGGCTGCTGCTCAAGCACTCCAATCCCGAGCGCGCGCTGCGGCGAATGAACGAATTGGGGGTGCTGGGCGCGTTCATCCCCGAATTCGAGCCGATTGTGGCGATGATGCAGTTCAATGTCTATCACCATTACACGGTTGACGAGCATACGATCCAGTGCATCAGCACGCTGGCGCAGATCGAGCGCGAGGAACTGGTCGAGGAATTGCCTGTCGCATCGCGCATCCTGCGCGAAGGGGTGAACCGGCGGGTACTGTATGTGGCGCTTTTGCTGCATGATATCGGCAAGGGCCGGCCCGAGGATCATTCGATCCTGGGCGCGCAGATCGCGCGCAAGGTGGCCCCGCGTCTGGGATTGAGCCGCAGCGAATGCGAAACGGTTGAATGGCTGGTGCGCTATCATCTGCTGATGGCGGATACGGCGCAGAAGCGCGACATCTCGGACCCGCGCACGCTGCGCGATTTCGCCAAGCTGGTAAAGACGCGCGAGCGGCTGGACCTGCTGACCGCGCTGACGGTCTGCGACATTCGCGGGGTCGGGCCCGGCACCTGGAACAACTGGAAGGCACAGCTATTGCGCACGCTCTATCGTGAGACGGCACATGCGCTGGAGAACGGGCTGGAGGCGCTGAACCGCGAGAACCGCGCGACCGAGGCCAAGCGCGCCCTGCGGCGCGCGCTGGAGGACTGGCCGCGCAGCGAGCGTCGGGCCGAGCTTGCGCGCCATTACGACCCCTACTGGCAGGGGCTGCCGCTGGACACGCATCTGGTCTTTGCCGGGCTGTTGCGCGATCTGGGCGCGGATGAGATCCGCATCGATCTGCATCCTGACCCCGACCGCGATGCGACGCGCGCCTGTTTCGTGCTGTCGGATCATCCGGGGCTGTTCGCGCGCTTTGCGGGGGCGCTGGCGCTGGTGGGGGCGAATATCGTCGATGCGCGCACCTATACCACCAAGGACGGGATCGCGACGGCGGTGTTCTGGGTGCAGGATGGCGAGGGCCACCCCTATGAGACGGGGCGTCTGGACCGGCTGCGCAAGATGATCGCGCGCACGCTGGCGGGTGAGGTGGTCGCGGAAGAGGCGCTGGCCGACCGTGACAAGGTGCGCAAGCGCGAGCGCGCCTTCCGCATCCCCACGAATATCAGCTTCGACAACGAAGGCTCTGAAATCTATACGATTATCGAGGTTGATACCCGCGACCGTCCGGGGCTGCTATATGATCTGGCGCGCACGCTGGCGGATGCGCATATCTCGATTGCAAGTGCCGTGATTGCGACCTATGGCGTGCAGGCTGTCGATACCTTCTATGTCAAGGACATGTTCGGATTGAAACTGCACGCGAAAGCCAAGCAGGACGCGCTGGAGCGCAAGCTGCGCGCCGCGATCACTGCGGCTGCCGAACGGGCCGGGCGCTGATGCGGGGCTGCCCGCCTGCGCGCGCCCGCCGTGCCGCACGCCCCCCCCCCCCCCCCCCCCCCCCCCCCC
>REDZ01000071.1 GCA_007695345.1 Paracoccaceae bacterium | reverse complement strand
AGCAGCGCACCGGGCAGCAGCCCCATTTCCAGAAGCACCTGAAACCCGTTGCAAATGCCCAGCACATGCCCGCCCCGGCCCGCAAACTCACGCACGGCGCCAGCGATCGGCGCGCGCGCGGCAATCGCGCCGCAGCGCAGGTAATCGCCAAAGGAAAACCCGCCCGGAATGCCCACGATATCGGTGCCCTCAGGCAATTTCGTGTCCTTGTGCCAGACATGCGTGACCTGGGCCCCTGCCTGCGCAAAGGCCACGGCAAGATCGCGATCGCAATTCGAGCCGGGATAGGTGATGACTGCGGCTTTCATGCCCTGCGCCTCCGTGGTGATGCGGGTGCCCTGCCTCTAGCCTGTTCGCAGTCCCGGTGCAAAGGAAATGCGCGGCCCTGCTGGCGGGGTGGCTGTGGGCAGACCGAAGATTTGAGTATTTCTGGCAAGATGAAGCAGCCTGACAATTGTCAGCCCGTGGCGGTCAGCCCTGAAAATCCGAGATAACAGCGACGCCGGGTGCCATGGGGCCGTCGAAGAGCGCAAGCTCTGCCCCGGCCTGCGACAGCGCGACCTCGCGCCCGATCATGGGGGAAAAATCCACCAGACCGGCCTCGATCATACCCAGAAGCGAGGGGTATTTATGCGAGGGCATGCCGCGCGTGCCGAAAAGCGCGAGGTTCTTCTGATAGACTGCACTCATGTCGATTTCCATGCGCGCATGCGGCCCCGAGGGCATGCCCACCTGCACATGCCGCCCCAGCGGGCGCAGGCAATGCAGCGAGGCATTGGTGGTCTGCGCGATCCCCAGCGCCTCGACCGAGACATGCGCCCCGCCCGATGTCGCGTCGCGGATCGCCTGCGCGACATCGCCTTCGCGCGCATCAAGCGCCAGTTCCGCGCCAAGCGCACGCGCATGCGCCAGCTTCTGGGGCACCACATCGACCACCGCAACCCGCGCGCCCAGGGCACGCCCCAGGATCAGCGTCGCCAGCCCGATCCCGCCCGTGCCATGCACTGCCAGCCATTCGCCGGGCGCAAGTGCTGCGCGGTCCGTGAGCGCGTGAAACGCCGTGGTGACCCGGCAGCCCAGACCCGCGGCCAGCACAGGCGACATGCCCTGTGGCAGGCGGGTCAGGTTATGGGCATGGGGAACCGCGATATACTCGGCAAAGGCACCGGGTTCGACAAATCCGGGCAGGCGCTGGTCAGGGCAGGTGTTGGACACGCCCGCGCGGCAGGATGCGCAGTCGCCGCAGGCCAGAATGAACGGCGCGATGACCTGCGCGCCGAGGTCCCAACCAGAGCGCGGCCCGGCGGCCACCACCTCGCCGCAATATTCATGCCCCGGAATCTGGCCCGGTTTCACCCGCGGATGATGCCCGCTCCAGCCGTGCCAGTCGGACCGGCAAATCCCGCAGGCCAGGGTGCGCAGCACCACGCCATCCTCCTCGCAATCGGGGTCGGGCACTGCCTCGATGCTCAGATCCTCACGGAAGGTGCGCAAGACGGCAGCACGCATGATCGCTCCTGCGGTTCGGGGGTCAGGCGGGTTCGACCCGGTAGCTTTCGATCACTGTGTTGGCGAGCAGCTTCTCGCACATCTGGCGCGCCATATCCTCGGCGCGGGTGGCATCATCCTCGGCCAGATCCAGCTCGATCATCTTGCCCTGGCGCACACCTGTCACAGCGTCAAAGCCAAGCGCGCCAAGCGCGTGGCGAATAGCCTCTCCCTGCGGGTCCAGAACGCCGGGTTTCAGGGTCACATAGACGCGCAGTTTCATGGCCATCAGTCCTTCAGTTCATCAGTCGGGGCTTGATCGGCGTGGGCGATTTGGGCATCACACCCAGCCGCCGCGCCACTTCGGAATAGGCATCGGTCAGACTGCCCAGATCGCGGCGGAACACATCCTTGTCGAGCTTGGTGCCGGTCTTGATATCCCACAACCGGCAGGAATCGGGGCTGATCTCATCCGCGACGATCAGGCGCTGCATGTCGCCATCGAACTGCCGCCCGATCTCGATCTTGAAATCCACCAGCCGGATACCGACCGCCAGCATCACGCCCGACAGGAAATCATTCACGCGCACGGCCAGCGCCACCATGTCATCCAGATCCTGATGGCTGGCCCAGTTGAAGGCCAGGATCTGGTCCTCGGTCACCAGCGGATCACCGAGCGCGTCATCCTTGTAATAGAATTCGATGATGGGACGCGGCAGGGGCGTGCCCTCTTCCATGCCCAGCCGCTTGGACAGCGACCCGGCGGCGATATTGCGTACCACCACCTCGAGCGGGATGATATCGACCGCGCGGATCAGTTGCTCGCGCATGTTCAGGCGACGGATGAAATGCGTGGGCACGCCGATCCCGTTCAGCCCGCTCATGAACAGCTCCGACAGGAAATTGTTCAGCACGCCCTTGCCATCGATCACATCGCGCTTTTCGGCGTTGAAGGCCGTGGCATCATCCTTGAAATACTGCACCAGCGTGCCGGGCTCCGGCCCTTCATAGAGGATCTTGGCCTTGCCTTCATAGACTTTCGTGCGGCGTGCCATGCGGATCTCCGGTCGTGGCTGGGGATGATGATGCGCTATATCGCAGCCCCGGCCACATCGCAAGGCAGCGCGTTCGCGCGGCTTCGGGGCAGTTTGCGCTTGCAGCACGCATCCGGAGGGGCCATATCAGGGGTCAGACAGTCCATCATGTAAAGAGGGCCCGGATGACCACATTCGACGAGCGCCAGCGCGCATTCGAGAGCAAGTTCGCGCATGATCAGGAGATGATGTTCAAGGCAGAGTCGCGGCGTAACCGCAAGATCGGGCTCTGGGCGGCGGAATTGCTGGGCCTGAGCGGCGAAGAGGCCGAGAATTACGCGCTGGACGTGATCCGCACGGATTTCACGAAACCGGGGGCGGATGTCGTGATCGAGAAGCTGGTCGCAGATCTGGGCGCGACGGCTGATGAGGCCACGATCCGCGCCAAACTCGCCCAATGCATGGCCGAGGCCAAGGTCGAACTGGCCGACGGCTGATCCCCGTCCCGGCATGCAAGAGGTGCGGCCATGACAGATGCACTCTCGGACCTGCTGGCGACACGCGACTGGGTTCTGGCCGACGGGGCGACGGGAACGACGCTGTTCAACATGGGTCTGTCCTCGGGCGATGCACCGGAGCTGTGGAATGCGGATGCGCCCGAGAAGATCCGCGCGCTCTATTCCGGTGCGGTCGAGGCGGGGAGCGATCTGTTCCTGAGCAACACATTCGGCGCCAATGCCAGCCGGCTGAAGCTGCATGGCGCCCAGTCCCGCGTGCAGGAGCTGAACCGCCTGGGCGCCGCGCTGGGCCGCGATGTGGCGGATGCGAGCGGGCGCAAGGTCATCGTTGCGGGGTCGGTCGGGCCGACGGGCGAGATCATGGCGCCGATGGGGTCGCTGACGCATGAGATTGCCGTCGAGATGTTTCACGAACAGGCCGAGGGGCTGAAAGCAGGCGGCGCCGATCTGCTATGGGTCGAGACGATTTCCGCACCCGAGGAATACCGCGCCGCCGCCGAAGCGGCCGCGCGCGCGCAAATGCCCTGGTGCGGCACGATGAGCTTTGACACCGCCGGGCGCACGATGATGGGTGTGACCTCGAGTGATCTGGCGCAGATGGTGGGGCGGCTGGCGAATCCGCCGCTGGCCTTTGGCGCGAATTGCGGGGTGGGCGCGTCCGATCTGCTGCGCACGGTGCTGGGCTTTGCCGCGACAGGCACGCGGCTCCCGATCATCGCCAAGGGCAATGCAGGCATTCCGAAATATGTGGACGGGCATATCCATTATGACGGCACGCCCGATCTGATGGCCGAATACGCCGTTCTGGCGCGCGACAGCGGCGCACGGATCATCGGTGGATGCTGTGGCACGCAACCTGCGCATCTGCGCGCCATGCGCGCCGCACTGGAAACACGCGCGCCCGGCCCGCCGCCCACATTGGCGCTGATCGAGGGCACGCTCGGTGGTTTCTCCTCTGCCCGCGACGGGACCGAGGCCGATGGCAGCGGGCCGCAGCCAAGACGCGGGCGCAACGCTGGACGACGCCGCCGCGACGGCTGAAAACGCACGGTATTTTATCTGTCTGGCGGCGCGCAGGTCGCGCTCATTACCGCCAGTGTCGGAATTGAGACAGTGCATCGCCGCGATCTGACCCAAACGGGTATCTGACAGACCCCTTTTGCGGGGTCACACGGTCGCGGAGATGACGATATGGCCGATGAAGACGACATCATCCTTGCCGAGCTGTCCGATGACGCGCTTGTCGAGCAGATGATGGATGACCTCTATGACGGGATGAAGGACGAGATCGAGGAAGGGGTGCATATCCTGCTCGATCGCGGCTGGGTGCCCTATGATATCCTGACCAAGGCGCTGGTTGCCGGCATGACCATCGTGGGACACGATTTCCGCGATGGGATATTGTTCGTGCCCGAAGTGCTGCTGTCGGCCAATGCGATGAAGGCGGGAATGGCGATCCTGAAGCCGCTTCTGGCCGAAACAGGCGCGCCGCGCATGGGCAAGATGGTGATTGGCACGGTGAAGGGCGATATCCATGATATCGGCAAGAACCTGGTGGCGATGATGATGGAAGGCGCCGGGTTCGAAGTGGTCGATATGGGGATCAACAACCCGGTCGAGGCCTATCTTGAAGCGCTTGAGCGTGAACAGCCCGATATTCTGGGGATGTCCGCGCTGCTGACCACGACGATGCCCTATATGAAAGTGGTGATCGACGCGATGATCGCACAGGGCATCCGCGATGATTATGTGGTCCTGGTTGGCGGCGCGCCGCTGAACGAGGAATTCGGCCGCGCGATCGGGGCGGACGCCTATTGCCGTGATGCCGCCGTGGCCGTCGAGACGGCGAAGGTCCATGTGGCGCGCAAGCACAATCAGATGCGCGCGGGCTGAACCGGCAAAGGGATTGCGCGCGGCCCTGCGGGCCACACGCCTGGGGAGGGGCGGGGCCTGCGGCCCCGCCCTTTTTTGAGTATTTTTGGCAAGATGAAGACAGAACAGGCTGTCGGGCGCCTGCGGGTGTTTTCCGCCTGCGCGACAGCGCAGGCAGCGCCCGCGAGCGGGGCATGGGCGGGTGGGTGGGGTCCCCGAGCGGGCGCTTTATCCGGGGCTGCGTTCGGCCCAGCCGGCAAAGATCTTTTCGAGCGCCACCACGATATAATAGAGCACGATGCCGAGGAAGGCGAGCGCGATCAGAACCGCGAACATCAGCGGAAAATCGGAATTCGTGCGCCCGCTGTCGAACAGCGCGCCCAGCCCGCGGCCATGGGGGCTGACAATCTCCATCAGATTGGTGCCGATGAAGGCCAGCGTCGCGGCCACCTTCAGCGCGCCGAAGAATTCCGGCAGCGTCTTGGGCAGCGCGATCTTCCAGAAGATCGTCGCCTGTGACGCCCCCAGCGCGCGCAGGATGTCGCGATATTCGGGCTCCAGCGTCGAGAGCCCGATCGAGACCGAGACCGCGATGGGAAAGAACGAGATCATGAAGGCCAGCAGCACTGTGTTGAAATCGTGCTGGCCCACGAAGATCAGCGCGACAATCGGCACCACTGTCGCCTTGGGGATAGCATTGAACCCCACCAGCAGCGGATAGAGCGCATCGCGCATGATCCGCGAAAAGCCCATGATCATGCCCAGAAGCGTGCCGAAGACCACTGCCAGCAACAGCCCCGCGACTGTGCGCCACAAGGTTTGCCAGCCCATGGTCAGGAACAGGTCCCAATGGCGGCTATAGGCAGGCGGCAGGTCCGAGGGCGCGGCCATCTTGAAGGTGGGCCAGCCCTTGAACCAGACCAGCCATTCCCAGAAGGCCAGAAACACCACCAGTGCCAAAAGCGGCACGGCGACAGAGTTGAATGCGGCGCGGGCAGTCATGACGCCCCCCCTTCTGCCGGCGCGCGCCCCTGGGCGATCTGGATCTGGTGGCGCAGGATGTTCAGGCGGTCCGCGGCCTGTGGCGTGTAAAGGTCATCGAGCGTGCGCGGCCCCGCCTTGGGCACATCCAGCACATATTGCGTGCGCGCGGGTCGCCCCGACAGCACCACCACCTGATCGGCCAGAAAGATCGATTCCCGCAGGTCATGCGTGATCAGCACGCCGGTAAAGGGTTCGCGTTCCTTGACCTGGTGCATCGTCATCCACAGATCCTCGCGGGTGAATGCATCAAGCGCGCCGAAGGGTTCATCCAGGATCAGCACATCGGGCTGGTGGATCAGCGCGCGGCAGAGCGAGGCGCGCTGGCGCATCCCGCCCGAAAGCTCTGACGGGCGCTTGTCCTCGAACCCTTCCAGCCCCACCAGGGCCAGCAGAAAGCGCGCGCGTTCCTCGGCCTGTTTGCGCGAGAGTTTGGTGGGCACGATTTCCAGGGGCAGCAGCACATTCTTCAGGATCGAGCGCCATTCCAAGAGCACCGGATTCTGAAAGGCCATCCCCACAGTCGGACGCGGCCCGCGGACCTGCTCGCCATGCAGCCAGACCTCGC
The DNA here is from genome assembly GCA_007695345.1 of Paracoccaceae bacterium. GTDB lineage: Bacteria > Pseudomonadota > Alphaproteobacteria > Rhodobacterales > Rhodobacteraceae > Roseinatronobacter. The sequence goes on along the minus strand of REDZ01000071.1, from coordinate 12,248 downwards.
CCGCATCGGGTTTCATCAGCCCCGCGACCAGCCGGGTCAGCGTTGATTTTCCGCAACCCGATGGCCCAACCACAGCCACAAAGCCGCCTTCGGGAACAGAGAGTTCCAGCCCGTCCAGAACCGGCAGCGGGCCAGAGTCGGTCTGATAGGCGTGGCGCACGCCCTTGATCTTGATGAGCTCTTGCATGAGGGCTTTCGCTTGCTCAGGCAGGGGGGCACAGCCCCCCTGCCCTGTCGTCATTTCACTCGAGGGGGAAGCCACCTTCGGGCAGGTAGGCATCAGTGAAATAGAGGCTCGCATCCGGCTCGTTCTGATACTCGTAGGTCAGACGAATCTGCTCAAGCGCATTCTCGAACCGGTCCATGTCGATTGTTCCCATGCCGTTTTCCATTACCCAGTCGGTCAGCACCGTGTCCTCCATCGCCAGTTGCAGGCGACGCAGTTCCAATTCGCCATCCATGGCGGGGTTGCGGCTGACCAGGCTTTCGATGGCCGCTTCCGGATCGGCAATCGTGGTGATCCAGCCCTGTGCAACTGCTTCCAGAAAACCAGAGACAGCGTCAGGGTTTTCCTCGGCGAAGTCGGTATTGACGATCACCACATTGCCATAAAGGTCCACGCCGTAATCCGCCATCAGCATGACCGAGATATCGTCTTCATCCACACCCAGCCGCGCAGTGCTGAGAAACGAGGTAAAACTGAAGCCGGTGACGGCATCGACCGTGCCCTCGGCGAGCGACGGCTCGCGGGTCGGAAAGCCCACAGGCTCGATCGTGACCTGGCTTTCATCAATCCCGGTCACATCGACAAAGATCGGCCATTGCGCAAAGGCCCCGTCGGGGGGCGGTGCGCCCAGCGTGCGGCCTTCCAGATCGGACGGTTCCTCGACGCCCAGCGACCGGCGGCCCACGATGGCGAAGGGCGGCTTGTCATAGACCATCATCGCGCCGATCACAGGTGCATCGGGGTTCTGGTCGAGAAAGCGGATCAGGCTGTTGATATCGGCAAACCCGACCGGATAGGCGCCGGTCGCCACTTTCGGGATGGCATCGAGACTGCCCTCACCCGCGCTGATTTCAACCTCAAGGCCCGCATCGGCGAAAAAGCCCTGATCGATGGCTACGAAATAGGGGGCCGACGGCCCCTCGAACCGCCAGTCGAGCGCGAAGGGCATGGAGGTTTGCGCATGGGCCGAAACTGCAAGGGCGCCAAAGCCGATTGCAGCGGAAAGCGTGCGGTGGATCATCGTCGAAGACTCCTGTTGGCGTAATGCTATTGGCGTAGGCAAGCCCGTCGAAACTGTCACCGCGCAAAGCGATGACGGGCACCACGCAGAGGTTACTGTGCATCATTCTTGGGCAAGTGTCACGAATATGCAAGAAATTTGGGCGCAGCGCCTGTCAGGGCGCGCCGTCCCCCTGCTGGCGCGCGCGCCAGGCCGCGGCCCCGCCCCCCACCGCCATCCCGACAAGCGAGGGCAGCACGAACATGATCAGGAACACGCCATGCATGACGGCATCGGGCTGGCCCGGTGTGCGCACCGAGACAAAGAGCGCGATGGCGGCAAAGACATGGCCGAGCATGACGGCCCCGTAGGCCCGGCGCCACCCGTTCTGCCACAGCAGATAGCCGATAACCCCGCCCGCCAGCGCAGTCATCAGCAGAAGGATATAGGGCATGATCTGGGACATCAGGCGGCCTTGTCGCGCAGACGGGGCAGCAGCGCATGGGCCCAGCCGGAAATCGTGCCCGCGCCCAGACACACGACCATATCGCCGGGCTTGGCATGGGCGCGTACCAGCGCTTCAAGCTGGTCCTCGGTATCAACAGCAAAGGCCGCGCGGTGGCCATGGGCGCGCAGCCCCTCCAGCAGACCTTCTTGCGTGGCACCCGCAATGGGATCTTCGCCCGCAGCATAGACCGGCGCGATGCCGACGATATCAGCCTCGTTGAAACAGGTGCAGAAGGCATCAAACAGCGAGGACAGGCGCGAATAGCGGTGCGGCTGGTGAATCGCGATCACGCGGCCCGTGCCCCCCAGCGCCTGACGCGCGGCTTTCAGCACGGCGGCAATCTCGACCGGATGATGGCCGTAATCGTCGATCACGGTCACACCGCCCGCTTCGCCCACGCGGGTAAAGCGCCGGTTCACGCCCCCGAAACCGGCAAGCGCCGCGCGAATCTCGCGCCCGTTCATGCCCAGATGCCGCCCCGAGGCAACCGCCGCCAGCGCATTGGACACATTATGATCTCCGGGCATGGGCAGGGTGCAGTCCTCGATCACGCGGCCTTCATCCTGAAGCGCGATATCGAAATGCGCAACGCCCTTTTCATAGCGCAGATTGATCGCACGGATATCGGCCTGCGCGTTGAAGCCGAATGTCACGATGCGCCGGTCGGTGATACGCGCGACCAGAGCCTGCACTTCCGTGTGGTCGGTGCAGCAGATCGCCAGCCCGTAGAAGGGAATGCTGCTGACGAACTCATGAAACCCCTGCCGCAGCGCATCGAAACTGCCCCAATGTTCCATATGCTCGGGGTCGATATTGGTGACGATGGCAATGGTCGCGGGCAGCCGGTTGAAGCTGCCATCGCTCTCATCGGCCTCGACCACCATCCATTCACCTTCGCCCGCGCGCGCGTTGGACCCGTAGGCATGGATCACGCCGCCATTGATGACGGTGGGGTCCAGCCCGCCTTCATCCAGCATGGCGGCGATCATGGTGGTTGTGGTGGTCTTGCCATGCGTGCCCGCCACGGCGATGTTTGACCGCAGGCGCATCAATTCGGCCAGCATCTCGGCGCGGCGCACGACTGGCAGGCCAAGGCTGCGGGCTTCCTGCATTTCGGGATTGTCGGGCTTGATCGCGGTCGAGGCGACGATCACCTCGGCCTCTCCTATATTGCCCGCGCGCTGGCCGATGAACACCTCGGCGCCCAATTCGCGCAACCGTTCGGTGATGGGGCTGGCTTTCAGGTCCGAGCCCTGCACGCGGTAACCATGGGTCATCAGCACCTCGGCGATGCCTGACATGCCGATGCCCCCTATGCCGATGAAATGGATCGGGCCGATATCGGTGGGCAGCTTGGTGGCGGGGCTCATGGGGCCTCCTTTCGGGAGAGGGATGCGACCATCGCGGCCAGACGCTCGGTCGCATCTGCACGGCCCGCCGACAGCGCGGCCTGCGCCATTGCCTGGGCAGCTTCGGGATTGGTCAGGATCGAGGCGAGGCTTTCGCGCAGCGCTTCTGGTGTGAACTGGGATTCGGGAAAGACCACGGCCGCATCGACCGAGGACAGCATCCGCGCATTCGCGGCCTGATGATTGGCCGTCGCCGCCGCGAATGGCACAAGGATCGACGGGCGCCCGATGACCGAGATATCGGCGACAGAGGACGCGCCCGCCCGGCTGATGGCAAGCTGGCATTCCGACAGCCGGCGCGGGATGTCCGAAAAGAAGGGCGCGATTTCAGCCGCAACGCCGCCGTCATCATAGGCAGCGACAACGCGCGGGATATCTTCCTCGCGCGCCTGATGCCAGACGGTCAGGTTGCGCTTGATCTCGTCGGGCAGCGCTGCGATGGCGGCGGGCACCACATCCGAGAGGATGCGCGCGCCCTGACTGCCGCCGATCACCAGCAGATCCATCGGATAATCGCCCGGCGGTATGTAGCCCGCGCCCGCGCGCTCCAGCACCGCCGCGCGCACCGGGTTGCCGGTGAATTCGCTGGCGATCCCCTCGGGCATCTGGGTGGGGCTGGTCCCGCAGGCCAGCCGGTCCACGCGGCGCGCAAAGATGGCATTCACCCGGCCCAGCACCCCGTTCTGTTCATGGATCATCCGTGGCACGCGCAATATCCAGGCCGCCCCCAGCGCCGGTATGCTGGGATAGCCACCAAAACCCACCACGACAGCCGGGCGGTCCCAGATCATGCGCGCAGTGGCCGCCAGCACGCCGCCCATCAGGCGGAACGGCACCGCCAGTTTCGCGCCCAGCCCGCCGCGCGCGAATGTGGCGGCGCTGACCTCTTCGACACGCACTGCATCCGGGAACCCGCCCGCATACTGCGCGCCGCGCGCATCGGTCGAGAGCGTCACCCGCCAACCGCGCGCCAGCATCGCCTCGGCCAGGGCCTGCGCGGGGAACATATGCCCCCCCGTGCCCCCGGCGGCGATCATCAGAAGTGGCGGCCTGGCCATGCGTCTTGCCCTTTCAGGAATGCGCGCGTCGGGCGAGCAGTTCGCCGATCTCGCCCTGCGGGCGCGTGCGCGTGAATGCCAAGAGCATACCGATTGCAATCCCTGTCGCAAGCAGCGAGGACCCGCCATAGGACACAAGTGGCAAGGTCATGCCTTTCGATGGCAAAAGCCGCACGGCCACGCCCATATTGATCATCGCCTGCAGCGAGAACATCACCACCAGCCCGGTGCCCGCCAGCCGGATGAACATGTCGCGTTCGCGCATCAACCGAAAGAGCGAGCGCAGCAGCACCGTGGCGAACAGTCCGATGATGAACAGCACAAGGATCAGGCCGTATTCCTCGGCGGCCACAGCGATGATGAAATCGGTATGGGCATCGGGCAGCGACCATTTCACCCGCCCCTCGCCCACACCCGCGCCGAAGAACCCGCCCTCGGATATCGCGTTCTGCGCAAAGCCCATCTGCGTGCGCGGGTCCACATCGGCGGCCAGAAACCCGTCGATGCGGCGGGCGAAATGCTCGGAACTGTTGTAGAAGAACCAGCCACCTGCAACCACCAGCCCTGCCAGCAGGATCAGCAGTGTCATGGGCGCACCGGCCACGAAATACATCGCCATCCAGCCTGCCGCGACCAGTGCGGCCTGCCCGAAATCGGGCTGGATGACCAGCAGCGCCAGAACCAGAAACAAAAATCCGACCGACAGCGCCTTGCCCGGTGGACCGCCCGGTTCCTGCCCCGAGGCCAGAAGCCAGGCCGCGAAGACTGCCAGCATCGGCTTGACGAATTCCGACGGTTGCAACGAGCCCACGCCAAGGCTGAACCAACGCACCGCGCCCTTGCCGAAATCGGTGCCGAAAAACGGCAGCAGGATCAGCGCAAGCAGGCCCAGGAAAAACCCGAGCACGGCCAGACGGCGGATGCGTTCAGGCGACATCATCGACACAAGGATCATCGCCGTGATCCCCATCAGGCCAAAGACGACCTGCCGCTGCACATAGAAAAACGGCGGCAACCCGTTGCGCGCCGCCAGCGGGGGCGAGGCCGCCAGCCCCACCAGCAGCCCCACGGCCATCAGCAGCAGAACTGCCGTCAGCGTCACCTTGTCCAGCGTGCGCCACCAGCGCGACAGCACAGGGTCTTCCACGCGCACAGGCGTGGCACCATAGACCATTTCCGTCATGTGTTACTGCCCCGTTCATCCAATCCCGCTGCATCTGCGCCAGGGGCGCTGCAGGGGTGCCTGTGATTATCTGCCGTATCTTGCGCCCGTTTACCGGGTCTGGCGTCAATCCTACCGCGAAACGGCGCTCCGATCCAGCAGAAATCCGTCAGATCGGGACCCTGCGGCGGCGACGCGCGCGCGCAGGCAGCGGAAAGGGCACCATGCGCGCGGCGCGGCCCGTCAGAATGGCGCGACCCTGCGGCACCAACGCGCGCAGATCGGGATGGTCGCAATCCAGCCCGCCCGTATAAGCCCCGAATGCGGGCAGGATCAGATGCGCCTGCCCCAGCAGAAAGGCCGGGATGCGGCGGGTGTGAAACATGAGCTTCGGATGATAATGCCCTGTAATATCTGGGCCTTTGTCAGCGATATGGCGAAAGCTGACGCCCCCCTCGGACCATTCGGCACAGGCATGTCCGGGCAGGTCTGCGGGTGATGGGTCGTGATTGCCGGTGATCCAGATCACCTCATACCGCGCGGCAATCGGGGCGAGCAGCGGGACCATCGCCTGCCCGGCCAGATCATCGTCGAGCGTATCGCCCAGGGCGATCAGTCGCTCCGCGCCCGTGGCCGCCAGTTCCGCGCGCAGCCGCGCCAGCGTTTCGGCACTCTCATAGGGGGGCAGCAGCGCGCCACCGCGTCGCGCCATGCGTTCGGATTTGCCGAAATGCAGATCGGCCACAACCAGCGTGGCGCGCGCGGGCCACCACAGCGCACCCGTGGGCCGGGCGACAAGCTGCATGCCCGCGAAGCCGAAGCTGCAACCGTCTGTCATGGGTTGCCCGCCTGCGCGTCCCGCGCAGGCAGCGCCCGCGACGGGGACATGGGAGGGTGGGTGGGGTCCCCTGAGCGGGCGCTTCTACCCGGCATTCCGGTCGCGCAACGCATCGCGGATCTCGATCAGCAGTTCTTCCTGTGTCGGTCCCTTGGGGTCCTCCGGGGCGGCAGGCGCCTCGGCCCGGCCCATCCGGGCCAGCCGGTTGACCGTACGCACCAGCATGAACACCACAAAGGCAATGATCAGGAACTTGATCACGGCATTGATGAAATTGCCGACCATGAACTGCGCCTCGCCCAGCCCGAAGCTGATGGCGCTGAAATCGATCCCGCCCACGAAAATGCCGATCAGCGGATTGACCAGATCATCCACCAGCGATGTCACGATCGCGGTGAATGCCGCGCCAATGATGATCCCCACGGCCATGTCCATCGCATTGCCGCGCGCTATGAAATCCCGAAACTCCTTCAGCATGCCCCTGTTCCTTTTCCAGATGCCACGCACGCTTATGCCGCCAAACCGGCACTGTTGAAACAGGTTTCGCGCGCTCAGGGCAGCGTGCCGTGCAGCGTGTAGCGCAGGATCGCGACCACCTGTTCGGGCGTCTCGGCCACGGCATTGGCGGCGGCATCCACTTCCTTGAGTGCGTGCTGATGCTCTGGCCCGTGCACCACCACCAGCGATTTGCCCAGGGCGGCGGCATAGCCCGCATCAAAGGCCGCGTTCCACTGGCGGTATTTCTCGCCAAAGCGGACCACGACGATATCGGCCTCTTCCAGCGCCTTGCGGGTGCGGATGGCGTTCAGCCGTGCGCCCTTGTTGTCATGCCAGAACTTGTTGTCCTCGGCCCCGAGGATGCGCACACCGCAATCATCGGACGCGGCGTGATCGGTCACAGGCCCGGTAAATGTCACGGCCAGCCCGTCCGCGCCCGCGACGATGCGCTCGCGCCAGTCACTATGGATTTCCCCTGCAAGATAGACATTCAGATGCATTGCGCTGTCCTTTCCCGTTAACTGCATGACCCGTGGCCCCGATACCACCATTTCCGCGCGCTGACACCCCGGATCACGCGCAGCGGTGTTGCGGGGCGCGGGCAGATGTGGCATGGACAAAGCCAAGGACAACAAGATCGAGAAATGCAGGTCATGAGTGATTTCGCGACGCGCCGCAGGATGATGGTGGATACACAGGTGCGCCCGTCGGATGTCACCAAATTTCCCATTATCGACGCCATGCTGCGCACGCCGCGCGAAGCATTCGTCCCCGATTCCCTGGTCGAGGCCGCCTATATCGGCGAGAATCTGACCCTTGCGCCCGGACGCGTGCTGCTGGAGCCGCGGACACTGAGCAAGATGCTTGATGCCCTGTTTCTGACCCGCGATGATCTGGTGCTCGATATCGGCTGTGCCAGCGGCTATTCCAGCGCCCTTCTGACGCAGATGGTGCAGGCCGTGGTCGCAGTCGAGGAAGAGCCCGCGCTGATCGAGATGGCCGTGGCCGCGCTGGCCCGCGCCAATGCCGAATCCGTGGTGCTGCATCAGGGGCCGCTGGCCGAGGGCGCGCCCGTGCATGCACCCTATGACGCCATGATCCTGCAAGGTGGCATTGTCGAGTTTCCGCCCGCACTGGTCGGCCAGTTGCGCGAGGGCGGGCGTGTCGTGGCGCTCTTCATGGAAGGCGCGCTTGGCGTGGTGCGGCAGGGCCGCCGTCAGGGCGACGCAATCGCATGGCGCGATATCTTCAACGCTGCGGCGCCGGTTCTGCCGGGGTTTTCGCGCGCACAGACATTCAGCCTCTAGGCCGCCCGCGCAAGGGCGTCTTGGGGGCTGAGGACAGGCACCAGATGCAAGGCACATGCAGGGGGCACGGCCATGAAATGCAGGCATATATTCGCGGGCATGGCCCTTGTCGCCATGTTGGGGGCGGCCCCGGCATCCGCGCAATCGCTGGCGGATTCGCTGATCGCCGCCTATCGCAATTCGAACCTTCTGGAACAGAACCGCGCCGTCTTGCGCGCCGCCGATGAGGATGTTGCGATCGCCGTCGCCAACCTGCGGCCCACGCTGGATTTCGTGACCGAGTTCTCGACCAGCATCACATCGCGGCAAGGCACCGGCCTGATGGCACGTGGCGGTCAATCGCAATCGCTGTCTGTCGGGTTGCAGGCGCAACTGACCCTGATCGATTTCGGGCGCGGGCAACTGGCCCGCGAGGCTGCGAACGCCTCGGTGCTGGCAACCCGTCAGGCGCTGATCGGGGTTGAACAGGATGTGCTGCAAAGCGCCATTGCCGCGCATCTGGATGTGCGCATCGCCACCGAGGCTGTGTCGCTTCAGCGCGCGACCGTCCGCGCCATTTCGGAAGAGCTTGAAGCAGCCCGCCAGCGGTTTGAGTTGAACGAGGTCACGCGCACGGATGTTGCGCTGGCCGAAGCCAGCCTTGCGGCCGCACGCTCGGGGCTTGCCGCTGCCGAAGGTCAGTTGGCCGCTGCGCGCGAGGGTTACAAATTCGCCACAGGCCAGGAGGCCGGTCAACTGCGCCCGCCCCCGGCCCTGCCGCGCACGGCCGCGTCGCTCGACGCCGCCACTGACATCGCACGGCGCACGCATCCTGATATCCTGCAGGCGCAGCAGCAGGTGACTGTTGCCGAACTGAACGCCCAGCGTATCGGGGCACAGCGTCACGGATCGGTCACCGCCGGGGCCAGTGTCGGCGCCGATTTCAGCAGCGGCAGTGACCCATCGCGCAGCGCCTCGGCCAATGTGCGTTATGCGCGCCCGATCTTTCAGGGCGGGCGCCTGAACGCCGAGACGCGCAAGGCCAACGCGCAGCGTGATCAGGCGCGCGCAGGGCTGCATCAGAGCGTGGCGGGTGTTGTGCAGAATGTCGCCGTCGCCTGGGCCAATATCGATGTGGCGCAAGCGCGGACCGCCGCCAGCCGCCAGCAGGTCAGCGCCGCCGAAAGCGCATTCGAGGGCACGCGCGAGGAAGCGCGGCTGGGTGTGCGCACGACACTCGATGTGCTGAATGCCGAAACCGACCTTCTGGAAGCGCGCACCAACCTGCTGGAGGCCGAAGCCTCGGTCCAGACGGCGACCTATGACCTGCTCGCGGCGATGGGCCTGCTGACAGTCGAGCATCTGGGGCTGGGCGTGCCGACCTATGACCCCGAGGCGTATTTCAACGCCGTGCGCGATGCGCCCGTCACCTCGTCGCAGGGTGAGGCGCTGGACCGCGTGCTGCGCGCGCTCAACCGCGACTGACGGGCAGCACGCGGGGCGGCCGTGTCAACCATGGCCGCACTCGGCGATTGTCTTGTGATCCGGCGCGCGCTACAGTTTGCAAAACACAGGTCCGTTATCCGGCGCCGACCCGTCCAGAAGGTCTGCACGCGATGACAGAACGGCCAGCTCGGGCAGAGGGGCGCGCATGACAGAAGCAATGTCACGGCATGAGATCGAGGATGTGCTGTCGTCGATCAGACGACTCGTATCACAGGATCCGCAGGGCAGGCAGGCGGGTCAGGCCACCGGAAAACCGCCCCTGACCGGCAAGCTGGTGCTGACATCAGAGTTACGGGTCGGCCAGGGTTCCGCTGGCGCGCGGACACCGTCGCCCGATGACGACACCCAGGTTGCAGCCGCACCGTCGGACAGCCCCGAACAGCCCGACCCCGCAGCGCCCGACTCGCTCTTGACCCGCATCAAGAGCGCAGGCAGCACCCGGCCCGGCGCGGCCCAGACCGAACCGCAAGACAGCGCCGAAACCGAGGCACCCGCAACCAGCCTTGAGGATGCCGCGCTGGAAGCAACCTTGTCGCGGCTCGAATCGATGCTGGCCGCTGGCGGCACACCGCACCCCGCCCCCGAGCAGTCCGCCCCCGAGCAGCCTGCACGCGCAGCCCAAGCAGAGAGCACCGATCAACTGATCGACGAATCCATGCTCCAGCAGCTTGTGGCGCAGATTGTGCGACAGGAATTGCAGGGCGAACTGGGCGAAAAGATCACGCGCAGCATCCGCAAACTGGTGCGTGCCGAAGTCGCGCGCGAACTGGCGCTGCGGCAGAAATAACGCCGCGCCTCACCCTTCCAGCGGGTAATCTTCCCAATCCTCGATGGGCAGCGCCGCCTCGGAAACAGTGCGGTCTTGCACTGACATCCCTGCCCTGTGGGTCGATTGCGGATCGCCCGTTACAAGCGGGTGCCAGCGCGGCAGCCCCTTGCCCTCATGCAGGCGGCGATAGGCGCAGGTGCGGGGCATCCAGTAGGCGATGTCGTCCAGGGTTGCAGGGGTCAGCACCACGCATTCGGGCACATGGGCCTTGCGTTCGGCATAATTGGCGCAGCGGCAGGTCGCATCATCGAACAACCGGCAGGCCACGCGGGTAAAGATCACCTCGCCCGTGTCGATATCTTCCAGCTTGTTCAGACAGCATTTGCCGCACCCATCGCACAGCGCCTCCCATTCATCACGGGTCATCTTGTCGAGAGGGGTATCTTCCCAGAAACGGTCACGCAGGCTCATGACGCGGCAGATATCCCTCGCGCGGACCAAAGGAAACCCCTGCCCCGCTTGTTTTCGCGCCCGCGCCGCATACCATCCGGGACCAAGGAGGCACTGATGCCCGACACTGCGCAGACCCCATCCCCCCTGCCCGCGCCACTGGCCGCGTGGTTTGCCGCACAGGGCTGGGCACCGCATCCGCATCAGATCGCGATGCTGGAGGCCCCGGGCGACCGGCTGCTGATCGCGCCCACGGGCGGGGGCAAGACCCTGGCGGGGTTCCTGCCCACACTGGCCGAGGCGAGCGCAGGCGCCGTTGCGGGGCTGCACACGCTCTATGTCTCGCCGCTGAAGGCGTTGACGCATGACATCGCGCGCAATCTGCGCCGCCCGGTGGGCGATATGGGGCTGGATCTGCGCATAGAGGATCGCACCGGCGACACAGGCGCGACCACGCGCAGACGGCAGCGCGTGGACCCGCCCCATATCCTGCTGACCACGCCCGAAAGCCTGGCGCTCATGCTGTCCTACCCCGAAGCGCCGCGCATTTTCGGGCAGTTGCGCCATGTCGTGATTGACGAGATCCACGCGCTGGCGGACTCGAAGCGTGGCGATCAGTTGATGCTGGGGCTGGCGCGGCTGCGCATGCTGGCACCGGGATTGCGGGTTGCGGGGCTGTCGGCCACGGTCGAGAACCCGCCCGCGCTGGCACAATTCATGGGGGGCGCACAGATCATCACCGCCGATCCCGGCCCGCCCCCCGATATCGCCATGCTGCCCACCACTCTCACACCACCCTGGTCGGGCGCGGGCGGGGCCTATGCCGCGCGCGATGTGATGGACGCCATCGCGGATGCGCGGCTGACGCTTGTGTTCATCAACACCCGCGCGCAGGCCGAGTTGTTCTTTCAAGCGCTCTGGGCCGTGAATGATGACAATCTGCCTATCGGCTTGCACCATGGCAGCCTGTCGCGCGATGCCCGCCGCAAGGTCGAAGCAGCCATGGCCGCAGGCGCATTGCGCGCTGTGGTCGCGACCGGCAGTCTGGATCTGGGGCTGGACTGGGGCGATGTCGATCTGGTCATTCAGATCGGCGCGCCAAAGAATGTCAAACGGCTGGTGCAGCGCATCGGGCGGGCCAATCACCGCTATGACGCGCCGTCCCGCGCGCGGATCGTGCCCGCCAACCGGTTCGAGGTGATCGAATGTGTGGCCGCCCTGCAGGCGGTCGCGGCGGGCGAGCTGGATGGGGACGGGCCAGATACGGGCGCGCTTGATGTGCTGTGCCAGCACCTGCTGGTGCTGGCCTGCGCTGGCCCGCTGAACCCCGATACGCTGTTCCAAGAGGTTAAAGCCGCTGGCCCCTATGCCGGGCTGTCGCGTGCGGCGTTTGATGATTGTCTGGATTTCGTGGCCACTGGCGGCTACGCGCTGCGCGCCTATGACCGCTGGCAACGGCTGGTCGCGCGTGACGGGCTCTGGTATCTGCGCGACCCGCGCGCCGCGCGCGATATCCGCATGAATATCGGCACGATCGT
>REDZ01000099.1 GCA_007695345.1 Paracoccaceae bacterium | reverse complement strand
TACGCGATACGGACTTCGAAGTTCAAGGCAGGGAAATTCAGACCCGGGGCTCGAGCGCATGGCAAGCTCTCTGAACCGATGTGAACCCAGCCTTCCGAACAGCATGACCCACCCGTGGCGTCATAGAAGGCCACACCCAGAGGCCTGACACACGTCCGATCGAAGACCCCGCTGAAAATCGGAGATAACGCTTGCCAAACAGGGGGCATCCACACACGTCATGGTATCCGATGCCGGCGGGTGGGGGCATCCACGGCATCAGGTCAGCCGAGGCCATGGGCAAACAACGGTCCAATATCATTCTGAAGCGCATGATGAGGCAGGTGTCCACCGAAACATATCGCAATCGCCGCAACGGTACAGGGTTCTGGCGGATACAGCGCCTAATCGCCCAGCATCCATTCACCTTGCGGAAACAGCGCATGAAACGCAAAGGCGAAGGGGATGTCATGGGGCAGATCACGCCCTTCCGCGTCGCGCACCCGCACTGTGCCCACATCGCGCCCCTGCGCGATGTCGCGACTATCCAGCGCCGAGGCCTGACCCGGCCGCCAGCTCAGCACCACGCCCGCTTCCGCGATCTCCCCCTCTTCGCGCAGTCGTGCAAAGGTCCAGGCGCGGTTCTCCACCCGCACCACGCGCGCAAGCGGCGAGATATCGTGCGGCGGGTCCTCGCCCTGATAGAGGAAGGGCCGGGGCGAGCTGTCATAGCCGACATAGGGATTGGAGCCGTAGGCGCGGCGCCAGTCTGGTTCATCCATCACCAGCCCGTCGGGGTTGCGGGCCAGAAACTCCTCCCAGGCCTCCATCCAGCCCGGCAGCAAGGTCAGGTCCTGCCCCGTATGTGTGCCCACGATCCCTTCGCCCGTGGCCTGCTGCCACCAGCTTTCCGTTTCGCGATCATACATCACCATATCGGAATGACGCAGCCGCCCCGAGACGCCGAAAGTGTGGCGCGCCCCGTCCACACGCGCGTCGAATATCATGGCGGAATTGCATAGCGGGCAGAAAGTGACAGCGATCGGCTTGCCACCCACCACATCATTCACGATCTCATGCCACATCAGATACCGGACCGGATAGGCGCGCGGGGCCTCGCCCTCGGCCTCATAGGTCATGACCGGCTCGCGCGGGTCGATGCGGGTCTCATCCGCCGCGGGGATGAAGCCTGGCTCCCAGATCGCGGGGATGCCATCGCGGGGCGGGCCGCCGGAGATGATCTCGGTGAAATCGACACGCGCCTGGTCAAAATCGGTCAGCGGGAACTCGGCGCGCCAGTCGGCGGGTACATCGGCCGGTGCAGGCGTAGCGGTGGCCAGGGCAACAAGGCCAAGGCCAAGCGCGGGGCCAAGGCAGCGGGTCGTCAGGCGAAACATGCTTCCTCCTCAATCCAGTTGCAGGACAGTGTCGAAACGCCCCGTCGCAATCTTGCATCGCTCGGGGTCGGGCGTCTCGAGCAAGGTTGCGCGGTGGCATAGCGGCAGCGTGAAGGTCCCGGCAATCCGGGGGTGCGGGCCGGACAGGGCCAGGTCATGGAAGGCAAAGCTGTCCGGCCCCGGTGGTGCGATGCTTTGCCAGGCGGTGCCGAACCCGTCGCGCCGATAGATCACGCGCGCATCAAGCGGTTGCGGGTCCGGTCCGGCATCGGGTTGCAGGGCCAGCTCGATCACCAGCCGTGCCCGCCCGGCCTGCCCCTCGAGGCTGATCGCATCCAGCGCGGAAAAACGGGTCAGACCAGCGCGACCGGGTACAACATCGAACCTCGCAGGCGCATCCGGAAAGGCAAGGTGCAGGACAGCGCTGCTGCCCTGATCCTGCGCCAGCACCGGCAGGGTAAGACAGGACCATATCAGGGCCGCGACACAGGCTTTCATTCGCTTTCCCATCCGTAGGGCGCACCGGGGCCGCTTGGCCCCGATGCCAGTATATCAGTTCTGCACGCGATATTGTTCTTCCATGAACAAGAGATCATCGGTGCCGTCGCTCGAGCCCATGTGACAGGCCGCGCAGAAATACATTCCGTCCGAATTCTCGCCCAATGTCCGGCCCATCAGGCTGCCATCTGGCATGATGGCGGTATAGATCCAGTCATTGGTATCGGGCGAGGCCCCGGCCTCGGCTTTTTCCATCAGGAACAGCGTTTCCCAATAGGCCTGCCCGTCGTCACCTATGCTGAAGGTCGGCTTGGCGACGATCCCGCCAACCGGCATCGCGTCGATATCTTCATAGAGGCCATAGACCTCGGCCGCGATCGGGTTGGCGTGATTGGTGGCAAAGCGTTCACCATGGGTGAACGAGATATAGGGCGTGCTGGCAAAGTTGGTCCAGTTCCGGAAGGCACCGCCCTCCTCACGCCCGGATTCAGACCACGAGGCCAGAATGGCTTGCGATTCTTCGCCAGCCTCCATCGCCTCTGTCATCTCGATCATGCAATCATAGAGCGCCTGCAACTCTTCATCACTGACCTCGGGCGGCGGGCCACCGGCTGCGCAGGGGCCGCAGGCGGCGCAATCCATCGCAGCGCAGGGCGCGCAGGGATCGCAGACCGCGCAGGGGTTGGCCGCACAGGCATTTGCGGCACAGGGCTCGGCCGCGCACGGGTTCGCAGCGCAGGGGTCAGCGGCGCAGTCCATCGCCGCGCAGGGATCGCAGGCCGCCGGGGCACAGGCGCCACAGGGATCAGCCGCGCAGGGATTGGCCGCATCCTCCTGCAGTCGCGGCACGAAACAGCCCGTCGCATCCCCTTCGCCCGCGGCACAGGGGTCGCATGCACCGCAGGGACCGCATGGCGCACACGGATCGCAGGCCGCGCAATCCATTGCTGAACAGGGTGCACATGCCGCACACGCCATCGCGGCACAGGGTGCACAGGGATCGCACACGGCGCAGGGATTGGCCGCACAGGCATTTGCAACAGCCGGGGTGGCGAACCCGGCGACCATGGCCGCGCCGCCGAGGGTCATCGCGCCCATGCCGAAGGCGAGCGCCAGCGCGGTGCTCGACCTGCACTGTGCCCTGAAATGGGGTTTGCACTGACAGCGGCACTGGCAGGGGGCGGGGTCTGGATTCGGTGGCATCACGGTATCTCCCTATTGTCCGGTTCACTATGAACGTCCGGTGTTCTGTTGTTGCATAGCGTGCCTTCCCAGCTACGCCCGATCGGCGAGGAATGTTACAATCGCTGATGCAGAAAATTCCCCACAGCCCGGCGCGCGCGATGTAACCTTGGCCCTGCCGGGTCGTATCACAGTGGGACGGTCGGCCCCGCGTGGGCGCAGAATGGAATGGAGATGTGATGTCCCCCACAAGCGAGGGTGCCCCGGACAGCGGCCGTTCCGAGCGCCGCCATGCTGCGCTCGACAGCCTGATGCGCGCGGCGCAGCAGGGGGACCGACGCGCTTATCATCTGCTGTTGCAAGAGGTGGCGCAGCGCATGCGGCGGCTGATTGCAGCGCGCGCCCCGTGGCTGGGGCAGGCCGATATCGAGGATATCGTGCAGGATGTGCTGCTGTCGCTGCATATGGCGCGCGCGACATGGGACCCGTCACGCCCCTTCATGCCCTGGATCGCGGCAATCGCGCGCAATCGGCTGACCGACCATGCGCGACGCTACAAGCGCAGGCAGGCCTTCGATCAGGCGGCCAGCGATCTGGCCGAGGTATTCTCGACCACGCCGGGCCAGTCGCATGCCGAAGGGGTGGTCAATCTGATGTCCGTGCGTAGCGCCATGGCCGGTCTCAGCCCCGGCGAGCGCCGCGCCTTCGAGTTGGTGCGCCTGCGCGAGCTGTCACTGGCCGAGGCGGCGCAACAGTCGAAAACCACAGTGGGCGCGATCAAGGTTGCCGTGCATCGCGCTTCGCGTAAACTGAAACGAGCCATCAACACAGGTGGCGAGGAGAGCAAATGAAAACCGATGCTCTGATAGACAGTCTGGCGCGCGATGCGGGCCCTGTGCGGCCCTTGCGATCACCGCTGCGTCGTATCTGGGGGTGGTTGGCGATTGCGCTGGCATTCGCGAGCGCCATGGTCTGGGCCATCGGCCCACGCCCGGATCTGGCCGAACGCGTGTTGGAAGCGCGGTTTCTGCTGGAACAGGGCGCGGCGCTTGCCACGGCAATCACTGCCGCCATGGCCGCGCTGGCGCTGACGATGCCCGATGCCGCGCGGTTCTGGCGCTGGCTGCCAGTGGTGCCGGCAGTGGCCTGGCTGGGGACGCTGGGTCTGGGCTGCCTGCGCGACTGGGCGCAGATGGGTCCAGCCGGGCTGCGCCTGACGCCCGACCCGGAATGCTTTGTCTATATCGCGCTGATCGGGTCGCTGCCGATGCTGGCGCTGGTGCTGATGCTGCGCAGGGGCGCGCCGCTGCGCCCGTCCTGGACCCTTGCGCTGGCCGCGCTTGCGGCGGCGGCCCTCGGCAATTTTGCCTTGCGCCTGTTTCACATGCAGGACGCGGCGCTGATGGTGCTGGTCTGGCAGGTGGGCGCCGTGGCGCTGATCGCCGCCATCGCGGCGCTGTGCGGGCGGGCCGTGCTGCGCTGGCCGGGGGTGCCGGCATGAGCATGTCTCCTAAAGAAATTGCGGCCCCGGACCTTGCGCGCCTCGACCGCGCAACGCTCGGGGTAATGGCAGCGGCTGCCGATGAGATCGACGAATGCAGCCGCGTTCTGAAAAAGGCCGGGCTGAACCCGGTGGGCGAGGTGCTGAAGGCTCAGGGCAAGTTCGTCAGGATGAACCACTACCCCAAGGGCGATGTCTTTGACCGCGAGACCCAGAGCCAGTATTACTATCACGCCCATCGCAGCGGCGAGCACGGGCATTTCCACTGTTTCCTGCGTGCGCCCGGCATGCCGGATGGCGTGGCCCCGGTGCCCGAGGCCGCGACGCATGACTGGCCGTCGGGCGACAAGGCGTTGGCGCATCTGGTGGCGGTGTCGATGGATCGCTATGGGGCCCCGATCCGGCTGTTCACCACCAATCAATGGGTCACGGGCGAGACATGGTATCCCGGCGCGGATGTCGTCCGCATGCTGCCGCGTTTCGCCATTGACCACGCGCATCCAAGCTGGGCGACCAATCGCTGGCTGACAGCGCTGTTGCAGCTGTTCCGGCCCCAGATCGAGTTGCTGATCGCCGCGCGCGACACGGTTCTGGCGCAACATCGCGCAACCGCGCCCGAAAGCGACCCCTTTGCCGACCGCGCATTGGAAACCCTGAGCGAGACAGCCATCGATCTTGCCCAGCAGCAAAAGGCAGTGCGCGACATGCTGTAGGCCGGGCAGCCAAAGGCGCGCCAGAAAGCCAACATGCCTCCGGGCCGGATAGCCAAAGCGGCGATATCGCCGCCCGGCCTGTCGCTGGTCAGATCAAGGGTGTCACTGCCGTTGTCGATGATGATGTCTCTTGAGGCAGACGAGAATTCACGGCGCCGGACCACCCAGGCCGTGACCGCTGTTGCGACCAGCAAGACCAAGGATCCCGCCAGCCGGGCAAGGGCGCACAGCGCGAAATACACAGAGCGCAAGCCGGCGTTGCAGGTCATGGCTGCGCCGCCGTTGCGCTTTCCCGCCATCAGCGCCAGCGGCATGCTTTGCGGATCGTCCGGGTCATTCGGAACTGCCCCCAATCACGACCGAACTGTCGCCGACGACCCGATTGGCCCGGACGGATTTCGGAAACGACCTGGACGTCAGAGCAGGCCAGAGTCATCGTCAATCCGGCAAAGCCTTGTGCGGGCCAGCCCGGTCGTTCAAAATGAAAGGGCTGAACTACGGTGCAAGGCGATCAAATCGCCGCACCTATCAGTCAGAGGCAACATATCCATGTCCCTTCGGGTTCTGGACGAAAAATCCCGTCCCGAAGCCCCGAAGATCGACGACATCACAGGTGCCCAGCGTCACCGGGAATAACAGCCCGCGATGATTCATCGGATGCATCTTCAGCAGATTGAACAAGTTGACGCGATCATGATGCGGATCGAAGCGGGGAACACTTAAGCACACCATGTCGCCAAGGCAGTTGCCAGTCTGAAAATGATCAGCAATTATCGTCTGTTCGGCAATCTCTGCGGTCAGGAATGTCAGCGCCTGACCTGCCATCATACCGCCGAGGATCAGAAGATTTTTCCGGCTCTGATGCAGGGCAGCGAAGGGCAGCGAAGGGTTGTGGAGCGTCTGATGTACGAACATACGATTATCCATGCCCTTCTGGAGGACCTGAAAACGCGGGCGGTCGCCTTGCTGCAATCGCCGGAACAGGAAGATTTCACCGCGCTCAGTGAAACATTCCGACAGCTTGCGGCGACTCTCCGCTCTCATTTCGGCGATGAGGAAACCGAACTGGAGGACGCGATCGGATATCACGGAATCCGGGTCAAGCCGCACATGGGCGTTGATGCGCAGTGCGCCTGTGCGCGCGCGATCTGCCAGCCCTTGCCCCCGGCCCCGTTCGCTGCGACAGCCGGTTGCGCTGTTTGCCCGCGCCGATTCACGTGTCGTCTTTCTTTTTTGGCAAGCAGTGACCGCAGTACTGGCGGCGGAGCAACATCGACGATACGCCAGACATATCGGTAAAAGCATGACATCATGGACCGGAAATGCCAGCCGGGGCCAATACTTATGCAGGTACAGGATCGGCCGGACAGGGCCATGCTGCTTCAAGGTGCACCTGACCCGCCAGCATTTTTGCCAGAGAGCTGCGTTCGGAAAAAACTGGTCAAGCTCGAATGTCCCTGTTATCCGGTATGCGATGGTGCCCGGAGCGATCCGGGAGAATAGGGAAGCCGGTTAAACTCCGGCGCTGCCCCCGCAACTGTAAGCGGTGCAACCCCTCAAGCCACTGGGCCAACGACCCGGGAAGGTGGGGACGCTCATGCCGCAAGCCAGGAGACCTGCCATCACCAACCGTAACCACCAACCGGGCGGGGTGTCCGGAAAGGGGCTGATGATGCGCACATTGTCCGTGCTTCAATCGTTACGCGTCTGCGACCCTGCCTCAATGGGCCGGAGGACCGATGCGCACCGATCCCGACACTGACAGACTGAGCGTCTGTCACTTCTGCCCCAAGGCCAGCGCATTCGTCGCCTCGATCTCGAAAGGGGTCTCTCTGGCGCGCAGTGTCACCGGCGATGCCCCGACGCTGTCGGGCCGTGTCGCGCTTGGTCCCTGCCCGTTGGGTCAGCCCTGCCATCTTGTCTGGACCAGCAGGGGCGGTCGGACGATCCTGCGGCGCGACGGCGTGAAGATCATGTCCAAACGCGCTGGGCGGGGGTTTTTCGCATGAATTGCCCGGCCCCGATCCCTGCGGAACTGACCCTGCAGGGCACCGCCTGGGGCAATGGCATCCTGTCGCCGGTCAGCTTCACGCTGTCCCGCGGGCGCGTGCTGGGGGTTCTCGGGGCCAATGGTGCTGGCAAATCTACCCTGTTGCGGCTGATCTATCGGTTCCACAAGCCCGAGGCCGGTCGCGTGCTGCTGGACGGGCAGGACATTCACCGGATGTCGGCGCGTGCTGTCGCGCAGCGCGTGGCGGCCGTGCTGCAAGAGCAACCCACCGATTTCGCACTGAACGTGGCAGAAATCGTGGCGCTTGGCCGCGCCCCCCATCGCCGCCCGCTTGCTGGCCCATCCGCGCGCGATGCCCATATCGTGGATCATGCTCTGGAACGCATGGCGTTGCGGTCCTTTGCCAAGCGCCCTTTCGGCACGCTCTCGGGCGGCGAGCGGCAGCGGGTCATGGTTGCGCGCGCTCTGGCGCAGGAACCGGGGCTGATCGTGCTTGATGAGCCAACCAATCACCTCGACATCCGCCATCAGCTGGAAGTGCTGCGGCTGGTGCGCGGTCTGGGCGCGACTGTCGTGGCCGCGTTGCATGATCTCAACCTTGTGGCCGGCTTTGCGGATGATCTGCTGGTCATCCATCGCGGCCGACCGCTGGCCTTTGGCCCGGTGTCCGACGTTCTTACCCCCGACCTGATTTCACGCGCCTTTGGCGTGCAGGCGCGCCCGCGCGGAACGGGTCGTTTCGATTTTGCGCTTTTTGATACCACGCACGAGGAGAGAACTGCATGAAAACGCTGCCCTTCGCCCTTCTGGCCACATGCCTGGCCACCCCTGTATTTGCCCATCCCGTCACTGTGCAAAGCTGCGACCGGGACGTGACCTTTGATGCACCGCCCACGCGCGCCGCATCGAATGACGTGAATCTCACCGAGATGATGCTGGTCCTTGGCCTGACCGACCGCATGGTAGGCTACACAGGTATTTCCGGCTGGAACAAACTCGATGAGGAGATGCGCGCAGACGTTGCCGAATTGCCGGAACTTTCCGAACGCTACCCGTCGCGCGAGGTGCTGATCGGTGCGGATCTGGATTTCTGGTTCGCGGGCTGGAATTACGGCATGCGCGTGGGCGGAGAAGTCACGCCCGAAACCCTCGCGCCCTTCGGGATCGCGGTGTATGAGCTGACCGAAAGCTGCATTCATATCATGGACCGCGATGGCATCGCGATTGATGACATGTTCAACGATATTCGCAATCTGGGTGCGATTTTCGGTGAAGATGACCGCGCCGAGGACCTGATCGCCGGGTGGCAGAGCGAACTGGATGACATTACGGCCACGATCCCGGATGGCGACCCCTTGCGCGTTTTCGTGTATGATTCAGGCGAGGACACGCCCTTCACCTCTGGCCGCTATGCCATGCCCACGGCCATGATCGAGGCCGCAGGCGGGCGCAACATCATGGATGATGTGGACTCGAGCTGGACCCGCGTCGCCTGGGAACCTGTGGTCGAACGCAATCCCGAAGTGATCATCATTGTCAATTATGGCGAGGTGACGGCAGAGCAGAAGATGGATTTCATGCGCAACAACCCGGCTTTTGCCGGGATTGACGCGGTGCAGAACGACCGGTTTGTCGTTCTGGAATATGTCGAGGCGACACCCGGCCCGCGCAATATCCGCGCTGTGCGCGCCCTCGCCGCGGCCTTCCACGGAGAGTGAGCATGCGCACCACCCCCACCCCGGAAACCGCGGCTCCGGCGCTTGCTGCGCGTGCGCCTGTCATCGCGCGCCCTGTGCGGCAGGGGCTGTGGGGGTTGGGGATCGCTGCGCTGATCCTGTCGATTTCGGCGGCCGTCAGCATCGGCGCTGTGCCGATTCCGCTGGGGACCGTCTGGGGGGTGATCCTGGACCGGGTTGCACCCGGTCTGGTTGCGCCCGACTGGTCCACAGGCCGCGCTGCGATCGTGTGGGAAATCCGTCTGCCGCGCGCGCTGCTGGCGGCCCTGGTGGGCGCTGGTCTGGCGCTGGTCGGTGCCGTGCTGCAATCGGTCACGCGCAACCCGCTGGCCGATCCACATCTTCTGGGCATCTCGTCCGGCGCGGCTTTCGGCGCGATCCTTGCGCTCTTGCATACAGGCATGTTTCTGGGTCTGGCCACAGTACCGCTGCTGGCCTTCATCGGTGCGCTTTGCTCGACCCTTCTGGTGCTGGCCGTGGCGAGTTTCGCACAGGCCACCAGTGCAGACCGGCTGGTACTGACCGGGGTGGCTGTGTCCTTTATCGTCATGGCGCTCGCAAATGTGCTGATCTTCATGGGCGATCCGCGCGCTGCTCATACGGTCGTCTTCTGGATGCTGGGCGGGCTGGGGCTCGCGCAATGGGCCCATCTCATCTGGCCCTTGATCATCCTGACGGGCGCGGCGCTCTATTTCAGGGCTGTGGCAGGCTCGCTCAATGCCATGACCATCGGAGATGAGACCGCATCGACCCTTGGCATCCCCATCGCACGGTTCAGACTGACCATGTTCGTGGTCGCGGCCCTTGTCACAGGTGTCATGGTGGCCTTTTCCGGCGTGATTGGCTTTGTCGGCCTTATGATCCCACATATCGTGCGCATGATCGTCGGGGGTGACAATGCACGCGTGCTGCCCGCGGCGATGCTGGTGGGCGCGATCTTTCTGGTCTGGGCCGATATCCTCGCGCGCACGATCATGCGACCCGAGGATATGCCCATCGGCATCGTCACCGGCCTGATCGGCGGGGCGTTCTTCGTCTGGCTGTTGCGACGTCGACGCATGTCCGCCTGACACGCGCGATCCCTTGTCAGTTGGAATTCAGGTTCCTGATGCAACGCCCCCCAGAAACGGTTCCCCCGAACACCGACAGACAGAACGCCCCGTCACGCTGGCTAACGGGACATTTCCCGCTTATCCGGGGGGACATTCCCCGCTGCGCCAACGCGGCTCGGTCAGCAAAAGACATGCAAGCTGCCGAAAATGCGCGCCCGGCCCCGCAACTCACCGCACGAAAAAATGCAAACATGGTGTCACAATTGGTCGCAGGCTGGCAGGTCGCCGCCCCCACAGCTTGAGCGAAGGCTGCGTCTGGGGCAGGCTTGGTCGCACTGTAAGGTCTAAACACGCACAAGGGGGTATCATGACACGTTTTGACATATCGCGGCGGCATCTGATGCAGATGGGGCTGGGCGGCGTCGGTGCGATGGCACTGGGCACGCGCGGGGTGATGGCGCAGGACACGTCAGTTGCGTTGCAGCTTTCCTGGCTGCATTCGGTGCAGTTCGCCGGCAGCTATATCGCCGATGAACGCGGGTTCTGGGCGGATCGCGGCCTGTCCGTACGGCTTGACGCCGGGGGGCCGAACGCACCGGTAGAGCCGCCGGTTGTGACCGGAAACGCGCTGGTCGGTATCTCGGCTGCCGATTACACGGCCTCTGCCGTGCAGGAAGGGGCGCCTTTCCGGATCATCGGTGTCGCCATGCAGAACAATCCCTTCGCCATCGCGTCGCTGCCCGACAACCCGGTCAATGAACCAAAGGACATGGAAGGCAAACGCATCGGGATGCCGCTTGCGAACATGCCGGTTCTGCAGACGCTCGCGACCCTGAATGACGTGGATATCGACCGGATCGAGGTCATCCCGACGCAATATGATGCCGCGCCCCTTGTCGCGGGCGAGGTCGATTGCCTGCTGTGCTGGTCGACCGATCTGCCCATCGCAATGTATGTGCAGGGCATCGACTCGGTCACCATGCTGATGGCCGATTTCGGCTACACGCTGCATTCGCAGACCTACATCGCCACCGAGGACTCGCTGGCCAACCGCCGCGCCGATCTTGTCGCGCTTATGGCGGGCGAGGTCATGGGCTGGGAAGAATACCGCCGCGATCTGGACGCCGCCACCGACCTGACGCTGGCGCGGTTCCCCGATGCCGGGCTGGACCGACCCACGCAGATCGAACAGGCGCGGCGGCAGGTGCCGCTGATGTTCTCGGACCTGACCGATGCCAATGGCTTTGGCTGGTGGACGGATGACACGGTTGCCCGGAATATCGAGACGCTGGCACTATTGGGTATGCCCGTGGACGCCGCACTGTGGGACCGGTCCATTCTGGAAGAGGTGCATGGCTGAGGCCATGTCCGCGCCCGGCCCCGACATCATCTGCACCGACGTTGCCAAGACATTCGGCGACGGCCCCGCACAGATCGAGGCCGTGGCGCCGCTGTCGCTGACATTCGCGGGCGGGCAGATGACCGCCCTCGTGGGCCCCTCTGGCTGCGGGAAATCCACCCTGCTGCGGATGATCGCTGGCCTGGAGACGCCGAGTGCAGGCGCGATCAGCATGGGTGACGAGAGCCCCGAGGCGATGCAGCGCAAGGGCGCGCTTGCCATGGCGTTTCAGGATGCCTCGCTGCTGCCATGGCGTTCGGTGCAGGGAAATATCGCGCTGGCCCGCAAGCTGGCGCGGCAAGACGCCGATCCCGATGCCGTGACAGGCATGATCGCGCGCGTGGGCCTTGCCGGGTTCGAACAGGCCCGCCCGGCAGAGCTGTCGGGGGGGATGCGACAGCGCGTGGCCATAGCGCGCTGTCTGGTCACGCAGCCGCGCATCCTGCTCCTGGATGAGCCCTTTGGCGCGGTGGATGAACTGACCCGTGCGCGACTGAATGCGGAGTTGCCGCCGCTGTGGCAGGCCAGTGGCACCACCTGCATGATGGTCACACATTCGGTGCGCGAAGCCGTGGCGCTGGCGGACCGCGTCATCGTCTTTTCCAGCCGTCCCGCGCGCGTGGTCGGCGACATTGCCGTTCCGGACGCATCGCGCAACGATCGGGCCGCGCAGCTTGCGCTTGTCGATCAGGTGTCTGCGGCGCTGTCCCAGGGCTGGGACGAAACCGGACCCGAGGCGCGGCAGGCTGCGCAATGACCGCGCTTGCCCGTCATGACCTGCCGCGCCAGGCGCTGGGTGTGCTTGCTGTGCTGCTGCTGTGGCACCTTGCGGCGCAGGCAGTTCTTGGCAGCTACATGCTGTCCGGCCCGCTTGCTGTGTCCGCCTATCTGGCCGATCATCACGCGCTGATCGGCCGCGCGCTCTGGGTGACGGTGCAGAATGCGGGCTGGGGCTTTCTGGCAGGCAATCTGGCGGCCATTCTGCTTGCACTTGTCGTGGCGCTTTTGCCGCAGATGCGGGTCATCGTGGCTGCCATTGCGCTGGTGGTGTTCTGTCTGCCGCTGGTCGCCACCGGTCCGGTGCTGCGGGTGCTCTACGGGCCGGGACCGGGGCCGCAGATCACACTGGCCGCGCTGTCGGTCTATTACACGACCTTCATTCCGCTACTGGTAGGGCTGCGTGCCGCGCCCGCAAGCTGGTTCGATCTGATGCGGCTCTATGGGCGGGGGGCGTGGACCACCTTTGTGCAGGTGCGGCTGATGGCGGCGCTGCCCTATCTGATGGCCGGGTTGCAGATCGCGGCACCGGCGGCGTTTCTGGGCGCGATGGTGGGCGAGTTCACGGGCGCCGAGCGGGGCATGGGCGTGCTGAGCATCCGTGCGATGCGCGCGCTTGATGTCGATGCGACCTGGGCCATCGCGCTTGTGGCCGCGACAGTGTCGATGCTGGCCTATGGCGTGGTCGGGGCGCTGGCGCGCCGCCTGACGCATGGGCGCCCCGATATTCTGCTGGCGACCGCCCCGGAACGGGCGCGCGGCAATGCGATGCTGCGGGGCGCGGGGCTCGCAGGGGTCACGCTTCTTGTCGTTCTGGCGCTGTGGTGGGTGGCGATGGAAGCCTTCGATCTGAGCCGCTTCTTCGCCAAACGCCCCGATGACCTGTGGCGCTTCCTGGTCACCGCACCAGGGGCCGAGGCCAATCGCGCCGCCCTGTGGGCCGCATCATCCCAGACTCTGGTGCAGGTGGTGCCGGGTTATCTGGCCGGGCTGGCGCTGGGCGCGGTGCTGGCGATGGTGCTGGTGCTGGTGCCATGGCTGGCCGGGGCCGTGCTGCCGGTGGCGATTGCCTTGCGCTCGGTCCCGATCGTGACCACTGCGCCACTGATCGTACTTGCCTTGGGGCGTGGATCGGCGGGGACGATCACGATTGTTGCGGTCATGACGTTCTTTCCCGCATTGGTGGCCTGTATTCAGGGGTTGCGCCAGGCGCCCGGACAGGCCCTCGACATGATGCGGATTTACGCCACCTCGCCGCTGATGCGGCTGTGGCACGCGCAGATCCCGGCCATGCTGCCCGCCTTCTTCGCGGCTGCGCGGCTGTCGGTCCCGGCAGCGGTTCTGGCCGTGACCGTCGCGGAGTGGCTGGCCACAGGGCGCGGACTGGGGGCGCTGATGGCGATGACGGCCTCGACCTCGAATTACAACATGCTCTGGGCGGCCATCGTGGTGGTGGCGGCCGGGTCCTGTCTGGGTTACGCGCTGGTCGCGTGGCTGGAACGCGCCGTGTTCGCACGGGTCGCGCCGGAACAATTGAGGGGCTAGGCCATGGAAGCTGCATTCGCGATTCCGGGGGATCTGAATACCCGCACGGGTGGCTATATCTACGAACGCCGCCTGCTGGAATCCCTGAACGAGATCGGCCAGCCCACGCGGCATGTGCGGCTCATCACCTCCTGGCCGCACCCCACGCCCGAGGCCGAGGCCGATCTGGCCCGCGCACTGGCTGCGTTGCCCGACGGCATGCCGCTTATTCTGGACGGGCTGGTCTTTGGCGCGATGGACACGGATATCCTTGCCCGCACACAACGCCCGGTGATCGCCATGCTGCATCATCCGCTGGGCCTGGAGGCCGGGTTGCCGCCCGACCGCGCGAAGGCGCTTATCGCACGGGAAACAGCCAATCTGCGCCATGCCGCGCATGTTGTCGTGCCCTCACCGCATACGCGCGAGATACTGGTTGCGCAATTCGGGGTCGAACCGGGGCGGATCTCCATTGCGCTGCCGGGTTTTGACCGCCCGTCGCAGGGCGGGCCAATGGACAAGGCGATCCCCCCGCTGATCTTGTCTGTCGGGATCATCTGCGCGCGCAAGGGCCATGACATCCTGATCGACGCACTGGCGCGCGTGGCGCATCTGGACTGGACCTGTTCCATCGTCGGGATGACGCATGATGAGGGTGTCCGACAGGCGCTGCTGGCCCAGCGCGCGCGTTTGCACCTGGATCATCGTGTCGTGTTCGAGGGGGTGGTCCCGACTGCGCGGCTGGATCAGCTTTATCGGCAGGCGACACTCTTCGCGCTGGCCACCCGCTATGAGGGATACGGGCTGGTGCTGAGCGAAGCGCAGCTTTACGGCCTGCCGATCCTGTCCTGCGCCGTGGGTGCCGTGCCCCAGACCGTGCCCGATGGCGCTGCCTTGCTGACGCCGCCCGATGACCCGGCAGCGTTTGCCGCCGCTCTGGAACGGCTGCTGACCGACGCGGCCGAGCGCAAGCGCCTTGCCAATGAGAGCGCAGCGCGCAGCACTGCCCTGCCCCATTGGCGGGACACGGCGCGCGTGATGCGACAGGTGGTGCAGCATGTGGCAGCGCCGGGGGTGTGACCGCATCTTCGGATGGGCACCGCAACATGGTGATCGGGAATGACACTGCGGGCGTGATCTGAGCAGAGCTTACCGGGGGCAAATCTGCCAGCGCCGCCATATCTGCCGCCCTCGACTCAAGGAGTCCGAAAAGACCGCCGAACGGGGCCGGGGCGTTGTCATCAAATGACTGGCGCATTCTTCCATATCTCGGCTAACAAGACGGCATGACACGCACCAGCTCCGGTTCCTATATCGCCCGTATCAGGGGCGCATTGCCCAGTCTGCACCCCAGCGAGCGGCGGCTGGCAGAAACGATTCTGTCCTTTCCGGGCGAGATCGCCAGCTATTCCGCAACCGAGCTTGCACAACTGGCAAATGTGTCGAATGCGACAGTCACACGGTTTGTGCGCCGCCTGGGTTACGAGAATTTCGACCAGGCGCGGCACGCAGCGCGTGCGACCCAGCAGGCCGGGGCTGCTGTATTTCGTGTCTCTACCAGCGATCAGGGACCAGAGGCCGCGCTGATGGCCCAGATCGCGCAGGGCCGGCAGAATGTTGAAAACAGCTTTGCCGCGATCTCTCTGGCTGAAATCGACGATCTGGCTGACGCGGTGCTGCGTGCGCCACGGGTCTGGATCATCGGGTTTCGAACCGCGCAGGCCTTTGCGTTCTATCTTGGGGCGCAGATCGGGCAGATCGTGCCCAATGTGACGGTCCTGCCGATGGCGGGACAGACGCTGGCCGAATGCCTCGGCAGTATCTCGAAGGGAGATGTGGTCATCCTGTTCGCGTTGCGGCGCACTGTGCGTCAGTTGCCCGCACTATGCCGCGAGCTGCGCCAGACCCCGGCGCGGGCGGCGCTGATCAGCGATGTGACCGCGCAACCAGGGGCCGATCTGTCGCAATTCGAGGCGGAACTTGCACCGCAATGGCGGCTGCGCGTGCAGACAACGGCGCCGGGCCCCCTGTTCAACCACGCTGCCGTTCTGACCCTGTGCCATGTTCTGGCCACCCGCGCGCTGGAACGATCCGGTCAGGGCGGGCGCAAGCGCCTTCTGGCGATCGAGGCGCTGCATGATTCGCTGGATGAGTTCTGATTTCAGCGCCTTCAAAGCGCCCGATCTGTAGTCAATCACGGCCTTTTCTGCCCAAAATTGCGTCCGCTCCGGGAACGATACGGAATAAATTGCCGTGAAAATATTTTTTCATGTTAGACATTCAGGAAAATTGTGTACCGCTGGGTGTGCCGAAACAGGCCGTCCGACACTCCAACTCCAGAGGTACAAAGATGACCTTCAATTTCCGTCTTTCCGCGCTTGCCGCATCTGTCGCAATTGTCCTGCCCGCCGTCACACAGGCGCAGGTTCTCCAGATCAACTCATCTCTGCCCGATGGCAGCTTCGCCCATGCCTTCCTGCTGGAATTCAAGGACAGGGTCGAGGAAGAACTGCCCAGCATGGATGTGCAGATTTTCATGGGCAACACGCTCGGCTCTGAAGAGGACGTGCTGCAGGGGCTTGGCTTCGGCACGCATCATGCGTCCCTGTCCGCATCGGCTGTCGTTCAGATCAACCCCCGGACCGCCGTGTTCGATCTGCCCTATCTGTTCGAGAGCCGCGACAAGGTGCAGGAATTTGCAGCCTCGCCTGCATTTGATCTGCTGTCAGAGGGGTTCGAGGGGCAAGGCATTGTCCTGTCGGCCCTGTGGGACAACGGCTTTCGCGTGATCACGAACAAGGTCCGCCCGATCGTCACACCAGATGACATGACCGGGATGCGCATTCGCACCCCCACCAACCGCCAGCGCGTCGCCATGTTCAACACGCTGGGCGCAAATGCCACCCCCCTGTCCTTTGGCGAGGTGTATTCCGGCCTGGATCAGGGCGTGATCGACGGGCAGGAAAACCCCGCGCAGATCGCCGACAGCGCCCGCTTCTATGAAGTGCAGGACTACATGTCCCTGTCCAACCACGTCTATCTTCCCACCTTCATGCTGTTTGGCGAACCGTGGCTGGACGCCCAGACCCCCGAAGTGCGCGAGACAGTGCTGCGCATCGCGGCAGAAACCGCCCCCTGGACCTTTGAATGGGGCGAGGAAACCGACGCGCGCATTCTGGAAGAGCTGTCTGACAAGATCGCCATCAATGAAGTGGATTTCGAAGCCTTTCAGGCCGCAGCGCTGCCGCTTTATGACGATCCGCTTTTCGTCGATGCCATCGGCGCGGACATGATCGCCGTCACCCGCGAGGTGCTGGGCCTCGAGTAAGCCCCCTCTGGGCCTTGCGACACCACGCAAGGCCCTGCCCCCTCATCCGCACCCCGATTGCAGGAGAATGTGATGGACAGTCTCGGAAAGATCGTGCTCTGGCTTGACCGGCAGATGTGCCGCGCACTGGATATCTTCACGATAACAGTGGCGGGCATCTTGCTGGTCCTCTTGAATTATGCCGTGTTCGCGCGGTTCATCCTGAACCGCTCTGCATCCTGGGGTGAGGAACTGCCCGCTCATATCCTTGCCATGCTGACATTTATCGGCGCAGCCTATCTGACGCGCACGAACGAGCATCTGGGCTTCGATTCCGTTGCCCGCAGCCTGAATCTGGGGGCGCAGCGGGTGCTGGCCTGCATCAACCAGATCCTGATGGCCGGGTTCGGCGCAGTCCTGTTCTGGTTCGGCGGCAAGGCCGCGCTCAGCTTCATGGGGCGCACGCTGATCTCTGTCGATCTGCCGGTCATCCTGTTTCGCGGGGCCATGCCGGTGGGCGGTGCCCTGATCGTGCTGATCTGCACTGTCCGTCTGGCAGGTCTGATCATGGGCCGCATCAATCCCGGTGAATTGCTGCCGGAAGGAGATGGCTGATGTTCATGGACCCCGGCTACATCATCCTGATCCTTCTGATCGGCCTTTTGCTGATGGGTGTGCCCATTGCCTTTGTGCTGGGCATCACCGCCACCGTGATGATTTTCCTCGACCCTGCCGTCGTGCCGCAGATCATCGGGCTGATCCCCTTTGGCGGTGCGAATAACTACCTGCTGGTCGCTGCATTGCTGTTCATGATCGCGGGCGAGGTCATGAATCAGGGCAGGATCGCCGAGAAGCTGCTGGCCTTTGCATCTTCTCTCGTGGGCCATATCCGTGGTGGGCTTGCGCATGTCAACATCCTGACCTCGCTGTTCTTTTCCGAGATTTCGGGCACAGCCACATCGGATGCGGCGGCGATTGGCTCGGTCATGATCCCGCAGATGAAAAAGCGCGGATATTCAGCGGCTTTCGCTGCGGCGGTCACTTCGACCTCGGCCACCATGGCGATCATCGTGCCGCCGTCGCTGAACCTGATCCTGTATGCCTATGTCGCCAATGCCTCGATCGCGGAGCTGTTCGCCGCTGGCATCCTGCCAGGGTTTCTGGTCTGCTTTCTGTTGCTGATGACGGCCTACGGCATCGCCGTCTACAAGGGCTTCCCGACCGAGGGGGCCTTCAGCTTCGCGCGCGTGCTCGACACAGGCAAGGACGCAGCCCTGCCACTGACGCTGCCGATCCTGATCCTGGTGGGCATCCTGGGTGGTATCTTCACCGCGACGGAAGCAGGCGCCGTGGCCGCGCTGTGGTCCATCGTCATGGCCGCGCTCGTCTACCGCACACTCAGCTGGGAAAGCTTTGTCGATACGCTGCGCATCGCGGGCAAGCGCAGCGCCATGCTGATGTTCATCGTGGCGACATCCACGCTGCTGGGATGGTATCTGACCAATCAGCGCATCCCGCAGGATATTGCCAATGCCATCCTCGGGATCTCGGAAAACTACTGGGTGGTGCTGCTGGCGATCAATGTGTTCTTCCTGCTGGCAGGCACCATCGTGCATGGCACACCTGCGATCCTGATGCTGGTTCCGATCTTTCTGCCGCTGGCCGACCAGTTGGGCATCGACAGGGTGCATTTCGGGCTGATCATCACGCTCAATCTCGGCATCGGGCAGCAGACGCCGCCTGTGGCCTCGGTCGTGCTGATCACCTGCTCGATTGCGAAAATCTCCATCGGCAAGATCGTTCCGCCGCTGATGGTGTTCATCGGGGCGATGCTGGTGGCGCTGACGCTGGTCAATATCTTCCCGGCCATTTCGCTCTGGCTGCCATCGATCATTCTGGGATAACGCAATGCGACTACTGATCATGAACCCCAATTCCTCTGCCACGGTCACGGCACGGATCGACGCGGCCGCACAAGCCGCCTGCCAGCCGGGCGAGGAAATGACGACCATCTCTGCCGCAGGCGCGCCCGAACTGATCGTTACGCCCGAGGATGCGCGCACGGCCGAAGCAGCCGTGACGCAAACCATCGCAGCATGGCGTCAGCCTGTCGATGGCATTATTCTCGCCTCTTTCGGCGATACCGGGTTGAGCGCCGTGCGCGCGCGGACCAGCCTGCCCGTGGTGGGGATCGCGCAGGCGGCCTATGCCATGGCCTCGGTGCTGGGGCCGCGCATGTCGATCGTGTCCTTCGCCCCGACAATGGCAGATGCCTTGCGCAAGACCGCACTGGGCTACGGGCATGCCGACCGTCTGGTCGCGATGCATATGGTGGATGGCGCAAGCTGGGATGATCCGGGCGATATACAGGTCCGGTTCGCGCCGCAGTTGCTGGAGCTGTGCCAGTTGTCTGCCCGCGCGGACACTGTCAGCAGCATCGTTCTGGGGGGTGGGCCGCTGGCTGGACTGGCAGGCAGGTTGCAGGCAGAGGTGCCGGTGCCGGTGATCGACGGCACGACGGCCGCGATCGCGACCCTGCGCGTGGCACTTGGCAGCGCCCCGCCAAGCGAAAGCGCCCTGATACGACACGCCGCCAACGCCTGACATGACCAGTCCGGCCCGCGCGAAGGTCCAGTTCGGCCTGATCTTCATCGCCCATGCGCTGGGTGCAATGTCGGTTCTTTCGGTGCTGACGGCAGGTCCGCAACTGGTCGCAGAGCTTGGGCTGACCTCGGTGCAACTGGGCGCGCTGGCAAGCGTCTATTCCGCCGCCCTTGCTGCGGCCTCGCTGCCGGCGGGCCTGGTCACGGACCGGCTGGGCACCCGCGCGGCGCTGACGCTTGCGGCAATGATCATCGCATCCGGGCTGGTGCTGTCGGCGACCGCGCAAGGGGTGGTGACGCTCGGCGCCGGGATGGCATTGTGCGGGGCGGGCTATGGCCTGATCAACCCGGCAGCGGGGGTCGCGATCACCCTGTGGTTCAGCCCGAAATGGCGCACCACATTACTGAGCCTGAAGCAGACGGGTGTGCCGGCAGGTGCTGCCCTGGGCAGTCTGACAGCACTGCTTGGCCCTCTCTGGGGGTGGCAGGCCGGTATCCTATGCGCGGCTGCAATTGCGCTTGCGGCTGGCCTGCTGTTTCTGCTGCTCTTGCCACAGGCAGCGACCCGCCCCCCGCGCAAGCCAGCGGATCACAACAGTCTGGCGCGGGTTT
Organism: Paracoccaceae bacterium; assembly: GCA_007695345.1. Taxonomy (GTDB): domain Bacteria; phylum Pseudomonadota; class Alphaproteobacteria; order Rhodobacterales; family Rhodobacteraceae; genus Roseinatronobacter. The sequence continues at coordinate 38,457 of REDZ01000099.1, read as the reverse complement.
TGGCCCTGCCGGGACTTGGCCGCGCCAGTATGGCAGCTGGGCTGACCAATGGGATGCAATTCGCGCTCTGGGCGCATGTTCCGGACCTCTTGCAGCGGTCCTATGGCGCCGGGGCAACCATGCTGGCGCTGAGCCTCGGGGCCCTTCATCTGGGTACATTTGCGGGGCGCATTGTCTGGGGCGCGCTGACGGACAAGTTGTGGCGGGGCAATGCGGCATATGCCCTGTGGTGGCTGTGCCTGCTGGGTTTGGCGGGTGTCACGATCCTTGGGGCGGGCACGCTGGTTGCAAGCCCGGCGCCCGCCATACTCGGCTGTTTCCTGCTGGGGTTTACCGCCTGTGCTGCGGTCGGGCTGCATGTGGCCCTGACGGCCCGGATCGCGCCCGATCACCTGCTTGGCGGTGCGATGGGATATACCATGCTTGTTGCAAATCTCGGCGGAATTATCGTGCCCATACTGCTTGGCGTTGCCGTGGCCCTTGCCGGTATGGCAGGCGCAACGCTGACACTAGCGGTACTGATGGGCATGGCACTGGTCTTGTTGCGCACCTGCATGTCATTGCCTGCATAGCGCGCGGCCCCACCACACCGCGCGCCGCAATGCCCGACCCGCGCCCCGGTCTTGCCGCGGGCCCTATGTTTTGTGCAGTTTCCATCGACAGGAAAATCCTCTGCCTCAATTTGGCATCGCGCCCGATGCCTGGGACTCAGCGCACCCGCGCATATCTGCCAGGCCGTCATGAAACCGTCATTGGACATCGGGCATCATTTCTGTAATTCAGGAAACATGGAAATAAATGCGGCGACCCAGGCCTTTGCCACCCTTGGTCATCCGGGCCGTCTGGCCGTGTTCCGGCTGCTGATGCGCTTCGCGCCGCAGGGCGTGCGACCGACCGAGATGGCCACCGCGCTGGGTCTGAAAGCGAATACACTGTCGCATCATCTGGCGGACCTGACGGCCTCGGGCCTTGTCAGTGTCGCGCGTCAAGGCCGATCACTCTATTACGCCGTTGATCTGGCGGCCGCTGAGGACCTGATCGGCTATCTTGCCCTCGATGTGGGCCGCGCCCGCCCCGATCTGCTTGGCCCCATCGCGTCGGCAGCACGGCACAGCGCCCCCGGCGATACCGGCCTCAATGTGCTGTTCCTGTGCACGGCAAATTCTGCCCGGTCCATCTTTGCCGAAGCGATCCTGCGCGATCTGGGCGCGGGCAGATTCACAGCCCATTCGGCAGGCACGCAGCCCGGCCCCCTGCCCCATCCGCTCGCGCTGGAAACCCTCCGGCGTCATGGACACTGCGTCTCGGACCTGCGCGCCAAGCCGGTATCGGAGTTTCGGACGCCCGGCGCCCCTGCAATGGATTTCGTGTTCACTGTTTGCGACACCGCCGCGGCCGAGGATTGCCCCCCCTGGCCAGGTCAACCGATCAGCGGCCATTGGGGCCTGCCCGATCCTGCCCGCGCGACAGGCACAGACGCGGCAAAGGCCGAGGTTTTCGACACGACCTACACTGTCCTGCGGCATCGGATCATGGCCTTTGTCGCGCTTCCGCTCAAACGTCTCACCCGCATGTCCCTGCAAACCCATGTCGATGTGATCGGCATGACACCAGAAGAAAAGGCCTGATCTCATGACCCCTCGCATTGCCCTGAACGGCCTTGGCCGCATCGGAAAACTCGTCCTGCGTGACCTGATCGACAGCGGTGCCGGGGGCGAGATCGTGCTGTTGAATGATCCTGTCGGCGATGCCGCGCAACATGCGCTGCTGATGGAGTTCGACTCGGTGCATGGCCGCTGGACCACGCCTGTTGCTGCGGACAAGGGCGCGCTGGTCCTGAATGACCGCCCCATACGTCTGACGCATGAAAAAACCATCGAGGACCTGCCCCTAGCTGACATGGGCATCGATCTGGTGGTCGACTGCACGGGGGTTTTCAAGACAGAGGCCAAGCTCGCGCCCTATTTTGCCGCCGGGGTGCAAAAGGTTGCGGTCAGCGCGCCCGTCAAGGACGGCGGTGCGCTGAACCTCGTCTATGGCGTCAATCACCACCTCTATGACGGCAGCCAGACCATCGTCACGGCCGCGTCCTGCACCACCAATTGCCTCGCCCCGGTGGTCAAGGTGATCCACGAGGCGCTGGGCATCCGCCACGGGTCGATCACCACGATCCATGACGTGACCAACACCCAGACCATCGTCGACCGGCCTGCAAAAGACATGCGCCGCGCGCGCTCGGCGATGACGAACCTGATCCCCACCACCACCGGCAGCGCCACTGCGATCACGCTTATCTATCCCGAACTCAAGGGCCGGCTGAATGGCCATGCAGTGCGGGTGCCGCTCCTGAATGCCTCGCTGACCGATTGCGTGTTCGAACTCGAGCGTGCGACGACAGTGAAAGAGGTCAACGCCCTGTTCAAGGCCGCCGCTGAAGGCCCGTTGAAAGGCATCCTCGGCTATGAGGACCGCCCGCTCGTCTCGAGCGATTTCACCAATGACCCGCGCTCGGGCATCATTGACGGACCTTCGACAATGGTCATCAATGGCACGCAGCTCAAGCTTTATGCATGGTATGACAATGAATGGGGCTATGCCTGCCGCCTTGCCGATATCACACGCATGATCGCGGCCAGCCTGTGACCGCGCTGCTTCATCTTGCCAAAAATACTCTCAGGGGGGTGCGGGGGGCAGAATGCCCCCCGCCTGCACCGCATTGCCACAGGACGGATAGATGAGCATGCTCAATCCCCTTCGCGCCTATGCGGCGGTCACGGCGGCTTACTGGGCCTTCATGCTCTCGGACGGGGCGCTGCGGATGCTGGTGCTCCTGCATTTCAACAGCCTTGGCTTCACGCCGGTCCAGCTCGCCTATCTGTTCCTGCTCTATGAAATCGCTGGCATCGTGACCAATCTGGCGGCCGGCTGGCTGGCCGCGCGTTTCGGGCTGGCGGCGACACTGTATGGCGGGCTCGCGCTGCAGATCGCGGCGCTGGCGGCACTTGCGCAGATGGACCCCGCCTGGGGCATCACGGCCTCGGTCATCTTCGTCATGGCGGTGCAGGGGGTGTCGGGCGTGGCCAAGGATCTGGCCAAGATGTCGTCGAAATCGGCGGTCAAGGTGCTGGCCCCGTCCGAGGATGGGGGCCTGTTCCGCTGGGTCGCCGCGCTGACAGGGTCGAAGAACGCGGTCAAGGGGCTGGGCTTCTTCCTCGGGGCCGCGCTTCTGGCGCTGGCGGGGTTTCAGACGGCAGTCTGGGGCATGGCGGGCGTGCTGGCCGTGATCCTGCTGGCGGTGGTCCTGTTTCTGCCGCCAGGTCTGCCGGGTCGGATGAAGGGGGCGGACACATGGGCGGGCTGGCGCTCGACCGATCCGCGCGTGAACCGCCTGAGCCTTGCGCGGATGTTTCTGTTCGGGGCGCGCGATGTCTGGTTCGTGGTGGGCATCCCGGTCTATTTTCAGGCCGTCCTGTCGGATGGCACGGATGAGGGACGGCGCGAAGCCTTCTTCCTGATCGGTGGCTTCCTTGCGCTCTGGATCATCGCCTATGGCGCGGTGCAGGCCTTTGCCCCGCGCATTTTGGGCGGCCGGGGTCAGCCCGAAGCGGCAACTGTCCGCAAGGCGATCCTCTGGGCGGGGCTGCTGGTGCCGATCCCCTTTCTGCTGGCGCTCGCGGCGCTGATCGCGGGCGATCCGGCCGACTGGCTGACCACCACGCTGGTCGCGGGCCTGCTGCTGTTCGGCTTTGTCTTTGCCATCAATTCCTCGGTCCATTCCTACCTGATCCTCGCCTTCGGGGCAGCCGACCGGATTACCCGCGATGTGGGCTTTTACTACATGGCCAATGCGACGGGGCGACTGATCGGCACGCTGTTGTCCGGCATCAGCTACCAGTTGGGCGGGCTGCCGCTGTGTCTGGCCACCGCGGGGGTGATGGCGCTGGCAAGCTGGCTGGCCGCGCGGCGCCTCAGCCCAGGCCAGGACGCACCAACGCCCCCTGCGGCCTGACATCGGGCGCATCGTGGTTTACAGCGCTTGACCTTTGCACACCCTGCGGTTGATTGTGGACCAGATGCGCCGCCCGGAACCGGGGCCGCCCATGATCACGGGAGAACGCAATGATACACCGCCTCATGATGACGTCTGCATGCGCCCTTGCGATGGCCCTGCCCGGTGCGGCGCAACAGGCCGCCGATCAGGTGGACCCCGAGATCGCGGTTGATCTGCCCGCAGCCTTCGATGGTCTGTCAGAGGCCGCCGCCGCCGCATGGGCGTCGCGCAGCGAGGGGCGCCCGGTCGAGGGCGAGCGCTGGATGGTCGCCGCGCAGAACCCGATCGCGGCCGAAGCTGGCGCGCAGGTGCTGCGCGATGGCGGCACCGCGGCAGATGCGATGGTCGCGGTGCAGGCGATGCTGGGGCTGGTAGAGCCGCAATCCTCTGGGCTGGGCGGGGGCGCGTTCCTTGTCTGGTATGACGCAGAAACGGGCGAGGTGACGACCCTTGACGGGCGTGAAACCGCGCCGCTGGCTGCGACGCCACGGCTGTTTCAGGATGACGACGGTGAACCGCTGCCTTTCTGGGATGCGGTGATGGGCGGGCTGTCGGTCGGCACGCCGGGCACACCCGCGCTGATGGAGGCCGCGCAGCGCCGTTGGGGCCGGGCAAACTGGGCGGGCCTGTTCGACGACGCGATTGCGGTTGCCGAGGACGGTTTTGCCATCTCGCCACGACTGGCCGGACAGATCGCGGATGATGCCGACCGCCTGATGCGCTTTCCGGAAACGGCAGCCTATTTCCATCCTGATGGCGCGCCACTCGCCGAGGGCGATCTGCGCACCAATCCCGACTATGCCGAGACGTTGCGCGCGCTGGCCGCTGAGGGCGCGAGCGCCTTTTATCGCGGCCCCATCGCCGAGGATATCGTGGCCGCCGTGCGTGGGGCCGAGGGCGCGCCGGGGCTGCTGAGCCTCGAGGATATGGCGCGTTACCGGGTGATCGAGCGCCCGGCAGTCTGCACCGATTACCGGGGCGCCGAGGTCTGCGGCATGGGGCCACCCTCTTCTGGTGCGATCTCGGTGGCGCAGATCCTTGGCAAACTCGAGGCATTCGACATGGCCGGGATGGACCCGCAAGCGCCCGAAACCTGGCGGCTGATCGGCGATGCCACGCGGCTTGCCTTTGCCGATCGTGGCCGTTTCATCGCCGACAGCGATTTCGTGCCAGTGCCCGTGGGCGGGCTGATCGACCCCGGCTATCTTGCCGAGCGTGCCGAGTTGCTGCGCCGCGAGGACGCGCTGACCGAGGTGCCGGTGGGCACGCCAGAATGGGATCACGCGTTGCTCCAGGCCTCTGACACGGACCCCGAACGCCCTGCGACCAGCCATATCTCGATTGTCGATGCCGACGGCAACGCGCTTTCGATGACGACCACGATTGAGTCCGGCTTTGGCGCGCGGCTGTTCGTGCGCGGCTTTCTTCTGAACAATGAATTGACCGATTTCTCCTTCCGCAGCCATGAGGATGGCTGGCCAATCGCCAACCGGGTGGAGCCGGGCAAGCGTCCGCGCTCTTCGATGGCCCCGACCGTGGTGCTGCGCGACGGGGCGCCGGTGCTGGTGACCGGATCGCCCGGTGGCGCACCGATCATCGTCTATACGGCCACGCATATCCTCGCGCATCTGGATTGGGGGATGGATGTTCAGGCCGCAGCCGACATGCCGCAACTTGTCAATGCCTTCGGCACCTATATCCTCGAGGAAGGGACCTGGGCCGCGGATCTGGCCCAACCGCTGGAGGATATGGGCTTCGAGGTCAGCATCGGCCCTCGGCCATCCGGGGTGCAGGCAATCTCGATCACGGAGGGGCGGCTGTCCGGTGGCGCCGACCCCCGCCGCGAAGGGATCGCGCTGGGGGAATAGCCCCCCGGACATGACAGAAATTCGGACCTGATCGCCCCGCTCGCTGTTCCAGCGGGTGAATCTTCATGAAGTCTTCATCTGACCGTCAAGGACACGTTACCGACTCCTGAAAATCAGGGGTGGCTCCTTTCACGGGACCAAAGCTGCCAACCTGATCCGGAGATCGCCATAATGAAATCGACATCACTTGCCGCGCTGCTGGTCGCATCGACAGCACTCGGCACCCTGCCATTGTCCGCAAGCGCCGACTGGCGCGATGACCTGCCGGTGTTCCGCATCGGCCTTCTGGGCGGCGAGAATGAGGCCGACCGCCTGCGCAACAATGACTGTCTACGCGTGGCGCTTGAAGAGCGTCTTGGCATCCCGGTCGAGTTGTTTCCTGCCCCCGACTATGCCGGTGTCATGCAAGGTCTGCTGGCGGGGCAACTGGAATACGCCTCGCTTGGGGCTTCGGCCTATGCGGGCATCTATCTGCAAGACCCGGACGCGGTCGAGCCTATTTTCGTCAGCGCCGAAGCGGATGGCTCGCTGGGCTACTATGCGGCGATGTATGCGCGCGCAGATAGCGATATCCAGAGCCTTGAGGACATGCAGGGGCATAGCCTCGCCTATGCCGATCCCAACTCTGCATCCGGCTATCTGATTCCGCGTGCAGAACTGAAAATGGCAGGCATTGACGACGACACCTATTTCTCGCGCACCGGTTTTGGCGGCGGGCATGAACAGGCCGTGATTTCGGTTCTGAATGAACAGTATGATGCAGGCGTCACTTGGGTTTCCGGTCAGGGTGAGGCGTCAGACGGCTTTACCCGCGGCAACCTGCGCCGGATGATCGATAACGGTCTGCTGGATATGTCTGATCTGCGGATCATCTGGATGTCGAGCCTGATCCCGAACGGCCCCTTGGTCATCCGTCAGAACATACCGCAAGAGGCGCGGGATATTGTCACCGACTACCTTGCCGACCAGATCGACAATGACCCCACCTGCTACCAGGCAATCTCGTTCGGTGAGGGGCAGGGTTGGGTCGAAGTCGATCACGTCTTCTTCGAGGGTGTCGTGCAGATGCGCCGCGACGAGCTTGAAGGTTCACGCTGACACAACAGGCGGCCCACCACTGGGCCGCCTTTTTTTCTTTGCCTACGCTGGGGGGAGTTTGGCGGGGGCATGTTGATCATCCCGAAAGGACGAAAACCATGACCAAGACAATCACTGGTATTGCCACAACGCTCGCCATTCTGATGAGTTCGGTTGCCCCGGCGAGTGCCGATTGGCGCGCAGATTTCGGCAGCTTCAACATTGGCCTTCTTGGCGGCGAGAACGAGGCCGACCGCCTGCGCCGCTATGACTGCATGCAGGAACTCGTCGAGGATGTCCTCGGCGTGCCGGTAGAATTGTACCCGGCGGCAGATTACGCCGGCGTCATGCAAGGCCTGCTTGCGGGCCAGTTGCATATGGCGGGGCTTGGGGCATCGGCCTATGCAGGCATTTATCTGCAAGACCCCGACGCCGTCGATCCGGTACTGACCCGTGCGCAACTGGATGACAGCCTTGGGTATTATGCGGTGATGTATGTGCGCGCCGACAGCGACATCATGACATTTGAGGACATGGAGGGGCGCAGCCTAGCCTATGCCGATGCAAACTCGGCCTCTGGGTATCTGTTCCCGCGCGGCCAGTTGCGGATGGAAGGGATCATTGATGATGAGTATTTCTCGACCACCGGTTTTGGCGGCGGGCATGAGCAATCGGTGATTGCCGTACTCAATGGTCAATATGATGCGGGTGTCACATGGACCTCGCTGCAAGGTACGTTCGAGCAAGGCTATTCACGCGGCAATCTGCGCCGGATGGTGGACAATGGTCTGCTGGATATGAACGATCTGCGCATCATCTGGGAATCCGACATCATTCCCAACGGGCCGACGGTCTTCCGCAAGGACTTGCCGGATGAAGCGCGCGGGTTGATGCTCGATTTCCTGAAGGACATGAATACAGAACACCCCGAATGCTATGTCCTGACCGCTGGTGGTGACGATAACGGCTATGTCGATATCGACCATGATTTTTATGAGGGCACAGTCGCGCTGCGCCGTCAGGAACTGGAAGGGTCTCGTTAAGTACTCCAACCCGTCTGGCCCCTGCGTTTTCGTGGGGGCCTTTGGCTTTCCTTGCGACCTTCGCTTTGTGCAAAGTCGCCGACAGGAGCAAAACCATGCTGGAATTCAACGATCTGACAAAGGCTTTCCATTCAACGACCGCCGTCAAGCCTGCCACCTTTACCATCCCCGATGGTCAGATGGTCGGGATCATCGGACGCTCTGGCGCGGGCAAATCCACGCTCTTGCGCATGATCAACCGCCTGAATGAGCCTACGGGCGGGCAGATGCTGTTTCAGGGCCGCGACATCACCGCGCTGCGCGGGCGCGAATTGCGCCAGTGGCGCAATGAATGCGCGATGGTGTTTCAGCAGTTCAATCTGGTGGGGCGGCTGAATGTGATCACCAATGTGATGTCGGGCCGCCTGTTTCATCACAATTTCTTCTCTTCCATGGCCGGTGTGTTTTCAGAGAAGGAACGCGCCTTCGCGATCCGTGCGCTGGACCGGCTGGGCATGGCGCATACGGCCCTGCAACAGACCGACACGCTGTCCGGCGGGCAGATGCAGCGCGTGGCGATTGCGCGCGCATTGGTGCAGGAGCCGCGCATCATGCTGGCCGATGAACCCATCGCCAGCCTTGACCCGCTGAACGCCAAGGTCGTGATGGATGCGCTGCGCGCGATCAACCAGCAGGACGGGCTGACGGTGATCTGCAACCTGCACACGCTGGACACGGCGCGGCAATATTGCGACCGCATCATCGGGATGCAGGAGGGGGTGATCGTCTTTGACGGCACACCAAAAGAGCTGACCGACAAGGCCGCCCGCGAAATCTATGGTGCCGAAGCAGAAGACGCGTTTTCCGAGGCCATGACCTCGACCGCGCTGCGGCCGGGTGCTCAACGCGCGCAACCTGAAGTGCGCGTGGTGAACTGATATGGCCAGCATCACAACAAATACCCCTGCGAATGGGAGCGACAAAGATCCGGTCTCGCTGTTCGAGAGCCATCGCCGTCAGATGATCCGCGACCGCATGGTTGTGAATGTGACTTTGGGTGTCCTGTTTATCGCATTTCTGCTGTGGTCGGCCTGGATTTCACGCTTCACGCCGGATCGGCTGGCCGCCGGGTTGCCGCGCATCATGGAATATTTCGGCTCGGTCATGCCATCGCTGCAATGGGATGTGCTGTTCGAGAGCCGCGATGAGGCCGGGCGCTTTCCGCCCGGATCGCTGGGCTTCTGGTATAACGACTTCTGGAAATATATCCGCCTGATCTGGGAAACCATCCGGATGGCGCTGACCGCCACATTGATCGGCACAGGTCTGGCCGTGATCCTGGCCTTTCTTGCCGCGCGCAACACGACGCCTGCGCATTGGGTCGGTGTGGCGGCGCGGCGCTTTCTGGAATTCTGTCGCGGCGTGCCTGAAATCCTGTTTGCGCTGGTGCTGGTCTTTGCCGTCGGGATCGGCCCCTTGGCAGGGGTGATCGCCATTGTCATCCACGCAACCGGCGCTTTGGGCAAACTCTCCTCCGAAGTGGTGGAAAATGCCTCGATGCGCCCTGTGGACGGGATCAAGGCCGTGGGCGGCAACTGGTTCGAGCAGATGCGCTACGGCATCCTGCCGCAGGTCATGCCGAACTATACCTCCTACGCGTTGTGGCGGTTCGAAATCAATGTGCGCGCATCCGCCGTGGTGGGCTTTGTCGGCGCAGGCGGGATCGGGGCGGAACTCAGCCATGTGATCAGCTTCTATTCCGATGACCGGGTGACGGCCGTGCTGATCCTGATCGTTCTGACCGTGACCATGATCGATCTGCTGTCCGAACGCCTGCGCCACGCGCTGATCGGCAAGGAGTCCCTGAAATGAGCACATTGACTTTTGCGACCATCAACGAGGCCGATGTCAGCGCAGCCCGCAAGCGCTACCCGCAGGCCTTTGGCAACCCGCTTGTGCGGGCGCTGAAGATCGGAAGCTGGGTGTTCATCGCCGTCTATCTGGCCTGGTCGCTGCATGTGTTCGAGATCGGCAAATTGCTCAATGCCTCGGACCGGGCATGGCAACTGGTCAGCCGGATGGTGGTCTGGCAGGATATGGCCGACTGGCAATATGCCAATATCTATCGCGGCATCGCCCAGACCATCGCCATGGCCTTTCTCGGCACATTGCTGGGCACGGTCTGTGCATTGTTTCTGGCGTTCTTCGCGGCGCGCAATACCATGCCGTTGGGGGTGATCCGCCATGCGTTCCGCCGGCTGCTGGATGTGTTTCGCGGCATCGACGCGGTCGTCTGGGGCCTGGTCTTTGTGCGCGCCGTGGGGCTGGGGCCGCTGGCCGGGGTGCTCGCGATCTGGATTTCGGATATGGGCAACCTCGCAAAGCTGTATTCCGAGGCCATCGAGAATATCGACCGCAAGCAGGTCGAAGGGGTGCGCGCGACCGGGGCCGATACCAGCCGCATCATCCGCTACGGTTATCTGCCGCAGATCCTGCCCGTCTTCATCTCACTGTCGCTCTATTCGTTCGAATCTTCGACCCGCTCGGCCACGATCCTGGGTCTGGTCGGCGCGGGCGGGATCGGCATGATCATTATCGAGCGCTTCCGCGCGGGGCTGTTCGATCAGGTGGCTTTCGTGGTGCTGAACGTGCTGGTGGTGATTGCGGTCATCGACTGGGGTTCGGGCCTGATCCGCAAACGATTCATTGGCGAGCGCGGGCACTGATCCTGCGCTTGTGCATGCACGCTCCCGCCGGTGCCTCCGGCGGGAGTATTTTTGGCAAGATGAAGAGGGAAAGATGCATATTCCGGCAACTGGGGCGGGGCACGCATTCTGATGCCACGACAACTTTCCCCCAGGGAGCGCTTGCGCACCGCGACCGCACCATCCGAAACAGCGATTTCGGTGCCTTTACCGAGATTGGTGCGCGCAGCGTGATCCTGAACAGCAGCATGGGCGATTACAGCTATTGTGCGCGGGGCCGTGACAGTGCCAATGCGCGTATCGGCAAATTCGTCAATATCGCGGCCAATGTGCGCATCGGGCCGACGGATCACCCGATGGACCGCGCCAGCCTGCATCATTTTCTGTATCGTTCAGACATGTATTGGCCGGAGGAAGAGCCCGACAGCCGCTTTTTCGCGGCCCATGCGGCGCGGCAGGTTACGATCGGTCATGATGTCTGGATCGGGCATGGTGCAATCATCCGCCCCGAGATCACCATCGGGCATGGGGCGGTCGTGGGCGCGGGCGCAGTCGTCACGCGCGATGTGGCGCCCTATACGGTTATGGTGGGGGGTCCCGCCGAAAGGCTGCGCTGCCGCTTTCCCAAGCAGATCGCGCGACGGCTGACAGAGCTTGCCTGGTGGGACTGGGACCATGCCCGCCTGCGCCTGGCGCTGAGTAATTTCCGCCAGCTGGATGCCGCACAGTTCCTGCAGAAATACGAGGATGTGTCCCTGCACTGAGCGCGCGCGTCACGCCACGCGCGCGTGGCTGCCGAGCTTACCCAGAAAACCAGCGATATGGGGATCGGTGTCATCCAGCGGCACGGCGTCAAAGGCGAACCAGCGCATCGCGCGGTATTCGCGCGGGTCGAAATCAGGTATCTGCCCCGCGCTGCCCTGCAACGCATACCAGAGCGCCACATCGACATGCGGATGCGCGCCGATGGTTTCCGCGATGGACAGGAATACCGGCGCGCGCCCCACGAACCGCGCCTGCATGCGCAGTTCCTCGCGGCATTCGCGGATGACTGTGTCGCATGGGTGTTCGCCCGGTTCGACATGGCCGCCGGGGGGCAGCCACAGGCCAGAACTGATATGATCGCCAAGCAGCACAAGGCCCTGATCGACCACTGGAAAATAGGTGACCAGATGCATGTTCGGTGTCGCGGGCGGAGCAGTGCGGCACAGGGGCGCGCCCGAGCGCACCCATGCGAGCGCCCGCACCATATGGTCGTGTTCCAGCGCGTCCGCCGGGCGGATGGGCACCAGTTCGGCGGTGATCTGCTGAGCGTAGCTCATGGCGGTTCTACTGTGCGGCATGCGCGACCGGCGCCGCGCGGCGCAGCATCCGCTGTGCCGCCTGCCCGCTGGCAAAAGCGATCCGCCCGCGGGCAATCGTGGCCTCGATGCGCCTGGTATCGGGGTTCATCACCACCAGATCGGCGCGCTGACCGGGGGCCAGCCGACCGCGATCCGCGAGCCCCATGATCTGGGCGGGGCGGGTCGAGATCATTTCCCATGCAGGGGCAAAGGACAGGGCGCGCGCATCGGCAACGGCCCATGCGGCCTGTGCCAGTGCCGGGATGTAGTAGTCCGAGATCAGCGCATCGCACAACCCGTCCTCGATCAGTTCCATCGCCGCGATATTGCCCGATTGCGACCCCCCGCGCACGATATTGGGCGCGCCCATCAGCACCGGCTCGCCAGCGGCACGGGCAGCGCGCGCAGCCTCTGCCGTGGTGGGGAATTCGCAGATCGATGCGCCGATGCCGCGAAAGAACGCACGCGTTTCGGCGGACGGGTCATCATGCGAGCCCATCATGACACCCGCCTCGCGCAGATCGGCGGCCAGCGCAGTCAGGAAGGCCGGGATATGGGGATCCGCCTTGCCCGCGGCACGCACAATGGCCAGCAGATCATCCGGCAGATGGCCATTTTGCGCAGACCACGCAGCAAAGCGCTCGGGTCGGTGATCGGCCATGTCCAGCGCTTCGGGCAGGTGATTGTTGAACACGATATAATCAAGGTGATAGTCCCGCACCACCGCCATCAGCGCGGCGTGATCGTCGGGCATATGCGTCTCGAACCGCAACTGGATGCGGATATCGGTCATCAACCGATGCGCGATCTGGCGGCGGGCCTCCAGCAGCGCCACGGCCTCATCCGGGGCGCGCGACCCGCCCTCCCATGACCAGCTTTGCGCGAACCAGGCAGTCGTCACTCCTTGCGAGGCCAGTTCCACATCGGCCGATTGCAGCGCGGCGCGCTTTTCAAAGGGCGCGCTGGGGCGGGGCCGGACATGGCGCTCGAACCCGTCGCCATGCAGATCGACAATGCCCGGCAGCAGCCAGTAGCCGGACAGATCAATCTCATACGCGCGCGGCGCTGAGGGCACGATACTCTCGTCGCAGATCGTGATGTCGCAATCTTCAAGCGCACCGCTCACAAGGCACAGGGCGCCGGTCAGGCGCATGTCTCCGGTCGTCATTTCTGTTCCCTTCGCATTTGCGCCCTTACCTAGATCGGCAATGTTGCAATCACATGACGGCATCGGGGGTATCTGGCCCCTCCAGCACCAGCTCGACGCGCGCACCCACGAAATAGGTTCGGCCAAATTCCACCGGAATGCCAGAGCCATCGATATTGATCGCCTCGGACAGGATGAGCGCATCACCGACGGCAATCTCCAGCAGTCTTGCCTGCAATGCATTGGCGTTATGCCCTGTGAGATGGGTAGAGGCGCGGAAATAGTCGCTGATCCCGACCCGAGCCAGCGCGTCCGTAACAGAGGGCAGCGCGCGCAGCCCCGCGTCCAGATCGGGCAACCGGGTGGCGCAGAAACAGGATCGGGCCAGTGAAACCGGCAGGTCATCGGCCATGCTGATCGCTTCCACCACATGCACGGGCGCGCCAGCGGCGATATCCAGCGCGCGCGCCTCGGCGGCAGAGGCGGCTTGCCGGGTCAGGCTGAGCAGCTTGCGCGACGGGCTGCGCCCTGCCGAGAGCAGGTTCTGCCGAAAGCGCGTGCGCCGCCCGATCGGATAGCGCAGCGGTGCGGCCCGCACAAACACCCCGGCCCCGCGCCGTGCATGCACCAGCCCCTCGTCAGACAAGGCCTGTAGTGCGCGCCGCACCGTATGGCGGTTCACGTCGAAGCGTTTTGCCAACAGGGCTTCGCTTGGCAGGCGCGTGCCTGCGGGCCACGCGCCCAGCGCGATCTCTGTGCGCAGCGTGTCGGATATTTTCTTCCACAGTGGCTCGGTTGCGGTCATGTCGTGAAACTTTCACAAAATTCCTTTTGATTAAAACCACTCAACAGCGTATTTGTCTAGTTGTCTATATCCAGATTGGTCTTGAGAATGTCTGACCCGTCCCTGTCCCGCCGCGACTGGCTTGGCCTGATTGCACGCGCGCCGCTGGCACGGCTTGGCGCGCTCTGGCCTGATGATCCGCCTGAATTCACCTGGCTGCGCAAGCCCGAGGTCGGGGCGATGATGGTGCAGGGCCGCGCCGGGGCCGTGGGCGCGGCGTTCAATCTGGGCGAAGTGACGGTTACGCGCGCGTCGGTCCGGTTGCCCTGTGGGACCATCGGTCACGCCCTGGTGCAGGGCCGCGACACGCGCAAGGCAGAGCGTGGGGCATTGCTGGATGCGCTGTTGCAAACAGAACGCGGGGAACGATTGCAAGCAACCGTGCTGGCCCCCTTGCTGGCCGCCGAAAGGCAGGAAACCGAGACGCGCGCGCGCCGCGCGGCGGCCACCAAGGTCGATTTCTTCACACTGGTGCGGGGCGAAGGATGAGCATGCAACTGACACAAGGCTTTGCCGACCCAGCCATTGACGCCGCGCGCGTCTTTCGCATCGTGCTGGATGCGATGTCCCATCCGGGGCGGATTGTGGCGCTGCCCGGGATCGACGCCCCCGCCCCGTGTTCTCCGGCGGCGGCGTCCGTCCTGCTGACACTGGTCGATGGCACCACGCCGCTGCATCTGGCAGGGGCGCATGATTGCGACGCCATGCGCGACTGGGTGCGCTTTCATCTGGGCGCACCGCTGGTCGGCCCGCAGGGGGCCGCATTCGCGCTGGGCACATGGCCCGCGCTGGGGCCGCTTTCGGCCTATCCGCAGGGCAGCGCGGAGTATCCTGACCGCTCTGCCACGTTGATCGTGGATGGCGCGGAATTGCGCCGTGAGGGCGCGCGCCTGACCGGACCGGGCATCGCGCATGAGGCGTTCCTGACCCTGCCGGATGTCGCCGCGCTGCAGGCGAATGCGGCGCAGTTCCCGCGTGGACTGGATATTCTCTTCACCAGCGGCACGCAGCTGGCAGCCCTGCCGCGTTCCACACGGATCGGGGGTGCGTGATGTATGTGGCTGTCAAAGGTGGTGAGCGCGCAATCGAGAACGCCCATGCCTGGCTGGATGATGCCCGGCGCGGGGATCGCGATGTGCCCGATCTGGGGCTGGCGCAGATCCGCGAACAGCTTGCGCTGGCGGTCGATCGTGTGATGGCCGAGGGCTCGCTCCATGACCCTGACCTGGCTGCGCTGGCGCTCAAGCAGGCGCGCGGCGACGTGATCGAGGCGGTGTTCCTGATCCGCGCCTTTCGCACCACCCTGCCCCGTTTTGGCGCAAGCCTGCCGGTCGACACAAGCCAGATGCAGATCCTGCGCCGGATTTCGGCGACCTACAAGGATGCGCCGGGCGGGCAGGTGCTGGGCCCGACATTCGACTACACGCATCGGCTGCTGGATTTCGACCTGGCCCAGGCACCCGACGTCCCGCCGGCACCAGAGATCAAGGCCGAGCCCGCAGACACACCGCATATCCTGTCGCATCTGGGCGCAGAAGGGCTGATGCAGGGCGAAGGGCCGGGCGGGCCAGAGGTGCCGGACCTGACCCGCACACCGCTGGAGTTTCCGGCCGAGCGTGCGTTGCGCCTGCAGGCGCTGGCGCGTGGCGATGAAGGGTTCTTGCTGTCCCTGGCCTATTCGACCCAGCGCGGCTATGGGCGCAACCATGCCTTTGTCGGCGAATTGCGGATCGGGCATCTGCGCGTGTCGGCCCATCTGCCGGAACTGGGATTCGAGATCGAGTTTGCCGAGATTCTGCTGACCGAATGCGAGAGCGTGAACCAGTTTCAGGGCTCGAAAACCGAGCCTGCGCAATTCACCCGTGGATACGGGCTGGTCTTTGGCCAATCCGAGCGCAAGGCGATTTCCATGGCGCTGGTGGACCGCGCGCTCCGGGCGCGGGAACTGGGCGAGGACATGGACGGCGCGCCCGCGCAGGACGAGGAATTCGTGCTGTCGCATTGCGACAACATCCAGTCGAGCGGGTTTCTGGAGCATATCAAACTGCCCCATTACGTCGATTTTCAGGCCGAACTGGAACTGATCCGCAAGCTGCGGCGCGATGCGGCGGCACGGCAGGCGGCAGAATGAACGCTTGCGACATACAGGCGCGCCCTTGCGTCGCCCACCCACCCACCCGCTCCGCAAGGGCGCGCGCGAGGAAGATGAGATGACCGACTACAATTTCGCCTATCTCGATGAGGCCACCAAGCGCATGTTGCGCCGCGCGATCCTCAAGGCCGTGGCCATCCCCGGCTATCAGGTGCCGTTCTCCAGCCGTGAAATGCCCATGCCATACGGTTGGGGCACCGGGGGCGTGCAGGTGACAGCTGCCTGTCTGGTGCCCGAAGATACGCTGAAGGTGATCGACCAGGGCGCCGACGACACTACCAACGCGGTCTCGATCCGCAACTTCTTTGCGCGCGTCGCGCGGGTCACCACGACCGAGGCCACGGCAGAGGCCAGCGTGATCCAGACACGCCACCGCATCCCCGAGCGCCCCCTGACCGACGGGCAGATCCTCGTCTTTCAGGTACCGATCCCCGAGCCTCTGCGCTTTCTTGAGCCGCGCGAGACCGAGACGCGCACCATGCATGCGCTGGAAGATTACGGGCTGATGCAGGTGCGGCTGTATGAGGATATCGCCAGGCATGGCGAGATTGCGCGCGCCTATGCCTATCCTGTGCGGGTCGAGGGGCGCTATATCATGGATCCCTCGCCGATCCCGAAATTCGACAATCCCAAGCTCGACCGCTCGCCGGCGCTGCACCTGTTCGGGGCGGGGCGCGAAGGCCGCATCTATGCGCTCCCACCCCATACCCGTGTCGAAAGCCTCGATTTCGAAGACTACCCCTTCACGGCCAGCAAGGCCGCAGGCCAGCGCTGCGCCATTTGCGGGGCCGAGGACAGCTATCTCGACGAGGTCATCACAGATGACGCGGGCGGGCGGATGTTCGTCTGCTCGGACACGGATTATTGTGCCACCCGCGTGGCCGCACAGGCGGAGGATGCGGCATGACACCGCTTCTGAAGGTCGAGGGCCTTGGTAAATTCTACGGCCGCCATCTGGGCTGCGCCGATATCAGCTTCACCCTCTGGCCCGGCGAGGTCATGGGGATCGTGGGCGAGAGCGGGTCGGGAAAATCCACGCTGCTGAATTGTCTGGCCGGCCACATGCCCCCTGACACGGGCCGCGTGATGTTCGACACGCGCGATCAGGGCCTGCGTGATACGCTCGAGATGTCCGAGCCCGAACGCCGCTGGCTGGCGCGCACGGACTGGGCCTTCGTGCATCAGAACCCGCGCGACGGGTTGCGCATGAATGTCAGTGCAGGCGGCAATGTGGGCGACCGGCTGATGGCCGTGGGCGCGCGTCATTATGGCGATATCCGCCGTCAGGCCAGTGACTGGCTGGGGCGGGTCGAGATCGACGCGGGCCGTATCGACGAGCGCCCGCGCGCCTTTTCCGGCGGGATGCAGCAACGCCTGCAGATCGCGCGCAATCTGGTGACGGGGCCGAGGCTGGTGTTCATGGACGAGCCGACGGGGGGCCTGGATGTCTCTGTTCAGGCGCGGCTGCTGGATCTGTTGCGCGGGCTGGTGCGGCACTTCGGTCTGTCTGCGGTGATTGTCACGCATGATCTGGCCGTGGTGCGTTTGCTGGCCGACCGGCTGATGGTGATGAAGGATGGTCATGTCGTCGAGGAGGGGCTGACGGATCAGGTTCTGGATGATCCGCAGGATGCCTATACGCAGCTTCTGGTCAGTTCGGTGCTGCAGGTCTGAGGCGATGCGGCACCGAGGGCGTTGAATGAGTATTTCGTGCAAGATGAAGGGCGGGGGAATGATCGAGATTTCAGGGGTCGGCAAGCGCTTTGTGCTGCACAATCAGGGCGGTGTCGTCCTGCCTGTGATGGAGGGTGCGGCGCTGTCGGTCCGGCCCGGAGAATGCGTCGCCCTGGTGGGGGCGTCGGGGGCCGGGAAATCGACGCTGATGCGCATGATCTGGGGAAACTACCGCTGCGATCAGGGATCGATCCGCGTGGCGGGGGTGGAACTCTGCGGAGCAGAGCCGCGCGATGTGATTGCCCTGCGCCGCAACCGGCTTGGCTATGTCAGCCAGTTCCTGCGCGTTATCCCGCGCGTGCCGACATTGCGCGTCGTGGCCGAGCCGTTGCGCGCGCAGGGGTTGGCGGAGGCTGACGCCCTGGCGCGCGCGCGCGCGTTGCTGGCGCGGCTGAACATCCCGCAACGGCTGTGGTCGCTCTCGCCCACCACCTTTTCGGGCGGCGAGCAGCAGCGGGTCAATATCGCGCGCGGGTTCATTCTGGACTGGCCGGTGATGCTGCTGGATGAACCGACCGCCAGCCTGGATTCGGCCAACCGCGCCGTGGTTCTGGACCTGATTGCCGAGGCCAAGGCGCGGGGGGCGGCGATCCTTGGCATATTTCATGATGCTGACGCCCGCGCAGCGGTCTGCGACCGCGAGGTTGATGTCACAGGCTTCACGCCCGCGCGGGATCTGTCGGCATGAGCGGTCATCGCGGGCGCGGGCTGCTGGTCGCGATTGTCGGTCCCTCGGGGGTGGGCAAGGACACGCTGATCGCGGCACTGGGCAAGGTGCGGCCCGATATCATCATCGCGCGGCGTGTCATCACGCGCCCGGCAGATGCGGGCGGGGAAGATCACATCGCCGTCACAGAGGCGCAGTTCGATGCGCAGGTCGCCATGGGGCGCTATGCTTTTCACTGGGGCGCGCATCGGCTGCGCTACGCGGTTCCCGCCAGCGTCGATGCCAACCTGGCCGCAGGTAAGGTGGTGGTGTTCAACGGTTCGCGCAAGGCCCTGCCGCAGATCGCGGCCGCCTATCCGCAGCTACTGGTGCTGATGGTCTCGGCCCCCATCGAGGTTCTGGCCACACGCCTGGCCGCACGCAGACGCGAGAGCGCGCGCGAGATCGCCGCGCGGTTGAAACGGGCGGAGCTTGCCGCGCCCCCCGGCACGCAGATCATCGTCAATGACAGCACGCTCGACGCGGCATTGGCACAGATCGAGAGCGCGATTGACCGCGCGTTGGAAGATGTCTGAGCAGATGAGAGCGAGCGACTCGATCCTGATCAACGCCGCACACCACAGGCCAGGCGCCGTGACGTCAGCGCCCTGAAGCTGCCGGAGGGCGCCATGCCCGGAAAACCGGGGTGAGCCGACCGCCACGGAATCGCGACGCAAGAGACAAGGACGACAAGGAAATGACTGAGGTGATCCTGGGAAATGCGCAGCTTGTTCTGCCCGACAAGCTGCAACGCGGTGCCGTGGTCATCCGCGACGGCGTCATTGCAGCCCTTGATGACAGCCCCCATCTGCCCAGGGGTGCGCTGGATTGCGACGGCGATCTGATCGCGCCCGGCCTGATCGAGCTGCACACGGACAATCTGGAACGCCATCTTGCCCCCCGCCCCGGTGTCGAGTGGCCTCATGCCAGCGCCGTCATCGCGCATGACCGCGAATTGGCGGGAACAGGGATCACCAAGGTATTCGACGCTCTGCGCATCGGGTCGCTGACGCACGAGGATGCGCGGGGCCGCGGGCGCTATGCCCGCCCTCTGGCCAGCGAGATACTGGGGATGCGCGACCTTGGCGCGCTCAAGATCAGCCATTTCCTGCATCTGCGCGCCGAGATCTGTTCCGAAACACTGATCGACGAACTGGACGAATTCGGCCCCGATGACCGGGTCGGCATTGTCAGCCTGATGGACCACACGCCGGGCCAGCGGCAGTTTTCCGACCTGTCCAGGCTGCGCAGTTATCTGCGCGGGAAATACGGCATGACGGAGGCCGAGTTCGACGACCATGTTGCGCACCAGCAGGAACTGGGCGCACGCGTCCGCACAGCGCATGAGGCCGCCGTGGTCGCGGCAGCGCGCGGCTACGGGGCGACGCTGGCCAGCCATGATGATACGACAGCGGCGCAGGTTTCGGCCTCGGCCCGGCATGGTGTCCGGCTGGCAGAATTTCCGACCACGCTGGAAGCCGCCCATAGCTGCCATGACGCGGGCATCAAAGTGATGATGGGCGCGCCGAACCTGATCCGGGGCGGGTCGCATTCCGGCAATGTCGCGGCGTCGGACCTGGCACGTGCCGACCGGCTGGACATTCTGTCATCCGACTACGTTCCGGCCGCCCTGTTGCAAGGCGCCGTGCGCCTGGGACAGTTGCTGGGCGATATGGCACGGGGCTTTCGCGCGGTCACTGCAACACCGGCGCGGGCGGTGGGTTTGTCAGACAGGGGCGCGCTGAAGCCTGGTCTTCGCGCGGATATCATCCGTGTCAGCTTGCCCGGCTTGGTTCCGATGCTGCGCGAGGTCAGGGTCAAGGGCGCACGCGTGGCCTGAACTGCGAAGCGTGCGTCCAGGCATCTTGGTGAAACGGGTGACGGCGCCAGAGGTCGGGACGGCACGTCCTGCGATTGTGACCGCCTGATCTCATAGGCGGCGGATTTTCGGCACCGCTGGCGACGACCTCTTGCATCCAGCCGCTCACCCCTGCCGCTTGTGTGATCCGCGCAGGATGACCGGGCAGGCGATTCGCTCTTGTGTTTTCGGCCCCGGTGCCTCGGTCAGCAGGTAGGCGCAGCACCATTGGCCCATTTCCCGATGCGGCAGCAATGCCGTGGACAAGGCAGGCGACAGGTGCTGCGCGATTTCCTGATCGTCATACCCCATGACGGCCACAGTTTCGCCTGGCCGTTCGCCCAGTTCCTTCAGCGCCTCGTAGCACCCGACGGCCATCAGGTCATTGGCGCAGAAAATCGCATCCGGCCGCGTGGGGCCGCGCATCAGGTCCAGTGTCGCCGCGCGCCCGCCGCTGGGCAGGAAATTGCCCTCGCGCAGCAGTGACGGATCAATCGGCACACCAGCGGCGCGCATGGCGCGTTCAAACCCCTCTCTGCGCTGGGTCGCGGCGTCCATCCACGCCTCGCCCGAGATGAAGGCGATCCTGCGGTGCCCTTCGGCCAGCAGCGCATCAGTCGCCGCTTCACCGCCGCGCCGTTCGGCGGGCACGACCGAGGCAAAGCGCCCTGCCCCGTCATAGCAGTTCAGCAGCACCGCACGATGACGGCTGAGCGCGTCAGGCGGCGTGATCTGGCGCGTCAGGATAGAGCCATAGATAACGCCCTGCACATTGTCTGCTGCCCATTTGCGCAGGATAGCGGCCTCATATTCCGGGTCGCCGCCAGTCATCACGATCTCGAGCAACGCATCATGTTTGCGCGCCTGTTCATGCGCGCCCTCGATCGAGATGGCCGCAAAGGGGCTGGTCGCGATCTCATCCAGCATCAGCCCGATCACCCGTTTCATCTGCGACGATGGCGGCCGCCCTGCCGCGCGCGGGCGATAGTCCAGCTCCGCCACCGCATCGAGAACCCGCTGCCGCGTTTCGGCTGCGATACGCATGTCTTCCATGCCATTGAGCACAAAGGACACAGTCGATTGCGACACGCCTGCCCGCGCGGCCACATCTTTCATCGTGACGCGCGCAGGCGTCGGAAACTTGGGGTCGGTCATGGCGGGATAATACATCTTGACGTAAGGTAATAAAGTTTGCTAAATATTTTTAGCAGTACGAATTGGCGATGTGTGCGCAAAACCGCACGCTCTGGGAGGAGGCGCCAGATGACGCGATACCAAGGCACGCGCCTTGCGCTGACGCAGCGCCAGGCGGCCGCGATCCTGCTCTTGCCGTTTCTGACGGTCTATGCGGTCTTTCTGGTCTATCCCTTTTTCAAGGGGGTCTGGATCAGCCTGCATGACTGGAACCTGATGGCCGTCGCCTTCAATCCCGACGCCAAGAGCTATGTCGGCCTGAGCAATTACGAGCGCGTCATGTGGGGCTCGAACATCACCTGGGGGGCATGGGCCAGCCCGGGCTACCAGTTTTTCGGGCTGCTTGGCCTTGGGACGAGTGTCCTGCTCTATCGGACCGGGCGCGCGGGCAAGGTCACGGCGCTGGCCATCGGGATTGCGTCACTGCTTCTGTTCGTGCTGCCGGGCTTTCATCCGGGCGAGGACGGGCGCTGGTACGATCGCCGTTTCTGGCCCACGGTGGGCAACACGATCCTGTTCGTGGGGCTGGCTGTTCCGGGGGTAACGATCACCGCCATGCTGCTGGCCGCCGCCCTGGATGGCGAGACGCGCGCGAAGGCGGTGCTGCGCACGCTGTTCTTCCTCAGTCAGGTGCTTTCGGTCACGGTTGTCACGCTGATCTGGCAGATCATGTTCTCGCCCCGGCAAGGGCTGATCGCCAATGTGACCGAACTGGTCGGCGGCTCGCCCATCGTCTGGCTGACCGCAGAGGGTTTCGCCATGGCCTCCATCGTGATCGCGACGATCTGGTGGTCGCTGGGCATCGCGATGATCCTGTTTCTGGCGGGCATTCAGGACATCTCCAAGGATCTGTATGAGGCCGGCGCGCTGGACAATGCCACAGGGGCCAAGGCGTTCTGGTATATCACCCTGCCCAACCTCAAGCGCACCATCACGCTGGTCGTGGTGTTGCAGATCATCCTGCATTTTCAGGTCTTCGGGCAGTCGCATCTGATGACGAATGGCGGGCCGAATGACACGACGCAGGTACTGGTCCGATATATCTACCAGACCGCGTTCCGAGACAGCGAACTGGGCCGCGCCTCGGCCATGGCGGTGTTCCTGTTTGTCATCATGGGTGGCTTTTCGATCCTGCAATTCGTACTGGGACGGGAGAAGGATCAATGACTCGCGGATATTACTGGCTGATCTTCGGGCTCTCGATCCCGGCCTTCATCTGGCTTGTGCCGACGATCTGGATGGTGTCGCTGTCCTTTCAACCCAATGACCTGCTCGCGCGCACCACATCCAGCACTGCGCTGGGGCTGATCCCGTTTCCCTTCACGCCTGACAATTACATCGCGCTGTTCCGCTTCGGGCAGGTGCCGATGTGGTTCCTGAACTCGCTGATCGTCTCGGTCGGCATGACGCTGGCGGTGCTGGCGGTGTCCACCACGGCCGGATATGCGCTGGCGCGCCTGGACTTCCCGTTCAAGACGCCGATCATCATTCTCTGCCTGATGGGCCTGATGGTGCCCGAGCAGGCCGTCTTCATCCCGCTCTACACCATGTTCTCGGACTGGGGCTGGCACAACAGCCACCACGCGCTGATCCTGCCGCGCGTGGCAGTGCCCATCGGCGTGTTCCTGATGATGCAGTTCTTCAAGGCGATCCCAAAGGATATAGAGGAAGCCGCGCGCATCGACGGTGTCGGCTGGTTGCAGATCTTCTGGTATGTGATGCTCCCATTGGCGCGCCCTGCCATGATGACGCTGGCGATCCTGACCTTCCTCTATGCCTGGAACGACTATCTGTGGCCGCTCGTCTCGGCACAGCAGCGCGAGTATTTCACGATCACGCTGGGCCTTGCCTCGATTCAGTCGAATTTCGCACAGGCCGAAGGGCTGGGGCGGGTCATGGCCTCGGGCGTCATCGCCTCGCTGCCGGTGGTCGTGCTGTTCCTGATTTTCCAGCGTTATGTGGTGCGCGCCATGACGGCGGGCGGCACCAAGGGCTGATCTAACCGACACCATCCAAGGGAGGAAAGTAAATGAAACGCATGATCTTTGGCGCAACCGCGCTGACACTTCTGGCCACGAGCGCCGTGGCGCAGGATGTGACACTGGGCCGGTTCTTCGGCGATTGCGAGGATGCAGGCACCGATACGTCCGCTTCGGTGGGTGAGGCCTGCATCATCCAGTCGATCATCAATGCCGCCGATGCCGAGCTTGACGGCATCTCGGTCAACACACTGCCCACCGACTGGGGCAATTACTACGACCAGATCGTGGCGGCCTATGCCGGGGGCACGCCGCCCAATGTGCATGTCATGCACCGCCACAGGGTGCCGGAATTTGCCAATATCGGCGCGCTGGCCGATCTGACCGATGATCTGGAAGGCGCGGGCATCGACCCGTCCGACTGGGAACCCGCCGCGCTGGAGGCTGTCACCTATAACGACCGGATCGTGGGCGTGCCGATGGATCTGCACGCCAACCTCTGGCATGTGAACATGGATCTGATGGAAGCGGCCGGGCTGGTCGAGGATGGCGCGCCGATCCTGCCCACCTCGCCCGAGGAAATGCTGGAACATGCCCGCGCCGTACAAGAGGCGACCGGGCAGGACTACCTTGCTGCCGATTTCGCGGAATTCCCCATCGGGGTTCGGGTGGCGCTTGCGCTGATCTGGCAGCAGGGCTCGAATATCTTCGACGGCGACACGGCGACCATCGACACGCCAGAGACGCGCAATGCGATCAGCGCGATCACCCAGCTGTTCGATGCGGGGCTGTCCAACCCGCAACTGAACTACGCCGACAGCCAGCAGGCGTTCCTGAATGGCGAGGCCGCGGTGCTTGTCAACGGCACCTGGGTCGTGGATTTCTACGCTGCCGAGGCTGCGCGCGATGACGAGGGGCTGAACAGCTACCATGTGGCCGATTTCCCCACCCTCTTTGACGAGGGCGCAACCTGGGCCGACAGCCATATGTGGGCCATTCCGTCACCGCTGCAGGCCAGTGACCCCGACACCTATGATGCCGCGCTGCAGGTGCTGGCCTTCATCAATGAGCACAATATCGACTGGGCGCGGACCGGGCATATGGCCGTACGCACATCGGTTCTGGAAAGCGGGGACTACGCCGCCCTGCCCCATCGCAGTGAATATGCCGGCACCGCCGACATTGCCCGCGACACGCCGCCCTCGCGCCGCTACGGCGCGATCCAGGACGTGCTGAACCGCGAATTGCAGGCGATCTGGCTGACCGGAAAATCGGTTGATGCCGCGCTCGCTGATGCGCAGGCGGATGTGCAGGACCTGCTTGATCGCTGATGACACCCTGCGGCCCGCGCGACCGCGCGGGCCGCTTGCCATGCCCAAACGCCCTGGACACGCTGCCGATGACCTTCGCGCCCCAAACCCGCTGGACGACGGAACAGGCCAATGCCTGGTGGCAGGCGCAACCCTGGCCCATGGGCTGCAATTTCCTGCCCTCGAGCGCAGTGAACTTCCTCGAGATGTGGCACGAAGAGAGCTTCGACCGCGACACGATCACCCGCGAACTGGGCTGGGCCGCCGGGATGGGATTGAATTCCATCCGCACCAATCTGCATTTTCTGGTCTGGAAACATGATCGCAACGGCCTCAAGGCGCGGTTCGACTGGTTTCTGGACACGGCGGACGGGCTGGGATTGTCGGTCATGCCGGTCCTGTTCGATGATTGCGGCTTTGGCGGGGCCGAACCCCTCTATGGCCCGCAGCCCGATCCGGTGCCGGGGCTGCATAACAGCCGCGCGGTGGCCTCTCCGGGGCGGGCAGCGGTGATGGACCGGGGGCAATGGCCCGAATTTCAGGCCTATCTGCAAGACATGATCCGCCAGCACAGCCGCGACCCGCGCATTCTGGCCTGGGACCTGTATAATGAGCCCGGCAATCGCATGATCTTTCTTCCGGGCGGGGCGTATGCCGAATATGACGCCGCACTTGGCGCGCATAGCCTGGCGCTGATGGAGCACTGCTTTGACTGGGCGCGCGAGGTCGGTCCCTGCCAGCCGCTGACCGTCGCGGCATGGCGCACGCCCAGGCTGGGTGTCGATGCACCCGCCTTTGACGATCCGATCGACCGGCGGGCGCTGGCGCTGTCGGACATCATCAGCTTTCATGCCTATTGCGATCTGGACCATGCCCGCCGCTACGCGGCCCAGCTTGCCGCGCATGGCCGCCCGCTCATGATTACCGAATGGCTGGCGCGCACCATCGACAGCCGCATTCAGGATCAACTGCCCTTTTACCAGGCTCAGGGGATCGGGGCCTATCATTGGGGGCTGGTCAAGGGCCGCACCCAGACCGATGCGCCCTGGCCCCAGGCGCTGCAGGCGCTGCACGGTCATGTCCACGCCCCCGACCTGTGGTTTCACGACCTGCTCTGGCCTGACGGCCGGGCCTATGATCCTGCCGAACGCGACGTGATCGCGCATCTGACCGAAACCGCATCTTGTGCAGAACGGAAAAGGGGATAGCCATGTCCGGCGTCACATTGTCGAATGTCATCAAGAAATACGGTGATGTGCAGGTCATTCACGGCATTGACCTGCAGATCGAGGAAGGCGAATTCTGTGTCTTTGTCGGCCCGTCTGGCTGCGGCAAGTCCACGTTGATGCGCATGGTTGCGGGGCTGGAGGAAACCACCGACGGGCAGATCAACATTGGCACACGCAATGTGACAAAGCTGGACCCGTCACAGCGCGGTGTGGCGATGGTTTTCCAGACCTATGCACTCTATCCGCATATGTCCGTGGCCGAGAACATGGGGTTCGGTCTGAAAATGAACGGCTTTCCCAAGAATGAAATCACCGCCAAGGTCAATGAGGCCGCGCGCATCCTGAAACTGGAACCGCTGCTTGATCGCAAGCCCAAGGCGCTGTCGGGCGGGCAGCGCCAGCGCGTGGCCATCGGGCGCACCATCGTGCGCGGCCCCGAGGTGTTCCTGTTCGATGAGCCGCTGTCGAACCTCGATGCCGAGTTGCGTGTCGATATGCGCGTGGAAATCGCCTCTCTGCACAAGCAGATCGGCGCAACCATGATCTACGTGACCCACGATCAGGTCGAGGCGATGACGCTGGCCGACAAGATCGTCGTGCTGCGCAACGGCCGTATCGAGCAGGTCGGCGCCCCGCTGGACCTGTATCGCGACCCCGACAACCGGTTCGTGGCGGGCTTTATCGGCTCGCCCGCCATGAACTTTCTGCCAGGTCAGATCGTCAAGGGCACGCTGTCGGTCCCGGCGCTCTCAGATGTGCCCGAACTGACTATGCGCCTGCCTGCCGACGGCACCAGGATCGAACTGGGCATTCGCCCGGAACATCTGCGCATCGACCCTGAAGGCCGCGGCTTTCGGCTGGAACTGATCGAGAAGCTGGGCGGTGTATCCTTTGCCTATCTGCGGTCCGGCATGGGCGAGCGCCTGATCATCGCCGAGGATGGTGAATCCGATCTGACGGATGACATGGATGTCGGCGTCCGATTCGACCCGGCGCGCGCCTTTCTGTTCGATGCCGAAACCGGCCACAGATTGCGCTGATCGCAGGCGATATCGGGGGCGTTACGGCACCGTCAGGACGATCTTGGCCGCAGACACCTGCCCGGCATCAAGGTCGGCAAAGGCCGCGGCGCCCTGCGCAAGCGGGCGCCTCTCGACCCAGCCGAGCGCGCCCAGATCCCCTGCCGCCAGCGCATGCAGGGCTGCCTGGAAATCATCCGGTGTGTAGCAATAGCTGCCGGTCACGGTGATTTCCTGCAGGGTGATGCGGCGGATATCATAGCCCTCATGCCCCGGCAGCAACCCCACATGCACGATCACCCCGCCGGGCCGCACCAGCCGCGAGGCTGCCTGCCGCGTTGCCTCCGCGCCAACAGCGTCGATGATCAGATCATAGGCGCTGTCGCCAGCGTCCTGCATCATGGGATCGAACCCGCTTATCCCCGGTTCGGCCACCAGTAGCGCGCGCCGTCCGGGATGGGGCTCGGCGACATCGATCAGCGCGGCCCCCATATGCCGCGCGACCAGTGCCGCGCCCAGACCGATGGCCCCACCGCCCTGGATCAAGACGCGCGGGCGCTCCGCCCCAAGCCGCTCCAGCCCGATGCGGACCGCATGCCAGGACACGGCCACGGGCTCGGCGAGGGCCGCAACCTCCATGCGCATGTCATCCGGGACAGGCAGCAGGTTGCGTTCCGGGATGGTCACATATTCGGCGAAAGCGCCGGGGCGCGGGGGCATCGAGATGATCGCGCGCGTGGGCGACAGATGCGGGCGACCCGCCAGTGCCACCGGGCAATCGGGGTCCACCACCAGCGGATTGATGGCAACACGCTCGCCCGTGCGCGGGCCTGCCGCGATTGTGCCCGCCGCCTCATGCCCAAGCACCAGCGGCGGGGGGCGGCGGTCATCATGGCCGTGATAGGCATGCATGTCCGACCCGCAGATGCCCACAGCGGCAACACGCACCAGCACGTCACCCGGCAATGGGTCCGGCACTGGCAGTGTCTCAAGCTCGATCCGGTTGGGCGCGGTATAGAGAAGGGCCTGCATCTGTGCGCTCATTTCGCCGTGAACCCCCCGTCAACGAACAATGTCTGCCCTGTGATATAGGCCGAAGCGTCCGAGCACAGGAACACGGTTGCGCCGTGCAGATCCTCCAGCCGTCCATTGCGGCCGATGGCCGTGCGCGCCGCATTATCGGCAGCACGCGCGGGATCGTCAAAGACCGGTGCGGTCAGCGGTGTCGGGAAAAAGCCGGGCGCAATGGCGTTGCATGTCACCCCCTGCCCCGAAAACTCCTGCGCGATGGCGCGGGTCAGTTGCACGACCCCGCCCTTGGCCGCGCCATAGGGGGCCGAATTGTCAAAGGCACGCCGGGATTGCAGCGAGGCAAGATTGAGCACCCGTCCCCAGCCGCGGTCCACCATCCCCGGCGCAAGATGCTGCACCAGAAAGAACGGCGCACGCAGATGCAGCGCCATATGCAGATCGAACGCATCGGGTGTGACCTGTGCATAGGGTTGGCGCAGATTTACACCAGCAGCATTCACCAGAATATCCACGCCGCCCGTCGCTGCCGCCAGCGCGGCCAGCGCATCAGGATCGGTCAGGTCCGTGGCGTGCAAGGTGACCGCGATCCCGTCTCGTTCCAGATCGCGGCGCGCGCCCTCGAGTCGGCTGGTGTCGCGCGCAGCCAGATGCAGATGCGTGCCCTGACACCCCAGCGCATGCGCCATCGCCAACCCGATGCCGGAATTGCCCCCCGTCACCAGCGCCGAACGTCCTGTCAGATCGAAAAGTGTATCAAGCCTGGGCATGGCGGGGCGTCTGTCCTCTGGTTGCAGTCTCGGCCTCTATCAGCGCATCGGCGATGGCGTCGCATTCGGCGGCGCGCAGCCCCAGCGGCAAGCGGATATCGCAAAGCGTCATCTGGATGGCGCAGGCACGCGGCACTTCCGCCGCATCGGCGCCGGGCCATTGCGCGGGGTTGGAACTGTAGCCCTCGGGCGTGGCCTTGCCGAACCACTTGACCCATACCCCCAGACGGCGCGCCTGATCGGCGAAATGCGCCATCGCGTCTGCATCCCGGTCGGGCAGGCGGAATTGCAGCGAGCTTTGGGCATAGGCTTCGGCCTGTGGCCTGTGCGGCAGGGCGAAACCGGGCGCGGCCCGAAGCCGCGCTGCGATCCGATCATGAGAAGCATTCCAGTCCGCGACCCGCGCAGGCAGAAGCGGCAGTTGCGGCAAGGCAAGGGCCGCCGCCAGCGCGGACATGCGCAGCGAGTAGTTGCCGCAGCGTGTTGACCATTCCGCCATCACGTCATGCGGGGGCGGCGTGCCGTTCTGCGCATGCAACTGATAGCTGCCGGCATGCAGGATCGTCTGCGCGGCCACGGCATCGTCATCGGTCACAAGCACACCGCCTTCGCCTGTGTTGACATGCTTGCTGGACTGGAAGCTGAAACACCCGGTCTGCCCGAATGTGCCCGCCTGCCGCCCGGCCCATGACGCGCCAAGCGAATGCGCGCAATCCTCGATCAGGGTGATCCCTTCATCGCGGCACAGCTCTGCCAGAGCATCCAGATCGCACAGATGCCCACGCATATGTGACAGCATCAGCACCCGCGCGCCAGAGGTCCGGGCCTTGGCACGCAGGTCGTCGAGATCGATGACCAGATCCTCGGTAATCTCGACCAGCACGGCCCGCCCGCCTGCATGGTCGATCGCGCCGGGAACAGGGCCCAGCGTAAAGGCATTCATCAGCACCGGATCGCCATGCCGCACCCCCGCCGCCCGGAGCGCGAGAAACAGCGCAGACCCGCAGGAATTGACCGCGACCGCATAGCGCCGCCCCATCAGCCGCGCGAATTCGCGTTCAAGGGTCGCGACCGTGCCGCCGTCGCTGCCCGCTTCCGCGTAGCGGTGCAGCCTCGCCGATTCCATCAGAGCGGTGGCAAGGGCGATGGCCTCGGGCGGGATGTCGGGCGGCCGCCCCAGATCAGGCAGGCGGGACATGGATCAGGCCGATTCGACAGGTTTGCCCAGATCGAAATTGTGTCCGGGATAGTATTTGGCCATCCGCACATCGGCGGTGCGGGCATGCGCCTCCATCCCTTCCAGCCGCGAGATGCGGGCGGCACGGATGGCAAGCTCCTTGCTGGCCTCGGCATCGGCCTGCTGCCATGTCAGCGGCTTGAGGAACTTGTGCACCGACAGCCCCGCCGAGTACCGCGCGGCGTATTTCGTGGGCAGGATGTGGTTGGGGCCGGAACATTTGTCGCCATAGGCCACAGTGGTTTCCTCGCCCACGAACAGCGATCCGTAATTCGTCAGATTCGCCATCCACCAGTCCAGGTCGGCGCAGTGAATTTCAAGATGCTCGGACGCGTATTCATCCGACACCTGCACCAGTTCGGCGCGTGTATCGCACAGAACAACCTCGCCATAGTCACGCCAGGCGGCATCGGCGGCCTCTCGCGCGGGTTCGGGCAGGGCTGCGATCAGTTCCGGCACGCGGGCCATCACGGCATCCGCCAGCGCGCGGTCATCCGTGAACAGCCAGGCAGGGGATTCGTGCCCATGCTCGGCCTGCCCCACCAGATCGACGGCCACGATTTCAGGGTCGGCGGTCTTGTCGGCCAGAATCCCGATCTCGGACGGGCCGGCAAAGACATCGATCCCGACCTTGCCGAACAGCATGCGCTTGGCTTCGGCCACGAACTTGTTGCCGGGGCCCACGATCACATCCGCCGGTTTGCCCGTGAACAGCCCATAGGCCATGGTCGCAATCGCCTGCACGCCGCCCAGCGTCATCACGATATCGGCGCCCGCCGCGCGCATGGCATACAGGACATAGGGGTGCATCGCCCCACCGCGAAACGGGGTCGAACAGGCGATCACCGTGCCCACACCGGCGGCCTTGGCGGTGGCCACCGACATCACGGCAGAGGCGATATGGGCGTAGCGGCCGGTCGGCACATAGCATCCGGCCACATTGCAGGGCTGCCATTTCTGCCCGGTCACCAGCCCCGATGGCATGGTGATCTGAAAATCGCGCACCGAATCGCGCTGTGCCAGGGCAAAGGTCCGGACCTGTTCGACGGCAAAGGCGATATCATCCTTGACCTGATCGGGCACTTCGGCTTCTCGCGCGGCCATCTCATCGGGGGTGACAAGGATCGGCCCCTGCCATTTGTCGAGCTTGTGCGCGTAGTCCTTGACGGCGGCCTCGCCCTCGGCTTCGATCCGGGCCAGCATTTCGGCAACGACGGCCTGCGCATGCGCTGACTCGGTTTCCGGTGTTTTCGAGGCTTTCTTCAGATAGGTGATCGCCATCATCTTCTCATCATACTGGGGGTTGCGCCCTGCCGCGCAGGATGGCGGCAGGGCTTTGGGGCTTACTCGTTATTGGCGAAGGCCCGCAATTCGGGGTCATCCATCACCATCTGCATGAAGTCGGAATTGATGTAATCTCCGGCAACAGGCGTGCTGTCGGTCGTGCCCACCGAGGTCATGAAATCCCCGATGGCCGTCAGCCACTGGTCCACCTCGCTGTCACCATCCGAACGGTCCATCAGGGCCACCTGTTCTTCAAGCGAGAAGGTCGGGCGCAGATCGAATTCGGCATTCACGGCTGCGTCCGAAATCTCGACCCCGCCATCCGAATAGAAATCGACCAGATGGCGACGGGCCTCCTCGGGGTTTTCCTTGGCCCAGACAATACCGCGCAGGAATGCGGCCAGCACGCGCGCGACCAGCTCGGGGCTTTCCTGTGCGAAATCGGGGCGCACGACCAGCGCGCCGGGCACGATGGCTTCGGCATCCGCGCCCGAGCACAGATAGTCGCTATCGGCACGTTCCTGCAGTGTGTAGGTGTTGGGCGCCCAGACGCCTGCAAGCCGTGCTTCGCCCGCGATGATGCCCGTGATCACCTGCGCCTGTCCGAGGTTGACATATTCGACATCCGACTGGCTCAGCCCCCATTGCTCCAGGCAGCGCTGCGTCGCGTAATCGACGGTCGAATTGGTGGTCAGCAGGATACGCTCTCCGGCAATGCTGGACGGGTCCTCGCGGAACCCCTCGATCGCGTCATTGGTCGCCATCAGCGCATTGCCCGCGCTTTCGTCATTGGTGATGCCGATGGTCTGCAGACCGAAGCGCGCGGCCCCCAGCACGGCAGGTACAGAACCCGTGCCGCCCACATCCCAGTCATTGGCCTGGGCGGCGGCGATCTGCGGTGCGCCTGCGGGAAAAGTCGTGAAGCTCGGGTCCAGCCCCACTTCGGCCCACCAGCCGAATTCGGTCGCCAGATAAAAGGGCAACGCCCAGTAGAGCGCAGGCTGATAGCTCAGGTTGATCGGCGTCAGGTCCTCTGCCTGCGCGGGTGCAAGTGTCGAAAAGCTGGCCACTGTGGCCAGCGCCACAGCCTTGAAAGTTAGTTTCATCCTTGGTTCCTCCTTGTTGTGGTCAGGGTCGTTTCAGGCATGTTGTGCCGCCTTTTCCTCGCGCAGGCTGCGCCAGATATGCGTGCGCAGATGCACGAAGCTCTCGAGGTCCATGACGTCCTCGATCTTCTCGTGGCTGTCCCAGTTTTCGGCATTGCGGACCGAGGCGACGTCCAGCACCTCCTTGATCTGACCGGGTGCGCGGGTCATGATCGCGACGCGGTCGGCCAGATAGACGGCCTCTTCCACGGCATGGGTGATGAACAGAACCGTGCGCGGGTTCTTTCGGGCCAGCCGCACCAGTTCTTCCTGCATCACCACACGGGTCTGCGCATCGAGCGCGCCGAACGGTTCGTCCATCAACAGCACATCGGGGTCCAGCACATAGGCGCGCGCAATCGCCACGCGCTGCTGCATGCCGCCTGACAACTGGTGCGGAAAGTGCTTTGCATATTGCGTCAGGTTCATCAGGTTCAGGATCGCCTCGATCCGCTTGCTGCGTTCCGACGAACTGACATTGAGATTGCGCAACCCGAGGTCGATGTTGTCGTAAACGCTTTTCCACGGAAACAGCGCGAATTGCTGGAACACGACCGCACGATCGGGGCCGGGGCGCTTGATGGGCGTGCCATCAACCGAGACGACGCCGTCGGTTGCATCCTCGAACCCGGCCACCATGCGCAGACAGGTGGTCTTGCCGCAGCCCGAAGGGCCGACAATGGCCATGAATTCCTTGTCGCGGATTTCAAGATCGATGTCCTTCAGTGCCACGAACCCCTTGTCGCGCGGCCCGAAAATCTTGCCGACATCCTTGAACTGGATCACGCCCATAACCGCTTCTCCCCGTTTACCCTTGTGTCACTGTTCCAGCCCGCGGCGCTTCTGGATGACGCGTTCCGCCCCGCGCAGTGCGGAATCGAGCGCGAGCCCGACAAGCCCGATGGCGACCATCCCGGCCATCACGGTATGTGTCTGGATATTGGCCTGCCCCTGCACCATCATGTAGCCCACGCCTGCCGAAGCGACGATCAGCTCCGCCCCGACAAGCGACTGCCAGCCAAGCCCGGCCGACACCCGCAGCCCCGAGATGATGGACGGGACCGAGGAGGGCAGCAGCACCTCCATGATGACCCGGCGCGACGGCGTGCCCAGCATGTTCGCAGCCTCGATCAGGCGGGGATCAACGAATTTCGCGCCGCGATAGGCATTGATCACACAGGGCGGAAAAGCCCCCGCAAAGATGATCATGATCGGCCCGCCAATGCCGGTTCCGAACCACAGCGCGGCAAAGGGCACCCAGGCGATCGGCGCCACAAAGCGCAGCGCATCGAACAGGGGCGAGACGATTTCATCGAGTAGCTGATACCAACCCATCAGCAGACCCAGCGGAATCCCGATCAGGGCGGCCAGCAGGAAGCCATAGGCGAACCGCATGAAGCTTGCGGCCAGATGGCCCGGCAGGGTCGCGCCGGCGAATCGGCGCTCGATCAGGGTCGTGAAGCGCTCATAGACCTCGAGGGGCGAGGGCAGGAAGATGTTCGAGACAATGCCGCTCATCGACATGCCCTGCCAGAACCCGAGGAAACAGGCGAGGCCCAGAAAACCGAGCGCGACGGATTGAAGTAGGCTGATCTGACGGTTCATCGCGTTACCCTTTCGCGGCCAGAGCGGCGGTGTTCCAGCGCAGCGCGCGCGCCTCGGCCAGTCCGAGCACCCGTGTCGTCCCCCAACCGAGGATCGCCACCGTGACCATCCCCACCAGGATCATGCCCGGATACAGGTCCTGCTGCGCGACGTTCAGCACCCGGCCGATCCCGTAGAACGCCCCCACCAGTTCGGCCGCCACCAGAGTTGTCCAGGACGCCTGCAGCGACAGGCGCAGGCCCGTGAAAATCATCGGGCTGGCACCGGGTATCAGCACCTCGGTCACAAACCGAAACTTGGGCATGCCCAGCATATAGGCCGCTTCCAGCACGGGGCGGTCGATATTGCGCACGCCGGCAAAGGTGTTGATCACCGAAGGCACGAAGGCCGAGAACCAGATCACCATGATCTTTGCGGCATCGCCCAGACCCAGCCAAAGGATCGCAAGCGGAATCCAGGCCAGCGGCGGAATCGGACGGATGATCAGGAAAATCGGGTTGATGAAGGCCTCGGCCCGGCGGCTCCAGCCCATCAGCAGGCCCAGCGGCACGCCCGTCGCGATGGCAAACAGAAAGCCCATGACCACAAGGCGCAGCGAGTTATAGACATGCAGCGCCAGATCACCGCCGCCATAACCGCGCCCCGACACATGGACCAGCGCCGACCAGGTCTCGGC
Source organism: Paracoccaceae bacterium (assembly GCA_007695345.1). Taxonomy (GTDB): domain Bacteria; phylum Pseudomonadota; class Alphaproteobacteria; order Rhodobacterales; family Rhodobacteraceae; genus Roseinatronobacter. The sequence continues at coordinate 3,473 of REDZ01000099.1, read as the reverse complement.
AGGGGATGGAAAACGCCCCGACGGAATGAGCCCGAGCACCGTCGTGGCCATCAACCACAGGAAGCAGACAACCAGAATTGTCGCCAACCCTATCGATATTCTGCGTGGCACCTCAGCGTCCCCCCCGCCTTGGACTCCTCCAATATGTAAACGCTTTCATACTGATCAGGGATCTGTCAAGAATTTTTACGAGAGACATTGTTTTTTTGCGCCTTCGCTATATTAGAAAGAAACGCACTAATGAAAATTTTCATGAGGCACTGAAAAATGCCGCGCCACCAGAAACCGACCCTGAATGACGTCGCACGCGAATCGGGCAGTTCTATCGCCACTGTGTCGCGCGCCATGTCGCAGCCGGAACTGGTGCAGCCCAAGACGCTGGAACGGATCAGGGAGGTTGCCGCGCGGCTGGGCTATGTTCCCAATCGTCGGGCGCGCGCGCTCGCCTCGGGTCAGTCCGAAACCATTGGCGTTGTCGTGCCCACGCTGAACTCGCCCATCTTCTCTTCAACGCTGCAAGAGATGCAGCGCAGCTTTGCCGCCAACGGGTTCCAGTTGCTCATTGCCTCGCACGAATATGACGCGGCCAGCGAAACCGCAGCGCTGGCGCAGCTTGTATCGCATGGCGTGGACGGGCTGATCGTTGTGGGCGCCAGGCGTGCGCCATCGGCGATGGCGGTGCTGAAAGCGGCAAGGGTGCCGATCGTGCAGCTATGGGAAGGCAGCGCCGATCATGACCGTGTGACAGTGGACAACCACCAGGCGGGCTATCTGGCTGCGCGCTATCTGGTCGATATCGGGCACAGGAATATCGGAGTGATCTGCGGGCATCTGCTGAACAATGATCGTCAGACAGCGCGGGTCGAAGGCATACGCGCCGCACTGGAAAAGGACGGGCTGACGCTTGCGCGCACCAAGATCAACGAACAGCCCCTGACCATCAGCGCGGGCCGCGCCGGGTGCATGACCCTGCTTCAGATGCTGCCGCGCCCCACGGCGATCATCGGCACCGCAGATCTGCTGGCCATCGGGGCACTTTTCGAAGCCCAGGGGCGCGGCATCGCGGTGCCGGATGCACTGTCAATTGCGGGGATCGACAATGTCGATGTGGCCGCGCATCTGTCGCCCTCGCTGACCACGGTCGATATACCGGCCGCAAATATCGGGACCGAGGCCGCTGCCCTGCTGCTGCAACGTCTGCGCGGTGAAACCACTGGCCCAGCGGCGCACATTGCCTTGCCTGTCACGATGGTTGTACGCCATTCAACCGCGCGGGCACCGGGATAGCCACGCGCCTCTGCGCCAGAGGCATGGAACGCAGTCCGTGATGCCCAGCGCTCAGCCGCGGGCGCGGCGGCCGCCTCGGCGCCCGCCCGTGCGCGCGCCCGCCTCATGTGCGGCGCGCGACGCATCGGCAAAGCTTGCGCCGCTGGTCTTGATCCCCTCAAGCACTTTGGCCAGCCCGATCCACGCCCCGCCATTGGGATCGTGATTCATCAGCAGGTTGGCGGCGCGAATGGCCTCCATTTCGACCGCGCGGACCGGATTCATGATCGCACTGGTCATGCCGGCCCCGATGGCCATGGGCAGAAAGGCCGCGTTCACCCCGTGCCGGTTGGGCAGGCCGAAACTGATATTGGACGCCCCGCAGGTCGTGTTCACGCCCAACTCGTCCCGCAGGCGGCGCACCAGCGTGAACACCTGGTGCCCTGCCGTCGCCATTGCCCCAATCGGCATGACCAGCGGATCGACCACGATATCATGCGCCGGGATGCCATGATCCGCCGCCCGCTCGACGATCTTTTTCGCCACGGCGAAACGCACATCCGGGTCCTCGGAAATGCCCGTATCGTCATTGGAAATCGCAACGACCGGCACATTGTATTTCCGGACCAGCGGCAGGATCGCCTCTAGCCGCTCTTCCTCGCCGGTCACGGAATTCAGCAGCGGGCGGCCTGATGTCTCCTCCAGCCCCGCTTTCAGCGCCTCGGGCACCGAGCTGTCGATGCACAGCGGCACATCCACCAGCGCCTGCACCCGCGCGCACAGCTCGCGCATCAGGGGGGGTTCGACAAAATTGTTGTCGGCATAGCGCGGGTCTTCGGCCATCCGGTTGGAAAACACCGCGCCCGAGTTGATATCCAGCACCATCGCCCCGCAGGCCACCTGTTCCAGCGCGTCACGCTCGACGGTCGAGAAATCACCCGCCTCCAGTTCGGCGGCCAGCTTCTTGCGTCCGGTGGGATTGATACGCTCGCCGATAACGCAGAATGGCTCATCAAAGCCGATGACGACCGTCTTGCTGGCCGATTCGATGACAGTGCGGGTCATGATCTCTCCGGGGGGTTCAGGAAGGGGTGGCCGGGCGGGCGGAGGCACCGCCTTGGGCCTGCGTCCATCGTGCCGTGGCCGCGATGCCGCCCAGCGGGAAGAAATGCACAGCCTCGATGGCGCAATCCGGGTCTGCCAACTTGTGCGCGGCCAGATCCTGCGCCAGTTCCGTCGGCTCGAATGGCAGTAGCAGTTTCGAGACATCGCGCGCCCGTTTCTGCAGCACGCGCAGCGATGGCCCCACCCCGCAGGCGATGGCAAACCTGATCAGCGTCTGCAGCTTGGCCGGCCCTGCCAGCCCCAGATGCACCGGCAGCGTGACACCCGCATCGCGCAGGCCGCGCGTCCAGTCGATGATGGGCCCGGCCTCGAACGCGAACTGGGTGACGATCGCCATGTCGATTCCATGGGCGCGCGCAAAGTCCTGCTTCCAGCGCAGCGCGTCCAGCAGCACGGCATCACCGCCCGACGGGTCGATATCGCGATTGCCCTCGGGGTGGCCCGCGACATGCAGGCGGCGGAACCTGTCGAACAGCCCCGTTTCCAGCAATTGCATGGAATTGTCATAGCTGCCCCTGGGCTGGCTGACCCCGCCCCCCAGCATCAGTGCCTCGCGCACATCGGCCTCGCCCCTGTAGCGCGCGACCCAGTCAGCCAGCTCGGCCCGGTGCGCGATGACGCGGGCGGGGAAATGGGGCATCGGCTCCATCCCCTCGGCACGCAGGCGCGCAGCGGTGGCGACCATATCGGCGATGGGCGTGCCGTCGATATGCGCGATATAGACACGGGTGCCAAGGGGCAGCAGGCTGCGGAAATCGGCGACCTTTTCGGCCGTGCGGGGCATGACCTCGATCGAGAATCCCTGCATCAGCGCTTCGATCGCGGCAGTGCCGGCAGGCGCGGCAGGGGCGGGGCGGCGAAAGTTCAACAGCGCCATGATGCTCTCCAGAAATCGCGGTCGGGTCACAAGCTCAGGTCTCGGTCACGCGGGTGTGCGCCCAGCCTTCATTGGCGATCAGCGCGCGCAGCGTGCCCTCGTCATACGCGGCTTCCAGTTCCGCTGCCGTGACTTTCGCGACATCTTCATCACTGCCAGCGACCTCGACCGGGGCCGCCTTGCGCCATTCGGCCAGATAGGCATC
>REDZ01000096.1 GCA_007695345.1 Paracoccaceae bacterium | reverse complement strand
GCTGGGAAATCTGGTCAGCCGCGTGACGAAATTCTGCCGCTCGAAATTCGGCGAGCAAGTGCCCGAGGGTGGCGAACCGGGGGCGCGCGAGGATCAGCTGATCGCGGATCTGGAACGCCGACTGCGCGCCTATGAGGGGCATATGGACGCGATGGAGATCCGCAAATCCGCCGCCGAACTGCGCGCGATCTGGGTGCTGGGCAATGAATACCTGCAAGAGGCCGCGCCCTGGTCCACCCACAAGACCGATCCCGCGCAGGCGGCCATGCAGATCCGGATCGCGCTCAACCTGATCCGCGTCTACGCGATCCTGTCGCAGCCCTTTGTTCCGGATGCGGCCGCGCGGATGATGGCCGCGCTGGGCGCGGATGACTGGTCATGGCCGGACAGCATCGCAGACGCGCTGAACCATCTGCCGCCCGGCCATGCATTTTCCGTGCCCGATGTGCTGTTTGCCAAGATCAGCGACGAGAACCGTGCCGAATGGGAAACCCGCTTCGCCGGTCAGCGCTAGGCGCCCCGCCCGACCCGCCCGCTTGCGCGCGCGGACGGTGGCACCTGGGCCCGGAACGGGCACAGGTGCCAGGGTGGGCGGGCGGGCCGTCTGCGCGCGCAGGTGGGCGGGATCACTCCGTGCAGGGCGGATAGGTGAAATCCATCCCGTCCACGACCTGCAGCAATGACCCGTCATCTTTCTTCATCATGAAGACCCGGTCGGACCATTCCATCCCCTCACCCGAACACTCCAGATCGAACAGCATCGCATCCATGTCGCGGATATTGGTGGGGTTGGCCAGCGTGCAGGTCGATTCGATACTGGTCAGTTGCCCGTCCGCGATCCGAAAGGCCGCCCCCACCACATCGCCCTCACCCACGATGCAGCCCTGATGGTCGGGGTTGATGCGGTAGGTGCCGTCGAACCGGCTGGCATCAGCCCAGGCATTGCCTGCCAGCCCCAGGGCGATTCCGGCATAGAAAACAGGTCTCATCACGCGCGCTCCATCCTGACCAGACATCCCCAGATTATCGCAGCCGCCGGCCGTGACAATGCTTCATTTCGCGCCTGCGCGCATGGGTCTGTTGTCACCCCTGCGCGGATTTCCCCTTGCACCCCGACCAAGCTGCGCTAGCCTGACCCCATGTTTACCATCGAGCATGATTTCGACGCGACCATCATCACCCTTGTCGATGAAGGGGCCGCGCGGCCAGAGGCGCTGCGCGAGGATGTCATCGTCACCGCGTTCGAGGATTGCGTCACCCTGCGACAGCTTGATCCGCGCAGCGACACCGAACAGGTGATCACCCTGTCCATCGCGCAGCTCAATGAACTGGCCGCAGCCCTCGATCTGCCGGAAGGGTCGTATCGCCTGGGCGGGAGGCCTCACACCCCCCCGCGCGCGTGAACTCCATTTGACAAGCTGCCAGATTGTCCTGCAGGGTGCGCCCATGGCGTGGTGCCCGGTCATGGGCCCGTAACGACCACCGACATTGTCACGACCCCAGCCCCCCGCGCCAGTTTCGCACGCGGGAGAGAAAGGACACTCATGCTTACCAATGATCAGCTCGACCTGTGGGACCGCGCGCATTTCCTGCACCCCTCGACCGCTTTCGGCCAGCACAGCCGCGGCGAAAGCCCGACCCGTATCGTCAAGCGGGCCAGCGGCGTGTTCATCGAGGATCGTGACGGCAACCGCCTGCTCGATGCCTTTGCGGGGCTTTACTGCGTGAATGTCGGTTATGGCCGGACCGAGATTGCCGAGGCCATCGCCGCGCAGGCGCATGAGCTGTCCTATTACCATTCCTATGTCGGGCACGGCACCGAGGCGTCCATCACACTGGCACGCATGGTCGCCGAGCGCGCGCCGGCGCATATGAACAAGGTCTATTTCGGCCTTGGCGGCTCGGACGCGAATGAGACCAACGTGAAACTGGTCTGGTATATCCAGAACGTGCTGGGCCGCCCGGAAAAGCGCAAGATCATCTCGCGCTGGCGCGGCTATCACGGCTCGGGGCTGATTACCGGGTCGATGACCGGGCTGGTGCCGTTCCACAACAAGTTCGGCCTGCCCCTGCCCGAGGTTGTCCATACCGAGGCGCCCTATTATTTCCGCCGCCCCGACCCGGCCATGTCCGAGGCCGATTTCACCGCCCATTGCGCGGCGGAACTGGAGGCGCTGATCGAACGCGAAGGGGCGGACACGATCGGCGCCTTTATCGGCGAGCCGCTTCTGGGCACGGGCGGGATCGTGCCCCCACCGGCTGGCTATTGGGACGCGATCCAGCCCATCCTGAAAAAGCATGACATCCTGCTGATCACGGATGAGGTCGTGACCGGCTTTGGCCGCATGGGCACCATGATGGGCTCGGACCATTACGGGATCACCCCCGATATCATTACAATCGCCAAGGGCCTGACCTCGGCCTATGCACCGCTTTCAGGCTCCATCGTCAGCGATGACCTGGCGCGGATTCTGGAAGAGGGGACGGACAAGTTCGGCCCGTTCGGCCATGGCTGGACCTATTCGGCCCATCCCATCGGTGCCGCCGCCGGAGTGGCCAATCTGCAGCTGATCGATTCGCTGGGGCTGGTCGAGAATGCAGGCGAGACAGGCGCGTATTTCCGCCGCGCGATGGCCGATGCGCTGTCGGACCACCGCTTCGTGGGCGATGTGCGCGGCGACGGGATGCTGGCGGCGGTCGAGCTGCAGCGCGACCCCGATGCGCGGGTCGATTTCGATGCGGGTGAGAAAGTGACCGCGCAGGTGGTGGCCGAGATGGTGCGCCGCGGTGTGATCGCGCGCGCCATGCCGCAGGGCGAGATCATCGGTTTCGCCCCACCGCTCTGCCTGAACCGCACCGAGGCCGACACGATTGTCGCGGCCAGGCGCGACGGGCGCGACGCTGTGACCCCGCTGTTCTCACGGGGGCTTGTGGGGGCGCGCGCGGCGCGCGCGCCCGGCCTGCCAGATGCCGATTTGACGGGTCTGACTGTGGCCGCCCTGCCGCGCCGAGGCCTTCAGCAGCCATGATCCGCGACGCGCTGTCTTGACCCCCGTTTCGCGACGTCGTTCTGCTGGACAACGGAGAATTGCCAGGGGGGCCGCGCGGCGCGCGGCCCCCCTGCCCCGCAACCGGAGTGCGCGATGACGACGACCAACCCCAATTTCACCGATGCCGAATACGAAGCGCGCATCGCGCAGACCCGTGCCGATATGGAAAAGCGCGGCATCGAGCTGATGGTCATTTCCGACCCGTCCAACATGAACTGGATCTCGGGCTATGACGGCTGGTCCTTTTATGTGCATCAGGCCGTGTTGCTGCCGCTTGAGGGATCGCCCGTCTGGTGGGGCCGCGCCATTGACGAGCCCGGCGCGCGGCGCACGGTCTTCATGCAGCCCGAGGACAGCATCGTGTCCTATGACGATACGTATGTTCAGAATCCGCAGAAACACGCGATGGAGGCGCTGGCCTCGCTGATCATCGACCGGGGCTGGAATACCAGCTGGATCGGCGTCGAGATGGACAATTACTATTACTCGGCGCTCGCGCATGAAACCCTGGTGAACCATCTGAATGAGGCGCGGCTGGTCGATGCGACCGGGCTGGTGAACTGGCAACGGCTGATCAAGTCCGAGGCAGAGCTTCTCTATATGCGCCGCGCGGCGCGCATCGTCGAACGCATGCATCAGGTGATTCTGGATGTGGCAGAGCCGGGGATGCCCAAGAACCAGCTTGTGGCCGAGATTACGCGCGCGGGCATTCAGGGGGCGGATGGCCATTGGGGCGACTACCCGGCCATCGTGCCGATGGCGCCCTCGGGGCTGGATGCGACAGCCGCGCATCTGACCTGGGATGACCGCCCCATGCGCGCGGGCGAAGCCACCTTTTTCGAGATCGCGGGCGTGCACAGGCGCTATCACTGCCCGCAATCGCGCACCCTGTTTTTCGGCAGGGTTCCCGACCTCTATCGCCACGCTGAAGAGGCCGTGCTGGAAGCGACCGAGGCAGGGCTGGCCTATTGCACTGCGGGCGCGCGGGCCGAGGATGTGGCCATCGCCTTCAATGTGACGCTGAACAAGAAAGGGTTCGAGAAGGACAGCCGCGTGGGCTATTCCATCGGGCTGAGCTATCCGCCCGACTGGGGCGAGCGCACCTTGTCGCTGCGTCGCGGCGCGATGACCGAACTGAAACCGGGCATGGTCATCCATTTCATGCCTGCGCTGTGGCTGGATGATGGCGGGCTGGAGCTTACAGAGCCTGTCCTGATTACCGAAAACGGGCCAGAGATGCTGTGCAACACCCCGCGCGAGATTTTCGTGAAGTGATCCCGGCAGGCGGGCCGTTGCCTGCGTGGCTCATCCCTGCTCGGATCGGCGAGACAGCCGACCATTGCGCCCGCCGCGCCGCGTGCTCAGGCGGGGCGCGCGGGCGGGCAGGTCGGCCATAACCGCGCGCCGCGCCTCGGGCGTCATGGCGGACCAGCCGGTGATTTCTTCAATGCTGCGCAGGCACCCGGCGCAGAGCCGCGACTCCGGGTGGATCACGCAGATATTCACGCAGGGGCTTTCAATCGCGCCTGTGGTCCGGGACTGATAGGTCATATGGGCCTGCTCTCTCAACCTCGGGCATAGAATACCCATCTGCACAGGACGGGCCAGCCCGATTCCGGCGTTTCGCAGGGATTTGGCGCCAGATCAGGCGCCTTGCCGCCGGATCACGGCCAGCCGGTCCAGCGCGCCCTGCAATATCACCCCCGCCGCGACATGGTCGATCACCTCGGCCCGGCGGCGGCGCGAGGTATCGGCGGCCAGCAGCGCCCGCTCGGCGGCGACGGTGGACAGCCGCTCATCCCAGAAACCGATGGGCAGATCGGTCAGTTGCGTCAGATTGCGGGCAAAGGCGCGGGTGGACTGGCAGCGCGGCCCCTCGCTGCCATCCATGTTGCGCGGCAGGCCCAGCACCAGCCCCCCGATCTCGCGCGCCCGCACAATGCCCAGCAGGCTTTCCGCGTCCAGCCCGAATTTGCGCCTGCGGATCGTCTGCAGGGGCGAGGCGACTGACAGCATCCGGTCCGACACGGCCACGCCGATCGTCTTTTCGCCCAGATCCAGCCCTGCCAGCGCGCGGCCCGGCACAAGCGCGGCTGCAAAATCGTCGAACAGGTCGATGACCGCCATCAGGGGCCCATCACCTGCCCGGTCTGCAACCCGGCCTCTTCGGCCACGGAATTGATCAGAGCCAGCGCCTCGGCCTCGGCGGCAAAGACCTGCCGCGCCTCTTCCAGAATGGCCAGAGCCTCATCCTCGCGCTCCAGCACACCCAGCGCACGAATCAATTGCGCCCAATCCTCGGGCGGGCCGCCATCATTGCCCAGCCGCGCGGACAGGCTGGCCACCATGCCCTCGATCATCTCGGCCTGCGCCTGCGGGTCCATGTCCTCGACCGCCTCCAGATCGGCCGCGCTTGGCCCCGCCCCGCCCGCCGCCGGGGCGGGCGGCAACTGAAAGCGCGGCTCGCCCGAGATCTGCGCAAGTTCCGGCAGCGCGGCGCGAATCTCATCCAGCCAGGGCGCATCTGCGGTCGAAACCTCGTGCAGGCGCCGCCAGACACGGAAGGTCATGTCAGGCCGCCCGGTCTGCGCATACATACGCCCGGTGAAATACAGCGCCACCCCGTCAGTCGGATCGCGCCGCAGGATATGTTCGATCACGCCCTCGGCCTCTGGCGTGACAAAGCCACCTGCCGCGATCACCTTCATATCCAGCAACAGCGCATGTTCGGACAGATCTGCCTCTTCGCCCAGCAGCGAAATCACCCGTTTCTGCGCGTCGATGGCAGCGCGATAATTGCCCAGCCGCATCTCGTTCTGCGCCAGCAGGCGAAAGCCGGTCACATCCTCCGGGCGCGTCAGCAACGCGTCACGCAACTGCGCGACCATCGGCTCCAGTTCGTCGCGGCCCTCGAACTCGGGCGGGTTGGGGTTGGCGGCGGCGAAACGCTCTTCCATTTCGGCCTGATCGGGGCGTGTGCGGCGCGCCTCTTCAGCGCGGGCGTGCCGCTCCAGCAGAGGCATGTCGTTATAGCCCGGAGCGCCCAGGTTCACGTATATTGCCCCGCTGCCCAGCAGCACCACCGCGACACTGCCCAACGCGACCCAGCGCATCGGTCCCGGCGCAGGCCCGCCGATCCGCCGCGCCCCCTCGCCCTTGTCCAGATCGAGGATCCGGCGCTGTATTTCCAGACGCAGACGCTGGGCCTCGGCCTCGCCAATCGTGCCGCGCGCCAGATCGCGCTCGACCTCGGTCAGCTGGTCGCGATAGACCTTCATCGCGCGGTCGGTTCCGTCGGCGGCCTCCAGCGAACTGGCCCGCAGTACCGCGCGCCCCAGCACCAGCGCCACACCCAGCGCAATGACCGCAAACCCCAATATGGCCGTGAGATTATCCATGATCGCCCTCTGTCACTCCTGCCCTGTCTACCGAACTCGCGCGCCTTGAAAAAGGCGAAAACCCTGTACACCCGTCACAATGCGGCCAGCCGCGACGCCGGGTCGCAGCAGACAGCGATTTCGGTTTTCGCCCCGATTGTGACGCTTCTGGAAAATCGCGTCACGTCGCACTAGGCCAGAGATCACAGCATCGCCCGAGCAGGAGCACCCGCGCGCATGAAACGTTATTCCGCCTTTGCCATCGCCCGCGAAGCCTTTCGCCAGCACAGCGGCTGGCAGCGGGCCTGGGCCAGCCCCGAGCCGCGCAATCACTATGACATCGTGATCGTGGGCGCAGGCGGGCATGGTCTGGCCACGGCCTATTACCTGGGCAAGCGCTTCGGGCTGACAAATGTCGCCGTGATCGAGAAGGGCTGGCTGGGCGGCGGCAATACCGGGCGCAACACAACAATCATCCGCTCGAACTATCTGCAGGATCCGTCCGCCGCGCTATACGAGAAATCGCGCGCCCTGTTCGAGACGCTGAGCCAGGATCTGAACTACAACATCATGTTCTCGCCCCGCGGCGTGATGATGCTGGCCCAGACCGAACATGAGAAACGCGGCTATCTGCGCACCGAACGCGCCAATGCCTTGCAGGGTGTGGACACGCGCTTCATCCAGCCGTCTGAGGTCAAGCGCCTTGTCCCGATCATCAATATCCACGGGCCGCGCTACCCGGTGCTGGGCGCGCTGTGGCAGGAACGCGCGGGCACAGCGCGCCATGATGCCGTCGCCTGGGGCCTGGCGCGGGCCTGTTCCGCCATGGGGATGCATGTGATCGAGCAATGCGCCGTCACGGGCGTCGAATCTGCCAACGGTGCCGTCAGCGCGGTCAACACCACCAAAGGACGCATCACCTGCGGCAAGCTCGGCATCGTGGTCGCGGGCCATTCCGGTGCGCTGGCCGATATGGCCGGGTTCCGCCTGCCCATCGAATCGGTGGCCCTTCAGGCCCTGGTGTCGGAGCCGATCAAACCCTGCATGGATGTGGTGGTGATGGCCAACACGGTGCATGGGTATCTGTCGCAATCCGACAAGGGCGAAATGGTCATCGGCGGCGGTGCGGACGGGTTCAACAACTACACCCAGCGCGGCTCCTGGCAGCATGTAGAGGAAACCGTCCGCGCGCTGGTTGAAACCTTTCCCATGATCTCGCGGCTCAAGATGCTGCGGCAATGGGGCGGGATCGTGGACATGACGGGGGACCGCTCGCCCATCCTGTCGAAAACCCCGCTTGATAACTGCTTCATCAATTGCGGCTGGGGAACGGGCGGGTTCAAGGCCACGCCGGGATCGGGCTGGGCCATGGCGGAACTGATGGCCAGGGGCCACAGCCCTTTGACCGACGCCTTCAGCCTGAACCGCTTCCGCGAGGGCCGCTTCATCGACGAATCAGTGGCGGCAGGGGTGGCGCATTGACCCTTCCTTGGACCCACATCCTGCCCCTCTTCGATGCAGCCGCGCCGATGCGGGCAACAGAGCGAAGCGCATGCCCGAGAACGGAGACGATAAAATCCCTCCGCAAAGGCCACGCGGGCGCAGGGCCATGCTGCTCCGTGGCGTCCTGGGCACCATCGGGGTCGATGTCTAAATCTTCCTCATCGATGGGCGCACCGGGCAGGCCCCGCCCCCTGCAGCCACAGCCGCGCAGGACGCCGTGCCTGATGTCGGCGACGCGGGCGTGCACGGCATGGATGCCGAGACCCCCGGAGAGCTGCGCGCGGATGATCCAGACAATCTCCCCGACACCGACAGCGACATGCCCCCACCGGAAAAGCCCGGCTCACCCGACACGCCGCAATTCGGCGACTGACGGGCAGGATGCCGGATCACCGGATCACCGCGCTGCCCGCCCCCAGGCCCGTCAGGGGCCATCCGGCCAGCGCCCCCAATCGACAGTCGCAGATCGGCAACGCCTTGCCGCCAAACGGCATGATTTTCCCGCAACAGGGCTGACATTTGCAGATTCGCACATAAATCCGCTGAAAACCTCAGAGGAGAGATCATGCAATTCCTGTCACGCAGTATCGCCCGCATCCAGTCACGCCCCGAGCGCGCCCTGGGTTTCCTGTTCGGCCTTGCCGTGCCGCTCATCATCGCGGGCCTCTACTGGGCGCAGACATCAGGCGGGCTGGCTGGCCCGCTGGTCGACCCGCGCCCCCACGCCTTCACGGTCATCGCCGACTGACACCCGCCGCCCCCACAGCCTGCACCTGATCGCGCTGGCCCCGCCGGCGCGGCCGGCTCATGTCGGCCTGTGGCAGCGGCAGGGCCATGTCGCACCAGCGACACCCCCCACCCTTTCCTTTCATCTTTGTCCAAATATCCCGGGGGTGCGGGGGCAGCGCCCCCGCGCGCTCGGTCAGGAGTGACCCATGCTATCGCTCACCTGCCCCTGCTGCGGCATCACTGCCGAGGAAACCGAATTCACCCCCGGCGGCGAGGCGCATCTCACCCGCTCCGGTCCCGGTTCTTCCGACAGTTCCTATGAGGCCTATATGTTCCAGCGCAAGAACCCGCGCGGCGTGCATTTCGAACGCTGGCGTCATGCCTATGGCTGCGGCAAGTGGTTCATCGCCGCGCGCGACACGGTGACGCTCGAGGTCTTCGGCACCTACCCCGCCCAGACGACCGAACCCCCTGCCGAGATCGTCACGCAAATCCGCGCCCGCCGCCCGGACTGGACCCCTGAACCCCAAGGTGCCGCATGAGCCATCGCCTCGCCTCTGGCGGTCGCCTGATCGACCGCAGACAACCCGTCAATTTCAGCTTCAATGGCCGGCAGATGTCCGGCTTTGCCGGCGACACCCTGGCGGCCGGGCTTCTGGGCGCGGGCCAGACACTTCTGGGCCGGTCCTTCAAGTATCACCGCCCGCGCGGCGTGGTTGCTTCGGGCGCGGAAGAGCCCAATGCGCTTCTGGGTCTGGGACAGGGCGACCGGTTCGAGCCCAATCAGCGCGCCACCACGACCGAGTTGTTCGAGGGGCTTGCCGCGACCAGCCAGAACCACTGGCCAAGGCTGGAATTCGATTTGCTGGCACTCAACAATCTGGTGCCGCAATTCCTGACGGCGGGATTCTATTACAAGACCTTCCTGTGGCCGCGCGCCTTCTGGAAACATGTCTATGAACCCGTCATCCGCCGCTCGGCGGGCCTGGGCGAGGCGCCCGGCCCCAGGACACGCGACCCTGACCGCTATGAACAGATCTACGCCTTTGCCGATGTGATGGTCATCGGTGGCGGGATTGCCGGATTGCAGGCCGCGCTGGCCGCTGCCGAATCCGGCGCGCGCGTGGCGCTTTGGGAACAATCGGCGCATTGGGGCGGGCGCGCGCCCGTGGACGGGATCGAGATTGACGGCACACCCGCCGAAGACTGGATCACCGCCACGCTGGCCCGCCTGGCCGCGATGGAAAATGTGCAATTGCGTCTGCGGACAATGGGCGCGGGGGTGCATGATCACGGCTACGTGCTGGGCTATGAGCGCGTGAGCGATCACGCGCCGGGGGATGACGCACCACGCCACCGGTTGTGGCGGATGCGCGCGGGCCGCATCATCACGGCTACAGGCGCGATCGAACGGCCCCTGTCCTTTGCGGGCAACGATGTGCCGGGGGTGATGCTGGCCTCTGCCATGCGCGACTATCTGGTCAATTACGCGGTCGCACCGGGGCAAGAGGTCGTGATCGTCACCAATAATGATGACGCCTATCGCACGGCCCTTGCCCTGCGCCGTGCCGGGATCGGCGTGGCTGCCGTTGTCGATGCCCGCGCAGACCCTGCGGGCCCCCTGCCGCAAGCGGCCCGCGCTGCCGGGATCCGCATCCTTGCGGGCAGCGGCATACGCAAGGTCAAGGGCGGGCGCCATGTGAAAGGGGTCGAGGTCTGCGCCATCGACAGTCGCGGCGTGGCCCATACCGCACAGCTTGATTGCGACGCGGTCGGCATGTCAGGCGGCTGGTCCCCGGTCGTGCATCTGTGGTCGCATTGCGGCGGCAAGCTGATCTGGGACGAGGGCGGCCATTTCTTCCGCCCCGACCCCGCGCGCCCGCCGCTGGGCCAGGATGGCGCGGGATTCGTGCTGGCCTGCGGGTCGGCCAATGGCGATCTGGGTCCGGTGCTGGGTGACGCACAGGCCACCGGATGCCGCGCCGCGCAGGCCATGGGCGCGGACGGCGCGGCCAGCGATGCAGGCCGCGACACTCCCGCCGAGATGGCGGAGATGGAGCCTGTCTGGATCATGCCCCGCGCCGCCGAATACGATCTGCGCGCCAAGATGTGGCTGGATTTCCAGAATGATGTCAAAGTCTCGGACATCCAGCTTGCCGCCCGCGAGGGATTTCATTCCGTCGAACACGCCAAGCGCTACACCACGCTCGGCATGGCCACAGATCAGGGCAAACTCAGCAATATCAACGGATTGGCGATACTGTCCGATGCGCTGGGCCAGCCCATCCCGGCCACGGGCACCACGACCTTTCGCCCGCCCTATACGCCCATCTCGCTCGCTGCCATCGCGGGCGAGGCACGCGGCCCCCTGTTCCAGCCCCTGCGCCGCACCCCGATGCAGGACTGGCATGACGCGCATGGCGCCGATTGGGAACCCGTGGGCCAGTGGCGCCGCCCCTTCGCCTATCTGCGCAAGGGCGAAGGGCGCACAGCCGCCGTCAATCGCGAGGTGCGCAATGTCCGCACGGGTGTCGGGATGCTCGATGCCTCGACGCTGGGCAAGATCCTTGTGTCGGGCCCTGATGCCGCGCGGTTCATGGACATGCTCTATACCGGCATGATGAGCAGCCTCAAACCGGGCCGGTGCCGCTACGGGCTGATGTGCAATGAAAACGGCTTTCTGATGGATGACGGCGTCGTGGCGCGACTGGATGAGGGCCGTTTTCTGGTCCACACCACCTCGGGCGGGGCCGACCATATCCATGGCTGGATGGAAGACTGGCTGCAATGCGAATGGTGGGACTGGCAGGTGCATACGGTCAACATGACCGAGCAATTCGCGCAGGTGGCGGTCGCTGGTCCAAAGGCGCGGCACCTGCTGGAACGCCTTGGCGGCATGGACCTCTCGCGCGAGGCGATGCCCTTCATGTCCTTTGCCGAAGGCGCGCTTGGCGGGTTTGACGCGCGCGTCTTCCGCATCAGCTTCTCGGGCGAGCTGGGGTTCGAAATCGCGGTGCCCGCCAGTCAGGGCCGCGCGCTCTGGGCCCGGCTGATGGCCGAAGGCGCGGATCTGGATGTCATGCCCTACGGGACCGAGGCGCTGCATATCCTGCGCGCCGAAAAGGGGTTCATCATGATCGGCGATGAGACCGATGGCACAGTGATCCCGCAGGACCTGGGGCTGAACTGGGCGATCAGCAAGAAGAAAACCGATTTTCTGGGCAAGCGCGGGATGGAACGTGTGGCCATGCAGGACCCTGACCGCTGGACGCTGGTGGGGTTGGAAACGCTGCATGGCACGGTCCTGCCGCATGGCGCGCTGGCGCTGGCACCGGGGCATAACGCCAACGGGCAGCGCCAGACCCAGGGGCGCGTGACGTCAAGCTATTACTCGGCCAATCTGGGGTGCGGGATCGCCATGGGGCTGGTCGCAAATGGCCCGGACCGGATGGGTGAGGTGCTGGATTTCGCAGGCCCCAAGGATCGTATCATTCAGGCGCGTATCGTGGATCCGGTGCGCATCGACAAGGACGGAGAGCGGCAGAATGTCTGACACATGGGCCAGCGCCCTGCCACAGGCGCAATTTGACGGGCTGATCCGCATTCGCGAGGCGGGGCTCTGCGGCATGATCACCCTGCGCGGCGATCCGGCGGCTCTGGCCGGGCCGCTGCGCGCACAGACGGGGCTGGACATGCCCGCGCAGCGCCGGATCGTCAGCGCGGGCGCCCTGCAGCTTGCCTGGATGTCGCCCGATGAGCTGCTGCTCTGCCTGCCCCATGCCGAGGCCCCGACCATGGTGGCGGCGTTGCAAACCGCGCTCGCCGGGCAATTCGCGACAGTCGCGAATGTCTCGGATGCGCGGGCAGTCTTCGATCTGTCCGGGCCACGGGTGCGCGATGTGCTGGCCAAGCTCTGCCCGGTCGATTTCGCGACCCTGCAGCCCGGCGACATCCGTCGCAGTCGCGCTGCACAGGTGGCCGCTGCGATCCTGTCGCTGGAGGATGATCAGTTCCGGATTATCTGCTTTCGCTCAGTGGCGGGCTATATGTTCGACCTCCTGGCCGGGGCTGCCGCGCCGGGGTCGGATCCGGCGCTTTATCCATGAGGGTCCGGATCGGGAATTTCCCGTCCGCCCCTTGACCTTGGTGCCCCGAAGGCCCTTATTCAGGGCATATCGTCTCATCTGACACAAGAGGAAAACCAATGGCTTTCACCCTTCCCGATCTTCCCTATGCCCATGACGCTCTGGCCGGTCTTGGCATGAGCGCCGAGACGCTGGAATTTCACCATGACATTCACCACAAGGCCTATGTCGATAACGGAAACAAGCTGATCGCGGGCACCGAATGGGAAGGCAAATCGGTCGAGGATATCATCACCGGCACCTATCAGTCGGGCGCAGTGGCGCAATCGGGCATCTTCAACAATGCCAGCCAGCACTGGAACCATGTCCAGTTCTGGGAAATGATGGGTCCGGGCGAGGCGAAAATGCCGGGCGAGCTGGAAAAGGCGCTGACCGAGGCATTCGGCTCGGTGGACAAGTTCAAGGAAGAATTTGCCGCCGCAGGGGCGGGGCAATTCGGGTCGGGCTGGTGCTGGCTGGTCAAGGACAAGGACGGCTCACTGAAAGTGACCAAGACCGAGAATGGCGTGAACCCGCTGTGTTTCGGGCAGACCGCGCTTCTGGGCTGCGATGTGTGGGAACACAGCTACTATATCGATTTCCGCAACAAGCGCCCTGCCTATCTGTCGAATTTCCTTGAGAAACTCGTGAACTGGGAAAATGTCGCGTCGCGCATGTAAGCGGCCACAGATCACCGCTCGGGCCGCGCCTCGCATCGCCTGAGCGGCGTGCCCACCCGCCCGCCCTTGCACCCCGGACATGCTATGCGAGGCGCGGGCGCTTTCATGTTCCGGGCACTTGTGCCCTTGCGCCTCTCCCTGCGCGGCCGGGGCGCAGGGGTGGGTGGGTGGGCGCCACGGTCGCGCAGGGAGAGGCGCAACCACTCGCAGGGCGTCACGGCATATCATCCAGAAAATGCCGCCCCTTTGCATCCTCGAGTTCGATCACCCACAGATCCGGATCAAACCCGCGCTGGCGCGCGATCGCGGCATCGACGTCACGCTCCGGACCGTCGCACAGCACCTGCCACTGCAGGCCCCCGGTCGTCAGATCGGGCATGCGGATATAGGCCGTCGCCGTGCCGTCCAGCCGCGCGAGCTTGACCAGAACCGCCCCGGCCGTGGCATCGCCCCGCGCCACGACATACACGGCGATCCCCTCCAACTGCACACGCCGCAGATAGGCACCCACCCAGACATGCGCGGCGAGACGTGCGCTCATGAATTGCCGTCGCGGAACTCCAGCCCCATCTCGGAATAGCGCGCGGCCTCTTCCTGCCAGTTCTCGCGCACCTTGACCTGCAGGAACAGATGCACAGGGCGGTCCAGAAATTCGGCGATCTCGGCCCGCGCGGCGGTGGATATGGCCTTGATGCTGGCCCCCTTGTTGCCCAGCACGATCCCCTTGTGCCCGTCACGCGCGACATAGACCACCTGATCGATGCGCACGGACCCGTCGCGGCGCTCTTCCCAGCCCTCGGTCTCGACGGTCAGTTGATAGGGCAGTTCTTCGTGCAGGCGCAGGGTCAGTTTCTCGCGCGTCATCTCGGCCGCGATCATGCGCAGGGGCAGATCGGCGATCTGATCCTCGGGGTAGAGCCACGGCCCCTCGGGCAGTTCGCCAGCCAGCCAGCGACGCAGATCCTCGACCCCATGCCCCTTCTCGGCCGAGATCATGAAGGTCTGCGCAAAGGGATAGGCCGCATTGAGTTTCGCCGTCAACTCCAGCAGCACCTCGGCCTTGACGCGGTCGATCTTGTTGATCGCCAGCACCACTTTCTGCGCGGGCGTCATGCGCTGCTCCAGCGTCTCGATGATCCCGCGCACCCCGTCGGTCAGGCCGCGATGCGCCTCGACCAGCAGGACCACCAGATCGGCATCGGCGGCCCCGCCCCAGGCCGCGGCCACCATCGCCCGATCCAGCCTGCGGCGCGGACGGAACAGGCCCGGCGTGTCCACGAACACGATCTGCGAGGCGCCCTCGATCGCGACCCCGCGGATGCGCGTGCGTGTGGTCTGGACCTTATGCGTGACGATGGACACCTTGGCGCCGACCATGCGATTGGTCAGCGTGGATTTGCCGGCATTCGGCTCTCCGATCAGGGCGACAAAGCCCGCGCGGGTTGTCATGGGGCGCTCTCCTATCCAGAAAGTGTCGCATAGACCAGTTGGGGGGCGAAAGCCAGTCCGATGCGCCCGGCCCCCGACCCTTTCCAGCAAAGGCCCCTGCCGCATGATCCGCGCGTTCCACCCCGATGATCTGCCCGCGCTCGATGCGCTGCGCGCTGCCAGCTTCGCGCCGGTCCTTGCGGGGTTTCGCGCGGCACTCGGGGCGCGGGTCGCCGATGTGGCACTGGCGCAGGCCGAGGCAGAACAAGCCGCATTGCTGGCAGATCTTGCTGCGTCAGACGATCACACACTGTTGGTCAGCACGGGCGCGGATGGCGCGCCCACCGGCTTTGTGGCGCTGCGCTGCGACCGGGCCAGCGGGTTGGGCGAGATCGTGCTGATGGCTGTCGCGCCCACCGCTCAGGGCGCCGGTCTGGGCCGCGCCCTGACCGAGGCCGCGCTGGAGCGGATGCGCGCCGTCGGCATGCGCGCGGCCTGTGTAGGCACCGGGGGCGATGCCGCCCATGCCCCGGCGCGCGCGCTGTATTCGGCAGCGGGCTTTCAGGCGGTGATCCCGTCAATGACGCTTTACCGCGCGCTCTGATCTGCGTTGGCCGCGCCAGTCAGCCGATCCAGCAGGCTGCGCGCGGAGCGTTGTTCGGCCTGTCGTTTCGACCCGGCCGTGGCGCGCGCGCTCTCACCCGTTTCCAGCCGCACCTCGACCGTGAACTCCGGCGCGTGATCGGGGCCTGCGCGCGCGACCTCGACATAGTCGGGCGGGGTCTGGCCGCGGGCCTGCGCCCATTCCTGCAGGCTGGTCTTGGCATCGCGCGCATCCTCGGCCACGCCCGCGATCCGCCCGCCCCACAAGCGCAGCACGGCGGCGCGGGCGGCCTCGAACCCGGCATCGAGATAGATCGCGGCGATGACCGCCTCCATCGCATCGGCCAGGATCGCGTCCTTGCGCCGCCCGCCCGACAGCATCTCGGATCGCCCCAGCTTGAGCGCGTCACCCAGACCCAGATCGCGTGCGACGGCGGCGCAGGCTTCCTTGCGCACCAACGCATTGTAGCGGGGTGCAAGCTGTCCCTCACTGGCGGTGGCATCGGCGGCATACAGCGCCTCTGCCATGACCAGCCCCAGCACCCGGTCGCCCAGAAATTCCAGCCGCTGATTGTCTGGCCGCGTGGGCGAGGACATCGACGGATGCGTCAGCGCCATGCGCAGCAGGTCAGGCTGCGCGAACTGATGCCCCAGCCGGTCGGCCAGGGCCAGCAGCGCCGCCCCCTGTTTCACGGCAGCGCCTGGAAGAAGCGGTCGCTGCGCCATGTCCAGAAGAAGAAGAGCGAGCGCCCTTCGGCCGAAAAGACAACGTGCCGCGCACGCCCGATCAGATGGTCAAACGGCACCATGCCCACGCCGCCCACCTGACGCGGCATGCGGCTGTCGAGCGAATTGTCGCGATTGTCACCCATGAAGAAGAAATGCCCCTCGGGCACCGTAAAGACCGGCGTGTTGTCGCTGGCGCTGTTGTCCGAGATATTCAGCACCGGGTAGCTGCGGCCATTGGGCAAGGTCTCGATCGCGCGGGATTTCAGGCAATCGCCGCCCTCGCCCACGGGCGCATTCTCGCAGCGCGGGAACTGACGGGCAGAGCCCTGACGCTCATAGGTTTCGACGAAATCGCCATCGGGGTCCTGCGGCAATGCCTCGTCATTCAGATAGAGGATACCATCGCGCATCTGCACCCGGTCGCCCGGCAGCCCGATCAGCCGCTTGATGTAGTCGGCCCCTGTGCCCGGATGGCGAAAGACCACGATATCCCCATGCTCGGGCTCACTGCCCAGGATACGGCCTTCGAACGGGCACAGGCCAAAGGGGCAGGAATAGCGCGAATAGCCATAGGCCATCTTGTTCACGAACAGGAAATCCCCGATCAGCAACGTTTCCTTCATCGACCCTGACGGGATGTAGAAGGGCTGAAAGAACAGGGTGCGGAACACGCCTGCGATCAACAGGGCATAGACGATGACCTTGATGTTTTCCCACAGCCCGTCCTTCTTGGTCTCTGTCGCGCTCATCTTCACCCTTCCGGCTGGCATGGATCCCGCGCGCTTCATGGGCGCGGGCGCGCGCGAAGTCAAGCGCGCGCAGGGTGCTGCGCAGGCTCAGAATCGGGGTTTTCAAGGGGCGGGTGGCTGCGTATAGTCACGCACATGATCCGCGCTCCGCATATGGTGTCGCGCAGCATCCCCTGCGCCCTCCTGCTTCTTAGCAGCCTCTGAGCGTGCTCCGGACGGGCGCGCCGCTCAGAGGTGAGATGCGCCCGCCAAGCCAGACCCCAATTCATGACATGCGCATGCAGGCGGCCAGATGCCCCCACGCGCAGCGCCAGACAGGAGCACCCGATGAGTGCCATATCGCGACCGCAGGACCATGTCCTGATCTTCGACACCACCTTGCGCGACGGCGAACAATCGCCCGGCGCCACCATGAGCCATAATGAAAAGCTCGATATCGCCGCCATGCTGGACGAAATGGGCGTCGATATCATCGAGGCCGGGTTTCCCATTGCCTCGGAAGGCGATTTTCAGGCTGTGAGCGAGATTGCGAAGAATTCGAAAAACTCCGTGATCTGCGGTCTGGCGCGCGCCAATCTGACCGATATCGACCGCGCATGGGAGGCCGTGCGCCACGCGGCCCGCGCGCGCATCCACACCTTTATCGGCACCTCGCCGCTGCATCGCGATATCACTGCGCTCGATCAGGACGGGATGGTCGCGCGGGTGCAGGAAACGGTCAGCCATGCGCGCAACCTGTGCGAGGATGTGCAATGGTCGCCCATGGATGCCACACGGACCGAGGCTGATTTCCTGTGCCGCGTGGTCGAAACCGCGATCAAGGCGGGCGCCACGACAATCAACATTCCCGACACGGTCGGCTATACCTACCCGCGCGAAAGCGCCGATCTGATCGCGATGCTGCGCAACCGCGTGCCCGGCGCGGATGATGTCGTCTTTGCCACGCATTGCCACAATGATCTGGGCATGGCGACGGCAAACGCGCTGGCCGCGGTTGAAGCGGGCGCGCGTCAGATCGAATGCACGATCAACGGTCTGGGCGAACGGGCCGGCAATACCGCGCTGGAAGAGGTTGTGATGGCGCTGCGCGTGCGCAATGATATCCTGCCCTATCGAACCCGCATCGACACGACCAAGATCATGGGCATTTCGCGCATGGTCGCGGCGGTGTCGGGCTTTGCCGTGCAGTTCAACAAGGCCGTGGTGGGCAAGAACGCCTTTGCGCATGAATCGGGCATCCATCAGGACGGGATGCTGAAGAACAAGGAAACCTTCGAGATCATGCGCCCCGAGGATATCGGGCTGGCGGCGACCAATCTGGTGATGGGCAAGCATTCGGGCCGCGCGGCGTTGCGCGCGAAACTCGCCGATCTGGGCTATGAGCTGGGGGACAACCAGCTCAAGGATGTGTTCGTGCGGTTCAAGGCGCTCGCCGACCGCAAGAAAGAGGTCTATGATGATGACCTGATCGCCCTGATGGCCGAGGCCAGCGCCGATGAGGACGCGGCCTTTCTGCAGGTGCGCCGCCTGCGCGTGGTCTGCGGCACCGAAGGCCCGCAAGAAGCCGAGCTGACCCTGTCCATCGGTGGTGAGGAAAGGTTCATCGATGCCACGGGCGATGGGCCGGTCGATGCGACGTTCAACGCGATCAAGATGCTGTTCCCGCATGAGGCGCGGCTGGAGCTGTATCAGGTCCATGCCGTGACCGAGGGGACGGATGCGCAGGCCACTGTCAGCGTGCGGCTGAAACTCGATGGCGTGGTCTATACCGGGCAGTCCGCCGATACCGATACGGTGGTTGCCTCGGCCAAGGCCTATGTGCATGCGCTCAACCGATTGGTGATGCACAAGCACCGGGGCAATCTCTCCGCGCTGATGAGTTCGGCAGGATAACACTGCGCAAACCACATGCGGCACCCCTGCCCCTGCCCACGGGCAGGGGCGGGCGCCCGCGAGGCGTGCAGGGGCGGGTGGGTGGGCAC
>REDZ01000231.1 GCA_007695345.1 Paracoccaceae bacterium | reverse complement strand
ATCGATCTGCGCACGGCCGTCATGCTGGGGGTCAAACTTGCTCTTGTCGGGATCTTTGCCCGCAACTGGGCCGAGTTCAATTCCGTGACCAATGCCATTGTCGGTGGCTCGGAACACCTTGCCGGCGTGATCGTTGGCGCGGCGGGTGGTGCTGGGGACGGGAGCGCGAGCAACTTTGCAGAGCAGTTTGACCGTATCATCGCAAATCTGATCGACACCGCAAACAATATCGGCAGCGCGATGAACTGGGTCGGCGGGGCGTTCTTCACCACACTCGCCTTCATTGCCCTCGCCGCCATGGGCGCGGCCGCCGGTCTGATGATCGTCTTCGCCAAGCTGATGATCACCTTCTATGTCAGCATCGCGCCGATCATGATCACCATGTCGCTCCTGAACGCCACGAAAGACTATTTCCAGAACTGGCTCACCGGGATCATCAGCTACGCTTTCTATCCCATCGTGATCGCTGCCGTCTTCTCGGTCATCATCTCCATGAGTGACCAGATGGCCACCAATGTGAATTCCGGCGATCTGGCCAGCCTCGGTCAGGCCATCCCCTTCTTCGCCATGATCATCATGGCGTTTTTCGCGATTTTCCTGATCCCGCTGATCATGCGTCAGATCACTGGCAACATCCAGCTGACCTCGGTCATGAGCGGGCCAATGGCCGCCCTTGGCACCCTCTCCGCCGCGCGCATGGCTGGACTTATGGGTCGGCCCGCGCCACTACAGCCCCCGCCCCCCGGTGCGGGTGGGGCGACACGGGGGCCGGGGCCGGCGGGCAGTGGAGGGGCCGCATCCGCAGCGGCAACCCGCATGGCGCGCTCGGCACGACTGGCAGGGAGATGAGGATCAAGCTGGGGTCAGTCGGCTTTGAGTGGCTTTTGTAAAATAGCCTTCTAGCGGGAACCTATTCCTAACTTTATATACATGATCTTGGAACGGTCCCGTTCACCACAACTCCATCCGCCCGGCCAGCAGCGCAGCGGTCTGTCCCAGTCCGTTGCGCTCCATCCGGATCAGGAGTTCTACATGGGTCAGTTCCGGCCGTTTCAGCCCTAGTCGCATTCGGCGCACTGCAGATAAGGCCGTTGAACTGTCCATCGGCAAATCCAGCGTGTCAGCGATGAAATCGTCTGCCGTGCGCACATCAATCTGTAACTGCTCCATCACCCCGTTCGGAAAATCGCGCAGGTTGTTTGTGATGATCTGCGCGGCGCCAGCATGAAGTGCTGCCGCCACAACATGGCGATCATCGGGATCGGGAAGGCCATTTAGCGCGGCCTCGAGGTGTTCGTGTCCCTCGATCAAGGCCTCTGGGAAAGTAACTTCCATTGCGTCACGCGCGCGTCGCGCGGCAGCGTTCAGGTCACCTTCCCTGTACCGAAGTACATCGCGCATAAAGCCCCGTTCGAATTCATCCAGAATGCGTGATGACCATCGCACGCGGTACAAGTGCGCCTCGGCGAACGACAGGAGCAGGTTGCGGACGAGTGGTGGGACGAGCACACAGGCATCAGTCACCACAGTGAAGCGGTTTGCAAACACCCCCGTCGCTCAGATCAGGTCTGCGTCCGAGGCGAATAGCTCGTCAAGCGCCTCCTTGCGTTGGGCGTCTCGGTCATGTTTGTAGCGAAACAAATCTTGAGCCTTGATCCGCCGGTGGCGACCAACCTTCTCATGAGCAATTTCTCCACTCTCCAACAGTTTCACGAGATAGGGCCGCGAAACGTTCAGAATATCAGCTGCCTGCTGGGTAGTCAGCATTTGTCCCACTGGAACGAGGGTGACGGCCTCACCACGGCTGATATGGCGTAGAAGATCGACCATAAGATCGACCATCAGTGGCGATAGCGCGATTTCAGCTGTCTTGCGGGTTTCAGGATCACGATAGGGCAAACGTGCGCCATGCTCGTCGCGCAATACGGCCAGAATCTGTTTTAACTGGTCGGCCGTGGCGCGGTCACCTTCGCTAGGCAGGCCATGCCCGAAAGGTGCGGCCATGTTGGCATTGATTGTCATATTTTTGCGTCTCCCGCTCACGGTAGAACTGCGTTTCGCGTTACGACCCACCGACGACGACGATATAGCATCAACACCGCTCAACACCAATATTATTCGAAATATTCGAAACAAATTGATGCAGGCTTGCGCAGCCGTTCTCAGTAGCATTGTGCTACAATTGTCTGCAATGCCCCGGGAAACCCGACGCAACAGACGCTTCAGCCCATTCTGCAGGGGTCAAGTCAGAGAACTGACATCGGGCAGGCGCGCAGCTTTGCGGCCGAAGGTCACAAGCTCACTTGCCCCAATTATGTTGTTGTCTACGCGGAAACCGCCAGCACGATCACGGTTCTTCGCGTACTCCATGCTGCGCAGATGTGGCCTTGATCGGCGTTACCCGGTCGAGAGCGCGTTTCTTGAGCTCGACATGCCGCCATTTGGCGATGAAGTCTTGCGGGGACGTTTTGCCTGTTACAAATCAGTGTCTTGAACAGACGACCCCTGCGCGCCAAAAGCAAACTATTGGAACGAGGCGGTTTTGGGTGGGCCCGTGCGCAACGCGGCACGCATATTGGCGCACAGATGTGGAAGAGGCCTGCAATGACACCGGACGACATAATGCACATATTCGCCCGTCGCGGCCCCTTGCCGATCAAGGCGATCGAGGTCGCGCGCGAACAGCGCGAGGCCATGGTGCCGCTGTTTCTGGAACATATCAACCTTCTGCAAAAGGCGCGGATCGAAGACCTTTCAGAAGATGACCCCTTCGTGTTCATCTACCATCTTCTGGCGGAATGGCGCGAGACCAGCGCCTACCGTCCGATGGCCAAGCTTTTCCAGCGCGAACCGGATTATCTGGACGCGCTGCTGGGCGATGCCATCACCGAAGCCTCGGACCGCGTCATGTTTGGGCTTTTCGACGGGGATCTGGAGCCGATCTTCGAGATCATCCGCAACCGAAGGGCTGAAAGTTTTCTGCGGGGCGAAATGTTCGACGCCATCACGCTGATCGTGCTGCGAGAACTCGCTTTGCGTCCGCAGGTCAGAGATTTTCTGGCGGAATTTCATGACTTCTCGGACGCAAAAACCGAGGAAGAAGTCTGGTGGGCCTGGGCGCAATCCGTTGGTGTGCTCGGGTTCGAAGATATGGTCGGCAAGGTGCGCGCCGTCTTTGAACGTGGCTGGATCACGCCTGATCACACTGTTTATACTGATTTCGAGCATGTCATGCAGGTCAACCGTACCGCCGATAGTGCCAGCGGTTTTGCTGCCGAGTATCACAACCGCCCGATTACGGACACCGTGGCGGAGCTCAAGGGCTGGTACTGCTTTTCGGCAGAATATCTGGCGAGGCAGTCACGGGTGCAGCCGCTCGCGCTGACAAACCCGGAACTCTTTAGTGCCCAACCCGTTCAAGCCGACATAAAGATTGGCCGGAATGATCCCTGTCCCTGCGGCAGCGGGAAAAAATACAAGAAATGCTGCGCGGCCTGACAGAGCTCGACCTGACGACCCGGAACACCAGGACGATGTCGTCTGGCAGGAAATATACCAACAGAAACGCTGCGTTGACCTTAAACGCCCTTTTACGCTGCTTCGCCCTGCTTCCGGATCATCTCGATTTCCTGTGTGATGCTCTCGATCTCAGCACAATTTTCAGCGGTGGGGGCGATGAGCTGCGCTTTCGACATGACGGAGCTACTCATGCGCCCCCGCCGCGACATCTGAAGCGCCGGAGTATGCTTCACACTGTTCGCGGGCTGATCTGGCAGAAGCAAGCGTCGGGGAGCTTTTGCCGCGTCAAAATCAGATATGTCGAGCAGACCTGTCATAAGGGAGGCGCTGGCCCGTGGTGCCTTGCGGAGCTTCGGCGGGGCGACTTCCCCGGCTGATGCGGCCACACTCCCCGACCCCACCCGCTGTGCAACAATCATGCCTTCGGTCTGCCGCTGCACGATAGCGGCCATCCTGTCATCGATCTCGGCCGCGTCCTGGGCATTCAGCTTGCCGCCGAGCGGTAGGGGGTAGTCGCCTGTCTGCCCCTCGAACATATGCCGGAGTCTTGCGTCCTCATAGTATTTGATCCGCTTGGCGCGGGCCGGGTGCTGGCCGTCGATCACGAGGATGA
>REDZ01000230.1 GCA_007695345.1 Paracoccaceae bacterium | reverse complement strand
CCCCCCCCCCCCCCCCCCCCCCCCCCCCCCCCCCCCCCCCCCCCCCCCCGGGTGCATCGAAGATAAAGACATGATCCGCCCCCAGCCCCGCTATCAGCGTGCGGACCTGCGCGGGCGCGTCCGGGTCACTGGCAAGCACGCCGTCGGTTGCACCGAAAGCGCGCGCGGCCTGACGCTTTTCGGGGGCCACATCCATCGCGATAATGCGCCCTGCACCGGCGATGCGTGCGCGCTGAATGGTGTTCAGCCCGACACCGCCCGTGCCGCTTACCAGCGCGGTCGCGCCCACAGGCATGGCGGCGGTATTGAATACGGCCCCTGTGCCGGTGATCACCCCGCAGGCCAGCAGCGCGGCCATATCGAGCGCGATATCCGGGGGCAGCGGCGCAAGCTGGCTGGCATCAACCACGACCTTCTCTGCAAAGGCCCCGGTCTTCATGCCCTGCGTGACAGGGGTGCCGTCGGGCAGGGAAAGGAGACTGGCACTTTCACCGGCATGTTCCCAGATCACGGGCTGCGCGTCGCTTCAGCAGGGGCAGGTGCCGCAGGCGCGGATCAGTGTGATCAGAACCCGCTGGCCGATCTGGTAGTCGCCTGCGCTGTCGCCCATGGCGGTGACACTGCCCGCAGCCTCATGCCCATAGACGGCAGGCAAGCTGCCGCCCCATGCGCCCTCGATGACATGCAGATCGGAATGGCAGATGGCGCAGGCGGCCAGCGTGACCTCGACCTTGCCCTGACGTGGCGGGGCGAGGGTGATCCCCAAGACCTCGAGCGGGGCGGGGAAACGGGTGCAGAGGGCAGCTTTCTTTTTGGAGAGCGCCTTTTTGCTGTCGGGGTAGCGGGCCTTGCGGCCCGCTGCCTTCGGCGAGAGTATTTGGAGCAAGATGAAAGCAGCGTTGCATGTTTGGATGGCTCCGGTTTTGTAAGGGATATTTCGAGTGACCGAAATCCTTTGCGGATTGCGGTCATGTGTTCGGCCTGTTGGCGCGATACGTCTCTCGAGCGCTGACCTTGATGACATCCGCAGGCCGGATCCCGATCGTGTTGACGAGCAATGATGCCCAGGCAACTGCTTCGGGGTGTCCCGGCTATGGTCTTTCCTATCGGATCATCATCACCGTCCATGCCCTCGCAAGTCAAGCGACGCGCAAGTTATCCGCGCCGCACGTATTCTCGGCCGATTGCAGGCGCCCTGTAGTCTTCTTCGCGCAACATCACGGCCCAGGCGATGCGCGCGGTCGTGTTGGCGATTGCCACCGAAGCGACCCGCGCCGGCTTCTTGTCCGGCAGCCACCGAATCCAGATCGCTGTCGCGTCAGCGGGCTTGTCGATTCGCCGGATCACCGCCGTGGCCCCGTTGACCAGCAGCGTGCGCAGGTAAGGGTCGCCCATCTCTGAGATGCGCCCGAGCCGCTCCTTGCCGCCGGTCGCGTTCTGCCGTGGCACGATGCCAAGGAATGCGGCGAAGTGGCGGCCCGACTTGAATACCGAGGCGTCGGGAATGCTGGCCGCGAGCGCCGTCGCCGTGATCACGCCGATGCCGGGAACGGTCTGCAGCCGCTGGCTGACCGGATTGTCGGCGTGCCAGGCTCGGAGCTGCCGGTCGAACGACTTGATCTGCGCAGTCAGGGCCTCTAGCTGGTCGGCGAACCCGACGAGTGTGGCACGGGCAATGTCGGGCAGGTCGTGCTCGCCGTCGCGAAGCGCCTTCGCCAGTTGCATGACGTGATAGGGTCCTTTCGGCGCGATGATCCCGAATTCGGCCAGATGGCTGCGGACGTTGTTCAGGATCATGATGCGCTGGCGCGAAAGCAGCTTGCGGGTACGGTGCAGAATGAGCACGCGTTGCTGCTCCGGCGTCTTGATCGGGGCAAAGTGCATGTTCGGCCGCGTCACCGCCTCGCAGATCGCCTCGGCATCGGCCATGCCGTTCTTCTGCCGCTTCACATAGGGCTTCATATAGGCCGGCGGGATCAGACAGACCTCGTGGCCAAGAGCCGCAATCTCCCGAGCCCAGTGATGCGATGTCGCGCAGGCCTCGATGCCCAGGAGGCAGCGCGGCAACTGGGACATGACGTCCAGCACCTGGTTTCGGCGCAGGCGTTTTCTCAGCACGACCTGACCCGCGGCGTCGACGCCGTGCAGTTGAAAGACAGACTTGGCGATATCGATCCCGGGTGTAGCAATCCCCATGTGGGTGGTTCCCATTCCTTTGTTGGTCGATGACAGCACCAGCATGGCACATCGCGATGCCGTCGGGGGAGGAGCCATCCACACCATCATGTGCGCCACCTTGGGGTCAAACAGGTGCACGGGCGAAGGGGCCGGCTGATGGCGCGCATCCTAAAGCGCAGGATTGTCACAGGCCTGGCCCCCGCTATATCCCGACCGGAAGATGAGGGAGAGTGGAATGCTCAGAATTGTCGTCCTTATATGGGCGCTGCTCGCGGCCAGCCCTGCGCTGGCTTTCAGCTTTACCGCGCTGGATGGCAGTCGGATTGATCTGGCCGACTGGCAGGGGCGTCCGGTATTGGTGGTGAACACGGCCTCGCTTTGCGGGTACACGCGGCAATATGGCGACATGCAGGCGCTGTATGAGCAATATGGCCCGCGCGGACTGGTCGTGCTGGCCGTGCCATCGGACGATTTCCGCCAGGAGCTGTCCTCGAATGCCGAGGTCGAGGATTTCTGCCGTGTGCAGACCGGCCTGACCTTCGAGATCACGCAGATCACGCCCGTGCGCGGGCCTCAGGCGCACCCGTTTTATCGATGGCTGGCCGAAGAGCACGATCATGTGCCGGACTGGAACTTCAACAAGGCATTGATCGGGGGGGATGGCGCGCTGCTGGGCTTCTGGGGCGCGCGCACGCGTCCCGTATCGCGCGTGATCACGCGCGAAGTCCGCGCGGCCTTGCCATGACGCGCGGGGCATGTCCGCGATGACGCCCGTATTCATCGGGTCCGAAATCTATCGCGGGTCCAGCTATGGCGCGTGGCACCCGCTGCACATCCCCCGCGTGTCCACCGTAATGGACCTTGCACACGCAATGGGATGGTTCGCGCCGGGGCAATACCGGACCAGTCCGCGGGCAAAGCCCGCGGCGCTTGGGGTCTTTCACACAGAGGCTTACGTCGCGGCGTTACATCGGGCCGAGGATGCGCAGTCCGTCGATGATGAGACGCGCCGCCGCCACGCGCTGGGAACGACCGCGAACCCGGTCTTCCCCGAGATGTTTCGCCGCCCGGCGACGGGTGCGGGCGGGGTCATGCTGGCGGCGGAACTGGTGCGGGACGGCGGCATCGTGCATGTGCCCGGTGGCGGCACGCATCATGCTATGGCCGATCATGCGGGCGGGTTCTGCTATCTGAACGATCCGGTCCTGTGCCTGCTGGCGCTGCGGCGGCAGGGGCTGTCGCGGATCGCCTATGTCGATATCGACGCGCATCACGCCGACGGG
Organism: Paracoccaceae bacterium; assembly: GCA_007695345.1. Taxonomy (GTDB): domain Bacteria; phylum Pseudomonadota; class Alphaproteobacteria; order Rhodobacterales; family Rhodobacteraceae; genus Roseinatronobacter. Next base: position 688 of record REDZ01000230.1, on the reverse strand, counting down.
GTCGAGGCCGCGCTGGGCGAGGCCGATGACATGCTGCTGATCTCGGTCCATGAGGAAAGGCGCTGGCCCTTCACCGGTGGGCTGGAGGAGGATGGAGGCGGTCGCGCGATCAATCTGCCGGTGCCGCGCGGGTTCAATGACACCGAGATGGGGTATGTGCGCGACCGGCTGATCCTGCCCGCGCTGGAGCGGTTCGATCCGCAGGCGATCGTGCTGCAATGTGGGGCCGATGCCGTTGCCGAGGACCCGCTGTCGCGGCTGGCGCTGTCCAACAACGCCCATATCGGGGTTCTGGAGGCGATGATGACACGTGTGCCGCGGCTGATCGTGCTGGGGGGCGGGGGGTATAACCCCTGGTCGGTCGGGCGGCTCTGGACGCGGGTCTGGGGGGCGTTGAACGGGCACACGGTGCCGGAGCGGCTGCCGGAGCGCGCCGAGGACGTGCTGCGCGGTCTGTCCTGGAAGCGGCGTGCGGCGGGGCGGAACCCGCCTGCAAGCTGGTTCACCACGCTGGCCGACCCGCTGCGCCCCGGGCCATTGCGTGACGAGGTGAAGGACCGGGTCGCATATTTGCGCGCCCGTGCGCGGGGTGTGCCTGATGCAAGCGTGTGAAAGCGGCCGTCGGGGAACGGCCCACCCACCCGCCCCCGTCCCCCTCCGGCCGCTTGCCCGCGCGATGCGCGGGCCG
>REDZ01000182.1 GCA_007695345.1 Paracoccaceae bacterium | reverse complement strand
GTTGGCGGCTGGAGCGCGAGTGCTTCGCCACGCCGGACCCGGAACTGGCAGACCTGCTGCCCTGATCACCTCCTGGAAAGCATTGTGCCGGCCCGTTATCGGGCCGGCACATGACCGGCCCTTGCCGCAAGGATACCGACCATGCCCGATCTGATGCCTTTCGTTGTGACCGGCCTTGCGCTTGGCGGCGTTTATGCACTGGCAGGGATCGGCATAGTGGTTCTGTTCCGGGCGACCGGCGAATTGAACTTTGCCTGCGGGGCCATCGGCGCTGCAGCGGCAATGGTCACCTGGCAAACCCATGACTGGGGCTTGCCGATCCTGCCTTCGGCACTGGCCGGTGTGGCGGTGGCCACTCTGATTTGTCTTGGCTACGGCACAATCGTATCGACGCGCGTTGCGCAGCGCTCGGCCATGGTCAAGGCCGTGGCCACGCTGGGTCTGGCGCTGTTCCTGATGGGGCTGTTGTACTTTATCTGGGGCGACACGCCCCGCCGGCTGCGACTGCCTCTCACCGCCTTGAACACCCAGGCGTTCGGCGTGCGCATCACGGGTGTGCGCGTGCTGGCCTTTGCGCTGGTCCTGATTTCGGTCATCGGCATTACCGCGCTTTTGTTGCGCACGCGGCTGGGCCTGTGGATGCGTGCACTTGCCGACAACCGCGACCTCAGCGCGCTGATCGGCATCAATGTCAGTCAGGTAACCCTGATGGCATGGGGGCTGGCAGGGGTGCTTGCCGGGGCATCGGGGGTTCTGCTGGGCAGCCTTGTGCGCCTTGAACCCGGCATTTTGACCTTCATGGTGGTGCCCGCTATCGCCGCCGCCGTGGTGGGCCTGCTGCGCAGCCTTTGGCTGACATTGGCTGGCGGGCTGCTTATCGGGCTTCTGGAGGCGCTTGCCACGCCCTTTGCCCTGATCGCCCCGTACCGACAGATGGTACCCTTTCTTGTGGCGATCCTGGTCATGTTGCTGATCCCGCCACGGCTGTTCGACAAGGAGCGCACAAGTTGATGGGCGCGCACAAATTGACGACCGACAGCATCGCAACCCCGGCTGCCGTTCAGGCCCGCGCATGGCGGGACGGCTTGGTTGCCTATCCCGGCACCGTTGCCTTCCTGCTGCTGATGGCGATTGCGGTTCCCTTCCTGGGCGCCTTTTGGGTGCGCACGTTTACGGCGATGCTGATCATCGCCATTGGCGCCTGGGGCGTGGCGATCCTGCAGGCACGGCTTGGCCTGGTCTCGCTTGCCGGGATAGCCATGATTGGCTTGGGCGGCTGGATTGCGTTGCGCCTGAACCACGCCACGGGCCTGCCGTTCGAGGTTGTTCTTATTCTGACCGCCGCAATAACCGCGATGGTCGCCCTGGTGCTGGGGTTGCCGGCGTTGCGGCATCGCGGCCTGCTGTATTCCCTGCTCACGCTGATGTTTGCCGCTGCCTTTCATGTCATCGTGTCCTCGGTCGGCTTTCCTGATGGCGGTTCGGGCTTCTGGGGGCGGGTCACCGGGTCTACCCAGCGTATGCTGATGCCGCGTCCGGCCATCGCACAGGGGCATCTGGCATACTTTTTTTATGTTCTGGTCGTGGTTGCCCTGTGCTTTGCCTTTTCGCAGGTGATGCTGCGCTCACGCCTCGGGCGGGCATGGGCAATGATCCGCATTTCGGACAGTGTCGCGCAGTCATGCGGTATTCGGGTGGGTTGGGCGCGCGCCAAGGCCTTTGCGCTGGCCGGCGGGCTGGCTGGTGTGGCGGGTTGCCTGTGGGCCGGGTCCGTGGGCCAGCTTGATGGGCGCTCGTTCGATCCGCTGCAATCGCTGTTGCTGTTTGGTCTGGTGGTCGTCGCGGGGCCGTGGTCGATGATCGGTGCGTTGCTGGCCGGTTTCCTGTACCGCGTTTTCCCCGCGATTCTGGATTCATTGGGTGTGACAGGCCATGTCGCCACCATGATTTTTGGCGCGGCGCTGATCCACGCCATTGTCACGGCGCCGCGCGGCATTGCTGGTCAGCTTGAAGACCTGTTTGCCGCCATTTCGCGCCGGCTGGACACGGAAAGGAAGCGACAATGATCCGCATCAAGGGCATCACCGTCGCCTTTGGCGGCGTAAAGCCGCTGCGCGAACTGAGCTTTCAGCTTTCCGGCGCCATTTGCGGGCTGATCGGGCCAAATGGTGCGGGCAAGACTACGCTGGTCAATGTCCTGTCGGGCTTTGTGACACCGGTTGCAGGCGAGGCGGAAGCCTTTGGCACCCGACTGCTGGACATGCGCCCCGAGGCGCGCCACGCCTGGGGCTTGGCGCGATCATTCCAGACACCGCAGATCGCCGACGATCTGAGCGTCGCCGAGAACGTTATGGTGGCACTGGACCCGCTGAGCCTGCCTGGCGCCGAGCGCAGCCAGCGGCTGGCCATGGTGCTGGCCGAAACCGGCCTTGCGCCCCGCGCCCATGTTCAGGGTCGGCGGCTGGACGGGTTCGACCGACGGTTGGTGGAACTTGCGCGCTGCAAGGTATCGCGCCCGCGGCTTATCCTGCTGGACGAACCTGCGGCCGGACTGGCCGCCACGGAGCGCGCGCAACTGATCGATCTGATCCGCGCGCTGCCGGTGCCGGGCGAAAGCATGGTGCTGATCATCGACCATGATATCGACCTGATTGCCGCCATTTGCGAACAGACGGCGGTGCTGGATTTCGGCACGCTGGTGGCCTGTGGGACCACGCGCGATGTGCTGGCCGACCCAAAGGTGCGCGCCGCCTATCTGGGCGAGTTTGAGGAGGGCACATCATGAGCCCGGAGACCGCACCATCGAAAGCGCTGATCATCGACGGGCTGCATGTGCGGCGCGGCGCGCAGGAAGTCCTGCAGGATATCTCGCTCTCTCTGGAACCGGGGCGCATTCTGGCGCTTCTTGGGCCAAATGGAGCGGGCAAAAGCACGCTTGTCGCCACGCTGTGCGGGCAGGTCGCGCCGGTCGCCGGGCAGATACGGCTTGGCGATACGCATCTGACCGGGCGCAAGGCGTACGAGATCAGGCGCCTTGGCGTGGCGGCGGTGCCCGAAGGGCATCAGGTGCTGTCCGGCCTCAGCGTGGCAGACAATCTGGCCGCGGCGGCCAGCATGCTGTCACCGCGTGAGGCCCGCGAGGCAGTGGCCGAGGTGTTGGATATCTTCCCCGAACTGTCGATGAAACTGGCGCTGCCCGCGGGCACGCTTTCGGGGGGCCAACAGCAGATGCTGTCGCTGGCGCAGGCGCTGGTATCGCGTCCGCGCTTCATTCTGGCCGACGAGATGTCTTTCGGGCTGGCGCCTGTGATCGTCAAGCGCCTGATCCCGTTGATGAAGCGGGTTGCCGATCGTGGAATCGGGGTGTTGCTGATCGAGCAGTACACCCATCTGGCGCTGTCGATTGCCGACGAAATTGCGGTGCTGGTGCGGGGCAGGGTCGTTGCCCGCGAACCTGCCAGCGCGTTTCGTGACCGCCCCGAGGCAATCCGCGACCTGTATCTGAACCAGACACAAGATGCCGCCAGCCACGGCACCACCCAGGGAGACAAAGCATGAGCCAGACCATTGCCGTCGACGAATACGTGCGCGACGAAGGCTATCCGGGGTTCGAGCCTCGGTTTCTGAACAGCCCCTGGATTGCCGAACCGGTATCCAAGTTTCGCGCCGAGGATGCCGAGCGCTTCTGGTTTCTTGATTTCCACTGGCCGAACGGTACCACGCCTTTGGGCATGTCCTTTTTCGAGGATGGGTATGCCTATGGCACCCAGTTGTCGGCCACCACCTTGCCCTTGCCGCCGTCCAACGGGCTGGCGGTGCGCTTTGCCGGCACGCATGTCTATGGTGGCGAGGCACCGTTGCATTCCAGCTGGGAGCCGGGCTTTCGCGGGTTGCGCATCGGCCACGAACTTGGCGATTTCCTGAAGAATTTTCACACCATATGGCAGCGCCGCGCCACCGAACTGGAGGCGGGTTTTGCATACTTCAGGGATTTCGAACCCGCCAACGCCAACCGCGCTGAACTGGCGCAGTTCGCCATCGATGCGCGCGCCTTCCAGAAATTTGCCTGGTGCGTGCATTTCGGCCTGATGTATCCGTTGCTGGCGAACTACGCGGGCTTCTACGGGCTTTGCAGCGAACTGAAGATCGAACCTGGCG
>REDZ01000072.1 GCA_007695345.1 Paracoccaceae bacterium | reverse complement strand
GGGCGGCGGCGCTGCTGGGCTGGGGGCTGGCTCAGATAGTGCCGGGCTGGCTGGGCTGGCCGCTGGGGCTGGTCGTGGTGCCGCCTGTCCTGCACGGGTTCCGCCGCATCGACGGGCGGTTCTTCGTGCATTACCTGCTTCTGGATTTCGCTTTCACCGCCAGGCACCGGGGCCGCAACCCGCCCGAACTGGAAGCGCGGCTGGATGAATTTGCAACATTGATCGCCGAGGCACTGGCTGACCCGGACCTCGATGAGGTGCTGGTGGTCGGCCATTCCTCTGGCGTACATCTGGGCGTGTCGGTGCTGGCGCGGGTGATCCGGGCCGGGCATGGACAGGGCCGCGCGCGGCTGGGGTTCCTGTCGCTGGGCCATGCCGTGCCGATGCAATCCTACCTGCCGCAGGCGCAGGGCCTGCGCGAGGATCTGCGCTATCTCAGCACCAGTGACGCGCTGTTCTGGCTGGATGTCACCGCCCCGGGCGATGGCTGCTGTTATGCGCTATGCGATCCGGTCTCATCCTCCGGCGCGGCACCGCGCGCGGGCAAGCGCTGGCCGCTCGTCATTTCGGCGGCGTTTACGCAGAGCCTGCGGCCAGAGACATATCGCAAGTATCGCCGGCGCTATTTCCGGCTGCATTTCCAGTATCTTTGTGCATTCGATGCGCCGCGCGACTATGACTATTTCCTGATCACCGCAGGCCCGCTGGCACTGGCCGATCGCTATGCGGGGCGCAAGCCCTCGGCCTCGGTCAGCCATGCCTGCCACCTACCCGTGTCGGAGCGTCTGCCATGACGCGCCCGCCAATGCCCGATCACCGCCCCGACCGTGTACGCTTCTGGCGGCATCTGCGGCTGTTTCGCCGCGATATCCTGTCGGCGCAGCCTGAACGGCTCTATCGCGCCAAGATGGCCGAGGTGCGGCTGCCGTTTCTGCATTCGGTCATGGTCAACACACCGGACCTGGTGCGGCTGGTGTTGCAGGACCGCGCGACCGATTTCCCCAAATCGACCCGTGTGCGCGAAGGGTTGCGGCTGCTTCTGGGCAATTCGGTCTTTGTGACCAATGGCGCGACATGGGCGCGGCAGCGGCGCATGATCGACCCGGCCTTTGAGGGCGGGCGCCTGCGCGAGAGTTTTCCTGCCATGTGGGACGCGACACAAGCCATGGCCGCGCGCCTGCACCCCGGAGAGTTGGAGGTCGAGCAGGCCATGAGCCATGCGGCCGCCGATGTCATCTTTCGCACGCTGTTTTCCGTGCCGATCGAGGATGCCGCCGCTGCCGAGGTGTATCAGAGCTTCCGCGCGCATCAGCGCTCCAGCCCGATCCTGAATCTGGCGGCCATGATCCCCATGCCGCGCTGGGTGCCGCGCTATTTTCCGCGCCGCACCCGCGCGACGGCCGCGCAGATCCGCAGGTTGATCACGCAGATGACGGCAGCACGGATGCAGGCGATCCGCGACGGCACCGCGCCCGATGATCTGGCGACCAAGATCATGACCACCAGCGACCCGGAAACGGGCGCGCGCTTTGACACTGCCGAAATGGTCGATCAGGTCGCGATATTCTTTCTGGCGGGGCATGAGACGAGCGCATCGGCCCTGGCCTGGGCGCTGTATCTGGTCGCCACGCACCCCGAGTGGCAGGCGCAATTGCGGGCCGAGGCGCAGGTTCTGCGCCCCCATCTGGACGGCCCGGCGCCGGATTTCAGCATCCTGCGACAGATGCCGCTGATCCGCGACACGTTCCGCGAGGCGCTGCGCCTCTATCCGCCAGTGCCGATGATGGTGCGCGAGGCCGCAGGCCCCGAGTGTTTCCGGGGCCGCAAGCTGGGCGCGGGCGCGCAGGTCATCGTCTCACCCTGGCATATGGGGCGGAATGCGCGCATCTGGGATGCGCCGCATGATTTTCAGCCCGAACGCTGGCAGGACGCTGGCACGCGGAATTGCGCGCGCGATGCCTGGCTGCCCTTTTCCGCCGGGCCGCGGGTCTGCCCCGGTGCGGGTTTTGCCATGGCTGAGGGGGTGCTGATGCTCGCGCGGATCCTGTGTGACTGGGAATTGCGCGCGAACCCGGACCGCGTGCCCGAACCGGTGGCGCAACTGACCGTGCGCGCGCGGGGCGGGATCTGGGTCGAGATGGTGCCGGCGCAGGGCTGACTAGACCCGCGCGCCCAGCAGATGCACGGTCCCCGACCCGCCGCGATACAGCGCTTCGCGCAAGGCGCGCAGGCCGTCGGGGGCGATGGGCGCGCGGGGCAGGGGCATGTCCTCTGCTGTGATTTCGCCGCGCGACAGAGCGGCCAGCAGCTTGCCGAACAATGTGCCCGGCGCGATCCCCCGCCCGTTATAGCCAGAGATCGACCAGACCCCCGGCGCGTGTTCATGCAGGCGCGGCAGCGCATCGGGCGTCGTCCCGATCCGGCCCCACCAGCCATGGCGCAGGGGCATATCGCGCAGCGCCGGGTAAAGCTGCGCCATCGCGCGTGCCGCCCATGCGCGGTGCAGGGTGGTATCCAGGCGACCCAATTGCCCGACCGATCCGATGATGAACCGCCCCGCCGCATCCAGCCGGAAAGAGGTCAGGATCTTGCGGGTATTCCACGCGCCCTCGCGCCCCGGCAGGATCTGCGCGCGTAGCTCCTCGGGCAGCGGATCAGTCGCAAAGTTGAAATAGGGCAGGACGGATTGATGATCGCGCAGTTTCGCAAAGGGGGCGGTCGAATAGGTGTTGCTCGCAAGGATGACGCGGGCGCAGGTGACATCGCCGCCTGCCGTGCGGATACGCCAGCCCGCGCCGTCGGGGTCCAGTGCCGTCACCGGGCTGTCAGTGTGGACCTGCGCGCCCGCGCTGATGGCGGCGCGGGCCAGCGCGCGCGCATAGGCCAGGGGCTGGATCGTGCCCGCACGCGGGTCATGCAGCGCGGCGCGAAAGGCGCGGCTGCCGGTGCGCGCGCGGGTCCGGGCGGCATCCAGCAGCGCCACATCGGCGCCGCGCGCCTGCCATTGCGCGGCGCGCGTTTCAAGTGCGGCCTTGCCGCGCGCATCGGGGGCGCAATGCAGGGTGCCTGCGGGCTGCGCCTCGCACGCCATGTCGTGGCGCGCGACCAGATCCCAGACCAGTGCCGGGGCCTGCGCCAGCGCGTCCAGCAGGCGCGGGCCATGCACGGGACCTGCGCGGGCGATCAGGTCATCGGGCATCAGCCACAGCCCGGCATTGACCAGCCCGACATTGCGCCCCGATCCGCCCTGTCCGATTGCACCCGCTTCCAGCACCGCCGCGCTGACGCCGGCCTGCGCCAGATGCAGCGCCGCCGACAGCCCGGTATAGCCCCCACCGATAATGCCCACCTGCACCTGTGCCCCGCCCGCAAGGGGCGTGGTGGCAGGCGCAGGCGGGGCCGTGACCGCCCAGAGGCCGGGACCGTCAGATGTCAAACCTGACGCCCTGGGCCAGCGGCAATTCGTCGGAATAATTGATCGTGTTGGTGGCGCGGCGCATATAGCCCTTCCACGCATCCGACCCGCTTTCGCGCCCGCCGCCGGTTTCCTTCTCGCCACCGAACGCCCCGCCGATCTCGGCGCCCGAAGGGCCGATATTGACATTGATGATCCCGCAATCGGCGCCGGTTGCCGACACAAAGCTTTCCGCCTCGCGCAGGTCGCGGGTGAAGATGCAGGCCGACAGGCCTTGCGGCACGCCGTTTTGCAGCGCGATGGCCTCATTCAGCGACTCGTAGCCCATGACATAGAGGATCGGGGCAAACGTCTCGGCGCGGACGATCTCGGTCTGGCCCGGCATCTCGACCAGCGCAGGGCTGACATAGGCCCCGCCCGCCACGGCCTCGACCACCGCGCCGCCATGGACGGTGCCACCCTCGGCCCGCGCCTTGTCCAGCGCGGCCAGCATCGTATCGCGCGCGGCCTGGTCGATCAGCGGCCCCACCAGCGTGCCGCTTTCGCGCGGATCACCCACAGGCAGGCTGGCATAGGCCGCGCGCAGCTTCTCGACCAGCCCCTCGCGAATGCTCTCATGCACGATCAGACGGCGCAGCGAGGTGCAGCGCTGGCCCGCCGTGCCGACAGCGGAAAAGACAATGGCGCGCACCGCCATGTCCAGATCGGCGGATGGGGCGACGATCATCGCATTGTTGCCCCCCAGTTCCAGGATCGACCGGCCGAAGCGTTCGGCCACTTTCGGTGCCACGATCCGTCCCATCCGGGTCGAACCCGTGGCCGAGACGAGCGGCACGCGCGGATCGGTCACCAGCGCATCGCCCAGTTCCGCCCCGCCGATGACCAGTTGCACCAGCCCCTCGGGCGCAT
>REDZ01000229.1 GCA_007695345.1 Paracoccaceae bacterium | reverse complement strand
GGCGGGGTAGATATCGGTGGTCAGACGCTCTTCGAACCCGTGCAACTGGTCGGGGCCCACGAAATGCATCTTGCCCGCCAGACAGGTGTGATAGCCCGCGCGGCGCAGATGATGCGTGAAACAGGGCGTGTCCGAAGCGAACTCGGCCGCATTGTCATAGACCCGCGTGCGCGACGGCAATTGCCCCGCCATGAATGACGCCCGCCCCGGCGCGCAAAGCGGGCTGGCCGTATAGGCATTGGCAAACCGGACCGAGCGCGCAGCCAGCTTGCGCAGGTTCGGAGTATGCAGCCAATCTGCCGGGCCGTCGGGGAACAGCGTGCCATTCAACTGATCGACCATGATGATCAGGATGTTGGGGGCCTTGGTCATGCGATAGTTTCCTGTTCCGGCAGCGCAGCCTCGATCCAGCCCAGAACCTGCGCGGTCGCACGGTCGCCATCGGGGTGGCCGGTGCCCAGTGCCTCATAGAGATATGCGCCATCGATCATGGCCGCCGCCCCTTCGGCCAGTGCCTCGGCCTGCGCGCTGCCACATTGGCGCAGCGCATGGCGCAGATTGGCGCGAATGCGGGCCTGATAGATTCGCAACAGACGCGCAGCGTCGTCATGGCGCTGCGCCATGACATAGAAATTCAGCCAGGCGGCCACCACCTCGCGGCGGAAATTGCTGCCGGTAAAGGACACGCGCACCAGCGCATGCAGCCGCGCACGGGGGGTGTCGGCCCCCCGCAGCGCTGCGCGCATTTCCGCGCCATAGAGGGTCAGAACATGGCGCATCGCGGCCAGAAACATCTGGTCCTTGGACCCGAAATAATGATGCGCCAACCCCGAGGACATGCCCGCGCGCCGCGCGATCTGGCCCACGGTCACATCCAGCGACCCCGCCTGCCCGATCTCGGCGATCGTGGCGGCGATGAACGCATCGCGGCGTATGGGTTCCATTCCAAGCTTTGGCATCCAACCTGTCCGTCATTGGGGTGCGCCCTGCATAATCGGGTTTTGATTGATCCGTCAATCAATTTACCAGATGCGCAGAAGAAACGGCTTGCACCCCGCCCCCGCACGCGCGATTTTGCGCCGCGCTGTCAAACCGCCACGGGAAAGCCGGAACATGTCTGAAGAGTGCAGGTTATGTATCGCGACCGGCCGGTATATGCGGGGGGGCGAGACATTTGTGAACCGCCATATCGAACATCTGTTTGGCGGCAATTCGGTCGTCCTGTGCGGGCGTGAAACGGGCGAGAACCGCCTGCGCAAACCGGTGTTCAGCCGTCTGAAGGCCGCGATGAACCCGCATGATCTGGCGACAGCCCCATTTCACCTGTGGCGCAATCACAGGCGTTACAGCGCCCCCTTCGTGCCCTATGGCACGGGCCGCGCGGCTTTGTTGCAGTTCCTCGCCGATGAAGGGGTGGACGCGATACTGGCGGAATTCGGATCGCAGGCCGTGTCGCTCTGGCCCGTTACGCATGCCGCCGGGCTGCCGCTTTTCGCATACTTCCGGGGGCGAGATGCCAGCAAATACCTGCGCCACCCCGCCAGGGTCGAGGGGTATCGCCGGATGATGCCCAATCTGGCGGGTGTCTTTGCGGTGTCGGGCTTTCTGCTGGACAATCTGGCGGCGCATGGACTGGCCCATCCCAACGCCCATATCGTGCCCAGCGGCACGGATGTGCAGTTTTTCCAGCCGGGGACGAAGCAATCGGGCCGCATGGTCTTTGTCGGCCGCTTTGTCGAGAAAAAAGCGCCGCGCATGGCGCTGGACAGCTTTCTGCAACTCGCCACACGCTATCCGCAGGCGCGGCTGGACATGGTCGGACAAGGCCCCGAGCTTGCAGCCTGCAAGGCGGCGGCGGCGAAATCACCCCATGCCGGGCGCGTCACCTTTCACGGGCAGCGCAGCGCGCAGGAGATCCGCACCCTGCTGGCCGAGGGCGACATTTTCGTGTTGCACGCGCTGACCGGGCGCGATGGCGAAACCGAAGGCATGCCAAGTGCAATACAGGAAGCGATGGCCGCAGGCATGGCGATCCTGAGCACACGGCACGCGGGCATTCCGCTGGTGGTCTGCGACGGGGATCACGGGGTGCTGTGCGATGAGGGCGACAATGCGGGCTTTGCGGCGGCAATGGATACGCTGCTGGCCAACCCCGCGCGCACCCGCGCCATGGGCGTGGCATCCCGGCAAAGCGCCGAAGCTCTGTTCGACTATCGCAAGCTTTATGCGAGGGTCGAGCGCGTCATTCTGGACAGCCTGCGCGACGGCAAGCGCATTCAGGGGGGCGGACATGGCTGAAGCCCGCAAGCTGCGTTCTGTCTGCGCGATGACGACAGTGCGCAATGATGCGCTGTTCCTGCCGCGCTGGATCGCGCATTACGGCGCGGCCTTCGGGCGCGAGAACCTGCTTGTCATCCTGGACGGGCATGACCAGCAGCTTCCCCCCGATGCCGGTCCTGTCAACCTGATCCGCCTGCCCCATCAGCCGCTGCCCCGCGTCCCCGCCATGCGCCGCCGTGCGCGGGTGATGTCGGATATCGCGCGGGGGATGTTTCGCTATCATGACATGGTGATCGCGACCGATGTGGATGAATTCATCCTCGTGGACCCCGCGCTGGGGGTGGACCTGCGCGCCTATCTCTCCGCGCTGTCGCGCCCGCCCGCCGCGATCTCGGCGCTGGGGCTGGATGTGGGCCAGCATCTGCGGCTGGAGCAGCCGCTTGACCCCGCGCGCGCCTTTCTCGACCAGCGGTCCTTTGCGCATGTCTCGGCCCGCTATACCAAGCCTGCCATCGCCACCCGGCCCCTGACATGGGGCTCGGGGATGCACAGGATCAAGGGGCGGAATTTCCGCATTGATCCAAACCTGTTCCTGTTCCATTTCGGCATGGTGGATTACCAGCATGCGACCGGAAAAACCGCCGACCCCGACCGCCTGGCCACCGGATGGGAAGGGCATCTGGCCCGGCGCGAGGCGCTGTTTTCCCATATCACCAATGCCGAGCCACTGGACGGGGACGCCTATTTCCCCATCGCGCGCAGGCGCCAGACATGGCTGCGCCCGCTCTATGCCCCCAACAAGCCCGGCATGATCCCCGGTAACCCGGTCGTGCGCATCCCTGAGCGGTTTCGCGGGCTGGTCTGACGGCGCACGCTCAGGGCCGCCGCGCAGGCATTGCCAGCGGCGCGACGGCATCAGGGCGGCGCACATCGTGTCGGCCATGACCGCCACGGCGCCGGGTGCATATATCAGCCCGGCCTGCCCATCGTGCAGCCTCTCGACCGCATCGGGCGTTGCGGTCGCGATAAGCCGTGTGCCCCGCGCCAGCGCCCCGATCATGACATCGGGGATCCCATCCCGAAGTAACGTCAGGGCATAAAGTTCCGTAACTCCAAAAATGGCGTTACATCAGAGATATGCTTCAGAGCCCTCATGTAATACGTGATGCCCGGTTGTGCCACCCGCGTCTCAAGGCTGGCGCACAGACGCCTATCACCGGAAATTTTCAGTATGTAATCATGCATTTCGCGCAGAGTTCTGATCGCGCAGAAAGGTCGCGGCATCCCTCTGCGCCCCCAGACATGCACCACAAACGATTACCCGCCCGCCCCGAGAAAGTCGGATCTGCCGCAGGCTCGGCAGGTAAGCTGCTGTAAATAAATTCTATTACCTGGCCTTACAGATTTCGGGAATCCTGCCGTTCCCCTGTCACCTCTCTGGTCAGGGCGATCACTGGATCGCACTGCACGGAATTTGACCGGCTGCAGACCTTGCATAGCCGCGCGTCTGCCTGCGGCAACCCGTGTATCACCGCGCCAGATAACCCCGGCAGCATCACATGCCTTGATCTGCAAAGTGCCAGCACGATCCGCGTTAGGTACTGAGCGGTGACGCCGGTCCAGGGCGCTGACGGGCACTGACGATCTGTTGCCGCACGGCGGCACGCTCAAGGCGAACCGATGCGGCCTGTTTCATGAACGATGATTTATGGAAAATAGGTCTGGAGGGGCTTGGCGCGCAGGGCACTTGCCGTTAGGAAACGTGTTCGGAGCAGTGTCAGAGTGGTCGATTGAGGCAGTCTTGAAAACTGTTGAGCGTGATGAGCGCTCCGTGGGTTCGAATCCCACCTGCTCCGCCACTATCACCCTATCGAACCCGTTCGGGCCGCCCGTCCGAGGCAGAATTTCTCCCGTTTTCAAAGGGGTTTGCCCGGTGAGTGCGAACCGCTGAGACGCGAGTGCGCAGCGATTTCCGTCTCTGAATGGCCTCCCGTCTCTGGTCGGGCGAACCGCGCCGTTTCCGGTTCGGTCGAAAATTTCCTCGCCTTTCCAATAACCTGACTCGCAGCCTCG
>REDZ01000124.1 GCA_007695345.1 Paracoccaceae bacterium | reverse complement strand
TTGCTTGGACAGGAATTGCGCCTGCTCGATTCCGATCCGGCCTCGGATCCGGTATGCTACAAGACAGAAGCCACAAGATTGTTGGACCTTGGCGTAGATGCTCTCGTGGGCTGTTACATGTCATCGGCGCGAAAAGCCGTGCTGCCCATCGTCGAGGCGCGAAATTCGCTGCTGTTCTACCCTACGCTATATGAGGGTTTCGAATATGCTTCGTGTTGCATCTATTCGGGTGCCGCGCCCAATCAGAACGCACGGATGCTGGCAGACTATCTGAGCGAAACCCACGGGGACCGCTATTTCTTTGTCGGGTCAAACTATGTCTATCCGTATGAATCCAACCGTGTCATGCGCGACTTGCTCTCCAATCGCGGGGCAAAGGTGGTAGAGGAGGTCTATATTCCTCTTAATCCCACTGACGAAGATATCGCAAAGGTCATTGCGTTGATCCGAAAGGCAGGTCCTGTGGTCGTATTCTCCACAGTCGTGGGGGATGGCGCAGTCCGGTTCTGCAGCGCTTATGACCGGGCTGGGTTTGATCGACATCTCCAGCCAATCGCGTCCCTGACTTTCGGTGAGCCGGAAATCGCGGCGCTCGGAAAAGCGGCTGCGACAGGTCACATCAAAGCCGCGCCTTACTTCAGTGTCATCGACAGTCCTGCAAATTTGGCCTTTGTGACCGCTTACCGCGAAAGGTTCGGGCCAGACAGCCCGATCTCGGCCGAAGCGGAAGCAGCTTTTTTTCAGGTGAAACTCTTTGCAGAAGCTGTCCGACGGGCAGGCACGACAGATCGCGCTGCAGTTGTCAGGGCCTTACCCACCTTCAGTCTTGAAGCGCCGCAAGGGACGGTCAGGATCGACGCGGCAACACATCATACGCATTTGTGGCCACGGGTGGCCGTTGTCGATGAGACCGGCGCATTCAGGATCGTGCGCGAATCTGCAAAGCCTGTCGCACCAGATCCGTATCTGGTCGAGATGGAAAAGCTGCCGCCTGTCACGCTGGCCTCAGTACCGTCGGGAGGGGCGAATTGAGCCGTTTTCGCCTGAAAGACCTGCGCGACCTTTTCGTCGTGGTCGTGCATCCGCCAGACAGTGATGGGCAGGCGATTCTTGATCAGATGGGACGGATCGGATGCAGGACAGAACTGATCTGGCCTCCGCAACGGGCGCTGCCCCCTAATGTCGATATTGTTTTTGCCGGGCTTTTCTTTGACTGGCGCAAGGAATTGTCACGTATGCTACGGCGTTCGGACAAAACGGGGCCGGCGATCATCGGGGTCGTCGATTACGAAAACTCGGCTATGCTCGAATTCGTGTTGGATATTGGCGTTGTGGCCGTGACCTCCAAGCCGGTCAGAAGTTTCGGAATGCTGACCAATCTTGTCGTAGCCTATACTGGTGTGCTGCGGCAGATGGAGGCGCAGGAACGAATCGCACGCCTGGAAAAGAAGCTGGCCGGCAAGAAGATTATTGCGAAAGCGAAGGCGATTCTGATCGAGATGCATGGGTTGAGCGAAGAAAATGCCTATAAATTGATCAGAGAACAGGCAATGTCTAAGCGAACGTCGATTGAAGACATGGCTCAGGCAATCATCAATGCAAATGAGCTTCTCAACGTGAATGGAAAACTGTAATGTCCTGATATACGCTGGTCAAAGATGCCCTGCGTAAACTTCCAGATTGGTGTTACCATACGAGTCTGAAGTGTCGATAACGACGATTACGGGACGGCCCGATGTCGCGCTCTCCCACCTCTCCATCTGAACTGAAAGGCTGATACGTCGTCGCCGCGATATGATCGTCCGCGTCTGACAAAGCCATGCCGATAGCAAGTGGCCTCAGGGCCGTTGCGGTTCAGTGCTGCCCACTTCCACAAACGGTCACACACAGTGGCGGCGCTGTCGCGTCCTCTAATCCTATCCACATACCTGACGGGGTGATGTTATGACTTACAATCGCAGAGCTTTTCTCAAGACTTCCGCTGCATTTGGCGCGACTTCGGCGCTTGCGCCGGGACTGTGGACGCGCGCCGCTCGCGCTGACGAAAAAATTGACGTCGGTGTGCTGTTTTCACTTACAGGGGGCCTGTCTATCGTTGAACAATCGCTCGCAGACGCTACGCTGATGGCCATTGCAGAGATCAATGAGGCCGGTGGCGTTCTTGGCAAGATGATCAATCCGATTGTGGAAGATGGCGCATCGGATACACGGACCTTCAACGAGCGCGCGACGAAACTGGTCGTGAGAGATCAGGTGCCGACCGTTTTCGGATGCTACACATCGGCATCGCGCAAGGCGGTCTTGCCGGTGTTTGAGCAGCGCAACAACATGCTGTTCTATCCGACTTATTACGAAGGGTTCGAGTGCTCGAAAAACGTCGTCTATACTGGCGCTGTGCCCAACCAGCAGTTGTCGAACTACATTCCATGGATCATCAACACATTGGGCAAGAAGAAATTCTTCATCGTCGGGTCGAACTACATCTACCCGCGCGAGATGGCCAAAGTCTCGAAGATCCTGATCGAGCAGAATGGCGGTGAATGGGTCGCAGACGAGTATCTCGAACTCGGCCATTCGGAATGGGGTGCGATGGTGTCGCGCATTCGCTCTTCGGGCTGTGACGTGGTGCTGTCGAATGTCGTGGGCGACTCGGTCATCGCCTTCTACCGTGAATTCCGCAATCAGGGGCTGTCGC
Source organism: Paracoccaceae bacterium (assembly GCA_007695345.1). Lineage (GTDB taxonomy): Bacteria > Pseudomonadota > Alphaproteobacteria > Rhodobacterales > Rhodobacteraceae > Roseinatronobacter. Next base: position 17,068 of record REDZ01000124.1, on the reverse strand, counting down.
ATGAGACGCTGCCGATCTGCGCGACAGTGACATCGGAAATCGAGATCGCGGCGATGGGTCCAGAGGCAGCGGCCGGTTCCTACACCTCCTTCCCCTATTTCCAGGCGATCGATACCGATGCAAACAATTCCTTCATCGAGCGCTACCGCCGCTTTGTGAACAACCCGGAAGCCGTGACCCAGCACGCCATGGAGTGCTCCTATTTCCAGGTCTATCTGTGGAAACAGGCTGTCGAACAGGCAGGTGAGGCGACCCCGGATGCAATCCGCGAAGGTATCAAGGGGCAAAGTTTCGATGCGCCCAACGGTCGTGTCACCATCGATCCCGAAAATCTGCATTGCTACCTCACACCGCGCATCGCGCGTTGGGGCTCAGATGGACAGGGCGAAATCATCGACGAGTATCCCGAACCGATCCGCCCCTTGCCTTACGTCGCTTACGGCGAAACCGAGGATGACCTGTTCTGCACCGGCGCGGGTCTGGATTCCTCGCGGCTGTGACGCGCCCGGCGGGCGCTGCAGCAGCGCCCGCCTTTCCGAGGATAATGGCGGAGATTTCGATGTTTGAAACGCTTTTCATCGGGTTGTCCCTGACGTCAGTACTGCTGCTGATCGCGCTTGGCCTCTCGATCACCTACGGGGCGATGGGTGTCATCAACATGGCTCATGGCGAGTTGGTGATGATCGGAGCCTACACGGCGGTGCTGTCCGGGATTTATCTTGGATTCAACATCTTCGCGGCAATTCCTCTCGCATTCCTGACAGCGGCGCTCCTTGGGCTGCTGATTGAGCGCGTGGTGATCCGCAAGCTCTATGGACGGATCATCGATACATTGCTGGCTACCTGGGGTGTGGCAATCATCTTGCAGCAATTGATCCGGCTGGAATTCGGCATGACTTTTTTCGGTATCCGCATTCAGGGCCTCGGTCCTGGTTTGCAGCAGATGCGCGTGCCGTCCTACCTGATGCAGCCCTACGAGTTCGCAGGGATCATGATCCAGCCCTATCGCACATTCATCATTCTGGTGACGATCCTGCTCACCGTGCTGACCTGGTTTCTGATGTATCGCACATCCATCGGTGTCCAGGTCCGTGCGATCATGCGCAACCCGCAAATGGCGGCAGCCTGTGGTATCGACGTGCGGCGCGTGTCCGCGATGACTTTCGCCTATGGGTCGGGCCTTGCCGGGATCGCCGGTGTGTTGCTGGCGGGCTTCCGCACCGTGATGCCCGAAATGGGTGCAAATGTGGTCGTGGACGGGTTTCTTGTCGTAGTTGTGGGCGGTGTCGGCAGCTTGCTGGGAACCGTGCTGTCGGCGGGTTTGCTCGGTCAGCTCAATGGGATCGTGTCGGTTGTCTACAATGACATCATCGCCCGCGCCGTGGTCTTCGCAGTGGTCATCGGGATCATCTTGTGGCGGCCCAATGGGCTCTTCTCCTTCAAATCGAGGTAACTGTGATGTCGAACAAGGCATTTTTGCTTGGCGATCGTGCTGTCTATATCGCCTTCATCGTTATCGTCCTGGGCTTGCCCCTGCTGGTCGACGACGTGTTTTGGCTCAACCGTGTCGCCCGGTATCTGGTGTTCGGCATGCTGGGGATCGCGATGGCCCTGTCCTGGGGGTATGCAGGTATCCTGAACCTTGGACAGGGGCTGTTTTTCGGCGTTGGGGCCTATATGGTCGCCATGTCGCTCAAGCTCCAGAGCTGGACATCGATGCAGCAGGGCTCGGACACGCCTGTGCCTGATTTCATGCTCTGGAATGCACAGCCCGGTGCGCCCACGGATTTGTGCTGCATCGTTCCGGGCTCGTGGCTTTGGATTCCGTTTCAGGCGCAATGGTTCGGCATTTTCATGGCCATTGCCCTGCCTGTGGTCTTGGCGCTGATCATCGGCGCGACGATCTTCCGGCTCCGGGTTTCAGGGGTCTATGTGGCAATCATCACGCTGGCGCTGGTGCTGCTGACACGCCTGATCTTCATCGACGCCCAACCCATCACCAATGGCTTCAATGGGCTGACCGATCTGGGATGGCTGACCGTTGGTGGGATCGAATTCGATCCACTCATGGTCGGGACCTACTACATCGTCGCTGTGTCCGTCTGTATTGTGCTTTTGCTGACACGCTGGCTGGTCTCCACCCGTGCCGGGCTCATCCTGCAATCCACCCGCGATGACGCCAATCGTGCACGGTATCTGGGCTATGACGTGGCGTCCTACCAGATTTTCTTCTTCACGGTCTCGGCGGCGATAGCGGGCTTCGCGGGACTGCTGTTCGTGATCGTTTCAGAGTTTGCCACCCCCACATATTTCGACATCGCCTTCTCGATTTCGATGGTGGTCTGGGCGGCCGTGGGCGGGCGCTCGTCGCTGATAGGGGCCGCGATCGGCGCGATCCTGATCAACACGATCGAAGCGACTGTGTCGGAAAGCGAGATGTTTCAGCAGGCATGGCGTCTGATCATCGGCGTCCTGTTCGTGCTGATCGTTCTGTACATGCCGCGCGGTTTGGCGGGATTGGCACGCGACCTGCTTGCCCGCCTGGTCGCACTCGGGCGCGGCAAGCAAGCGGATTCGGCCAAGGCCAGCCGCAACCCGGCTGAGTAATGCGGAGGCAGGTATGAAAGCAGCACTTACAATTGATGCCCTCGAGGTCAATTTCGGTGGCTTTAAGGCCGTCGACGGCATGACGAGCGTGATCGACGATGGCGAATTGCGCGTCATCCTTGGCCCGAACGGTGCGGGAAAAACAACCCTGATGGATTTGGTCAGCGGAAAGACGGCATCCACCGGGGGCAAGGTTCATCTCTTTGGGCGCGACATCACAAACTGGCCGGAACATGAAATTGCGCGCGCTGGAATCGGGCGCAAGTTCCAGATCCCGTCGATCTTCCGGGAGCTTTCGGTTCTTCAGAATCTCGAAGTCGCAGTCAGCCAGGAACCACGGGTATTTCGCAATCTGCGTCTTGGCATACCGACTGCCGATCGCAAGCGCATCGACGAGGTGATCGATCTGACCGGGCTTGAACCCGTTTTGGAAACCGTCGCGGGCGATCTGAGCCATGGGCAGATGCAATGGTTGGAACTCGGCATGCTGATCACGCAGCAATCACGGGTCATCCTGCTGGATGAGCCTACTGCCGGGATGACACAGGGTGAGACCTCGAAGACAGCCGACATAATCATGCGCCTGAAGGGATCGCACACGATCATCGTGGTGGAGCATGACATGGCCTTCGTCCGCAAGATCGCCGAGAAAGTCACCGTCATGCATATGGGCAAGCTTCTGGCCGAAGGCCCGATCAAAAGCATTGAGGCCGATCCGGCCGTACGCGAGGCCTATCTTGGAACCGGAGGGCTGCACTGATGCTGACACTGCGCAATGTTAACAGCTATTACGGCCGCAGTCAGGCTCTGCATGATCTGAGTATGGATGCCCCCGACGGGCAAATCGTTGCGATCCTGGGGCGCAACGGGGTGGGCAAGACCACGCTTCTGCGCACGATCATGGGGCTGACTGACCGCTCGGAAGGTCAGATTGATCTGGGCGGACAAGACATTGGGGTGATGCCCACTTTTGCGCGGGCGCGGGCCGGGATCGCCTACGTGCCGCAGGGGCGAATGATTATTCCCGACTTCACCATTCGCGACAACATCCTGATGGGTGGCTTCGCAGCCGGGGGCGTGCGTCGCATTCCTGAAATCGTGCCTGAGCTGTTTCCCTATCTCATGGACAATCTTGACCGTCCGGGCGGGGTGCTTTCCGGTGGCCAGCAGCAGCAGCTTGCCGTTGCACGCGCGCTGGCCTGCAAGCCCAGGATCCTGCTCATGGATGAACCCACCGAAGGCATCCAGCCCAATATTGTCCAGCAGATCGAAGACAGCATTATCCGGCTCAACAAGGAGCTTGGTCTGACGATCTTGCTGGTCGAACAGAATGTAGATTTCGCCAAACGCGCCGCTGCAAGCTTTGCCATGGTCGAGCACGGTACGGTCGTGGCTTCGGGCGCAATCGACACGCTCACGGATGATCTGGTCTCTCGGCATATGGCGATCTGATGGAAATCTTTACAACGATACTCGGCAAGGCGGATGCCCCTGAATACAAAGCCCAGGTGCATCGGCTGTCCCATGCCCATGCACTGGACGTGTTGCGCCTGTCACGCGCAGACCTGTCGCGCAGGCGCCTGCGCGCCACCAGCGACGCCGGGGCGGATGTCGCCATTGCATTGCCGCGCGATCAGCAACTCTATGATGGCGCATTGCTGAGCCTGGAGCCGGATCGTGCGCTGATCGTGCGTGTCGAGACCGAAATATGGCTGCGGCTTGCTGCAGCAGATCAGGCGGCCGCGCTGCGGCTGGGCTATTTCTGCGGCAATTTCCACTGGCGCGTCCGGTTCGAGGGCGCGCATCTGCTGATCGCCGTCGAGACCGATCTCGACACCTATCTCGCACGGCTTGAGCCGATGCTGGAAGGGGGCGAGGTGTGGCGTGTTCCCGACGAGGAGGTGTCGACATGAGCGCGCATAGCCTTGCGCTGATCCGACTTCTGCAAGTGTCTGATACGGCCTTTCCTTCCGGGGCGTTTGCTTTCTCGTCCGGGTTGGAGACCCTGTTCAACGAGGGCCGCGTAACCAAGCCGGAAGGGGTTCAGGCGGTTCTTGCCGAGCAGATCCTGCCGCGCTGGGCAAGTTTCGACCGGGTGTTCCTGCATGCAGCCCATGCGGCAGCCGGCGACCTGAGCAAGCTCTCGGAAATCGATGCGCGCTGTCACCTGCAAAGCAGTTCGGACAGGCTTGCGCACGCATCGCGCCGTATTGGGCGTTCGCTTCTCTCTGTGCATGCGCGGATCGGCACTCCTGGTGCGGCAGCCTATCGCAGCCATGCCGACCAGCCTGATCTGCGCGAGGCGCGCAGCTATGAGCCGGTGATGCAGGGCCTGATTGGTGCCGGGCTGGGCCTGAACGTGACGCAATGCGAGCTTGGCGCAGTTCACAGCACCTGCATGGCCTTTGTCTCGGCAGCCGTGCGCCTGGGGCGGCTGGGCGCAATAGAGGCACAAGGCCTGCTTGCTGCGACTGCGCCCAGAATACTTGCCACGCTTGAACAGCCGGTCCCGCAGCTTGCCGGTGCCTTTTCCCCTTTCGCCGAAATCGCGGCACTACGTCGCAACACGACGCAAGCCGTCCTGTTCGCAACATAACAAGGAATGTCATCATGCGTCTGAGCCCGACCGAGCTGGAACGTCTGACCATATTTACAGCCGCTGAACTTGCGCGCAAACGCCGCGCGCGCGGGTTGCGTCTGAATGTACCGGAAGCCGTGGCGCTGATCACGGATGAAATCCTCGAAGGCGCGCGGGACGGGGCGAGCGTGGCCGAGATGATCAGCTTCGGCTCGACCGTGCTGACAACGGATGACGTGATGCCCGGTGTGGCCGATCTGGTGCCGATGATCCAGGTCGAAGGGGTTTTCCCAGATGGCACAAAGCTCGTCACAGTGCATGATCCGATCCGACCCGGCGCGCAGCCTGTGGATGAAAGCGTCGGTCAGCCTGGCGAAATCCGTGCCGAAGACGGCGAGATCGAACTGAATGAGGGCCGTGAAAAGGTCACGCTGGTGGTGCGCAATACCGGGGATCGCCCGGTGCAGGTCGGCAGTCACTATCACCTGTTCGAAGCCAACAAGGCGCTGGATTTCGATCGCGCAGCGGCTTTCGGCTACCGGCTCGACATTCCTGCCGGAACAGCCGTGCGCTTCGAGCCGGGGCAGGAAAAGGAAGTCACGCTCTGCACCTTCGGGGGCGAGAAGCGTCTGACCGGCCTGAACAATCTGACACGCGGCGACGGCCTGCAAGATGCGCTTGCTCGCGCGCAGGCCGCTGGTTTTCGGGGGGCATGAACGATGGCACGGATGACACGCGCGGAATATGCGGCCATGTTCGGGCCGACCAAAGGCGATATGGTGCGGCTGGGTGACACGGAACTCTGGGCCGAGATCGAGCACGATTTCACCAGCTATGGCGATGAATGTCTGCATGGTGGCGGCAAGACCCTGCGCGACGGGCTGGGCATGGCCGTGGGGATCACCAGTGCGCAGGGCGCGCTTGACATGCTGATCTGCAATGTCGTGGTGATCGACGCAGTTGCAGGCATCGTCAAGGGCGATATCGGGATCAAGGATGGCCGGATCGTTGCTATCGGGAAAGCAGGCAATCCGGCGACCATGGACGGGGTCGACCCGCGCCTGATTGTCGGGGCGGGAACGACCGTGCGCGATGCCGAAGGGATGATCGCGACCGCCGGGGCCATCGACGTGCATGTGCATTTCGACAGTGCGCAGCTTGTGGAGCACGCGATTTCTTCCGGAATTACAACCATGTTGGGCGGGTCGCTGGGGCCGATCACTGTGGGTATTGACTGCGGTGGCGTGTTCAATGTGGGCAAGATGCTGCAAGCGGCTGAACAATGGCCGATGAATTTCGGCTTTCTGGGGCGCGGCAACGCCCACAAGCCTGATGCGATGCATGAACAGATCGAGAAAGGCTGTCTGGGGCTGAAAATCCACGAGGATTGGGGCGCGATGCCGGCCGCAATCGATATGTGCCTGAGCGTGGCCGATGAGCTGGATTTTCAGGTCCAGATCCATACCGATACGCTGAACGAAAGCGGGTTTCTGGAAGATACGCTGGCGGCCATCGGCGGGCGCGTGATCCATATGTATCACACCGAAGGCGCGGGTGGCGGGCATGCGCCCGATATCATCCGCGTGGCCGGGCAGCCGCATTGCTTGCCGTCCTCGACCAATCCGACAAATCCGTTCACGGTCAACACCTTCGACGAACATCTCGACATGACGATGGTGTGTCATCACCTGAATCCGTCAATTCCCGAAGATGTAGCATTTGCCGAAAGCCGCATCCGTGCGCAGACCATCGCCGCCGAGGACATCCTTCATGACATGGGTGCGATCTCGATGCTGGGTTCGGACAGTCAGGGGATGGGGCGCATCCATGAAGTGATCTGCCGGACATGGCAGCTGGCCTCAAAGATGCGCGTCCAGCGCGGGCGTCTGCCGGATGAGACCGCGCGGCGTGGCGACAACCTGCGCATCAAGCGGTATATCGCGAAATACACGATCAACGCAGCGCGCTGCTTCGGGATCGAGGCGCATGTGGGATCGCTAGAGCCCGGAAAGCTGGCCGATATCGTGCTCTGGCATCCGGGCTATTTCGGGATCAAGCCGGAATTGGTCGTCAAGGGCGGTTTTATCGCCTGGGGCGTGATGGGCGACAGCGCGGCCTCTCTGATGACCTGCGAGCCGCTGATCCAGCGCCCGCAATGGGGCTCTTTCGGGCGCGCGGCTCCTGCACTTGGGGCATGCTTCGTCAATCCGCGTGCGATCGAGGGCGGGCTTGCGCAGGAACTTGACCTGAAAAAGCCGCTCCTGCCTGCCGTGGGCTGCCGCAACCTGTCCAAGGCCGACATGCTGCACAACACGGCGTTGCCCGATATTCGCGTGGACCCGGCGACATTCGAGGTCTTCGTCGATGGTGTGCTCGCCACCTGCGAGCCCGCAACCGAACTTCCCCTGGCACAGAGGTATATGCTGCGATGACACTTCTCGCCCCAGACCAGAACACCCGCGCGCCGGGGCCTGCTCGTGTTGGTATTGGCGGGCCTGTCGGCTCTGGCAAGACCGCGCTGATCGAAGCGCTCATTCCGGTTTTCATGTCGCGCGGCGTCGAGATTGCCGTGGTCACGAATGATCTGGTGACGAAGGAAGATGCCCGACGCTTGCAAGCCAGCGGACTGATCGACCCCGCGCGTGTGGTGGCGGTCGAGGCGGGTGCCTGTCCGCATACGGTGATCCGCGAAGACCCGACGCTGAACATTGCCGCAGCAGAAGATCTGGAGGCACGCTTTCCGGGGCTTGATCTGATCCTGGTCGAGAGCGGCGGGGACAATCTGGCCTCGACCTTCTCGCTCGATCTGGTTGATTGGTGGATGTTCGTCATCGATGTCGGGCAGGGCGATGACATCCCGCGCAAGCGCGGGCCGGGGATCATGCTGTGCGATCTTCTGGTGATCAACAAGCTTGATATTGCCCCGCATGTCTTTGTCAGTGCGGACGCGATCCTTGCAGAAGCGGCGGCCGTCCGGGGCGAGGGGCGTCCCGTCATCGGATGCCGCTGCAAGGGCACACAGACGCAGGGCGTCAGCGAAATTGCCGATCTGATCATGCGCGATCTTCTGTTCCGGCAGGTGCCTGCATGACTCTGTGTCATCACCCCGATCTTGGGCGATCTGTCCGAAGCAGTCTGACTTTCGCGCAGATACAGGGGCGCACCCATCTCATGGGCCAGCATACGCCACATCCGTTTCATATCACTCGGCCCTTTCGCCATCCGCATGATCCGCAGGGTATGGTGACACTCTATCTGCAAAGCTCGTCTGGCGGGCTTTACGGCGATGACGATCTGGCGCTTGCCGTGCGTGTCGAGGCAGGCGCGGCCGTTCATCTTACAACGCAGGCATCAACCGTGGTGCATGACGCGCGTGGCCGCCACGGCACAAGGCAACTTGTCACGTTGGATGTGGCGGAAGGGGCATTGCTGGAATATCTGCCTGACCCTTCGATCCTGATGGCCGGGGCGCGGCTTGGAACGCGGATCGACGCACGGCTTGCGCCCGGCGCGACGCTGATGCTGGCGGATGCGCAAATGTGGCACGATCCCGAAGGGCGCGGACGGCATTTCGACTGGTTGGAAAGCGAGATCCAGATCAACGGTGCAGACCGCCCTTTGCTACTGGAACGCTTCACGGTCGAGGGGGAGGCATGGCTGAAGCGGACGGGCGGATTTCGCTGCGCCGGGATGGTGCTCGTGGCAGGTGATATCCGTGCGGCGGATCAGATGCAGAAAGCGGCCGATGAGGTGCCAGAGCTTTATGCAGGCCTTTCCATTCTTGCGGATCGTGACATCGCCATCCTGCGCTTTCTGGCGCAGGACGGTGTGGCACTGAGCCGCGCACTGAAATCGATTTGGGCGGCGGCGCGTCTTGCGCTGACCGGCCAGAAACCGGCGGCCCGGCGCAAGTAACGCGGGGTGTCTGCTGTCGCTGCAGGGGGGCATCCCCGGCACAACCCACCGTCGGGAGGAGGTCCGTGCCGCCCGGCAACCTGTCACATAGAGGAGAGATCGAGATGCATCATGGTGATATCGGAAGCAGCAACGATACGGTCGGTGTGGCCGTTGTGAACTACAAGATGCCCCGGCTTCACACCAAGGCCGAGGTGATCGAGAACTGTCACAAGATCGCGGATATGCTCAAGGGGATGAAGAAGGGTCTGCCGGGCATGGATCTGGTGATCTTCCCCGAATACTCGACCCAGGGGATCATGTATGACGAAACCGAGATGTACGAGACCGCAGCAGCCATCCCCGGTGAGGAAACCGAGATTTTTGCCGCCGCCTGCCGCGAGGCGAATGTCTGGGGGGTGTTCTCGCTGACGGGTGAGCGCCACGAGGATCATCCCAACAAGGCCCCCTACAACACCCTGATCCTGATGAATAACAAGGGCGAAATCGTCCAGAAATACCGCAAGATCATGCCTTGGGTTCCGATCGAGGGCTGGTATCCGGGCAACTGCACCTATGTCAGCGAAGGCCCGAAGGGCATGAAGATCAGCCTGATCATCTGCGATGATGGCAATTATCCTGAAATCTGGCGCGACTGCGCGATGAAAGGGGCCGAACTGATCATTCGTTGTCAGGGTTACATGTACCCGGCCAAGGATCAGCAGATCATCATGTCCAAGGCGATGGCCTGGGCCAATAACAGCTATGTTGCCGTGGCCAATGCGACGGGCTTCGATGGGGTCTACAGCTATTTCGGCCACTCCAGCCTTGTGGGGTTCGATGGCCGAACGCTGGGCGAATGTGGGACCGAGGAAATGGGCATCCAGTATGCGCAGATGTCGGTTTCGGCCATTCGCGAAGCACGGCGCACGATGCAGTCGAACAACCACCTCTTCAAGCTGGTGCATCGCGGCTATACCGGCATGATCAACTCCGGCGATGGCGACAAGGGTACCAACGAGATGCCCTATGAGTTCTATCGCAACTGGGTGGAAGACCCGGCCGGTACACGCGAGATGGTCGAGGCGATGACGCGCCCGACAGTGGGTGTGTCGGAATCCCCGATCGAAGGGCTGCCCAACGAGTCGAGTGAACCCTCGCACCGCTGAGGTCCATGTCCTTTCAAACCGCGTAACAAGCCAGCGTCGGCGGGGCCGCCCGCCGACCCTGTGATGATCGGAGGATCCATGACTGCCAGCTCCATTCTTGACGCCTATCGCCTTGAAACCGAGCCGAAATGGCACCAGACGGATGACGAAATCGCCATGTTTTCGGCTGCCTATGGGGCACGCCTGCCCGTTATGCTGAAAGGCCCGACAGGCTGCGGAAAGACCCGCTTTGTAGAGCATATGGCGTGGCGCCTGAAGCGTCCTCTGGTCACAGTGTCCTGCCATGAGGACATGACCGCATCGGATCTGGTCGGGCGCTACCTGCTGGGACCAGAGGGGACGCATTGGCAGGACGGGCCGTTGACGCTGGCCGTGCGTCATGGCGCGATCTGCTATCTGGATGAGATCGTGGAGGCGCGTCAGGATACGACCGTGATCATACATGCGCTGACCGATGACCGGCGCATCCTGCCTCTGGAAAAGAAGGGCGAGCTGGTCCGGGCACATCCTGATTTCCAGCTCGTGATTTCCTATAATCCTGGCTACCAGTCCGTTCTCAAGGATCTCAAGGAATCCACCAAGCAGCGCTTTTGTGCGCTGGATTTCGACTATCCTGCCGCGCAGGTCGAAGCAGAGATTGTAGCCTCTGAGGCGGCCATCGCCCAGGCTAGCGCCGAAACACTTGTTCGTATCGCCCAGAAAAGCCGAAACCTGCGCGGACAGGGGTTGTCCGAGGGGTCATCTACCCGGATGTTGATCCATGCCGGGCGGCTGATGGCCGGCGGGCTGAGTGTGAGTGAGGCTTGCAAGCTGGCCATGATCACGCCGATGACCGATGACCCCGAAATACGCGCAGCCCTGTCTGCGGCTGTCGATGCCTGTGTCTGACACCCGCACCAGACCAGCGCCCCAGGCTGATACGCTGGAGGCGCGGGTTGCGGCGGCCCATGCGCGGCTTGCAGGTGCGGGCTACGGTGTCAGCGTGCCGCGTGCCTTCCGGCAGGCGGCACCGCAGGTGGCAAACCGGCTTGGGGACGAGGCAGCGCTGGCCTTGGCGGGTGCCGCCTCGCGTATCGCAATCCGAACGCGCCCGCGCATCGCGGCGCAGTTTCTTGATCTGTCTGTCCCAATGGCGCGCAGGCTTGCCGCGCCAGAGCCGTTCAGTCGCTGGATCGCGCTGCTGGTGGGATTGCTGAAACCCGCGCCTGATATTGTCGAGCCCCTGCTGGAGCGGATGGAAATGCTGCACCAGCGGCTCGGGATCGCACCGCTTGAGGCCTGGGTCCAGACAGGCTTGCGGCTGGCTGGCTCGGATCTGGTCTTGCGGCGGGCCTTTTTCACATTCGAATTGCCCGAAGCCGTGCGCTTGCTGGAACGTCATGCGGGCGAGGATACATTCCAAAGCCTCGAAGGAGAATTGCGCGCCACGCATCGTGCGCTCTGGGGACAGTCCCCGCCCATCCGCGAGGCGCTGCCGCAGTCAAAGGGATCCGCGGCCTTGCGCGCATCGTTCGGGGCGGGGGTGATCCAGTTGCCCGCAAGCTATGGTGGCTATCGGGGGCGGGAACGGTTCGTCTATCAGGCAGCCCTCGCCCATATCGGCGCGCATATGGCCTATGGTGGCAAACGCTTTCAGGTAGGCCAACTCAAGCCCTTGCAGATCGCAGTCGTCTCGCTGATCGAGGATGCGCGCGTCGAAACACTGGCCCTGCGCGAGATGCCGGGTCTGGCGCGGCTCTGGTTGCCGTTCCACGCCGTTTCATCCGAGGGCATGGCCACGACGCCCTCGCTCTTCGGACGGCTGGCGCGTGCTCTGATTGATCCGGATTTTCCGATCCGGCACGGCTGGTTGCGCAAGGGGGTCGAGATGTTTCGCGCAGGCGAGGGGCAGATCGGCAATCCGGCGCTGTCGCGTCATATCGGCAATATCCTTGGCAATGATCTGGGCCAGACGCGGGTGCAATTCAATGCGCGCGATTATGTGGTGCAGCCTGTCTATCGTGACGACAATCTCGGATTGTGGGATCTGCCGCCTGATCCGCATGAGGCGCAGCAACATCATCACATCGATATCGAGACCCATGACCTGCGCCGCAGCGAAGAGACGGACCAACCGCAGGACCGCAAGACCGAGCGCGCCGACCCGAACGCCGACATGCCACCTGAAAGGGTCGTCGCGGCCCCGGCAGCAAGCGGGATCGGGCGCATTGTCGGGCACCTGCCGGAATATGACTATCTGGCCGGGATCGAGCGTGCCGACTGGGTCACGGTGAAGGAATACGAACCCGGACCGGGCGATCCGCTGTTCTGGCGCAAGCTGGAAGACCGCCACGGCCCGCTTCTCGTCCGTATCCGGGCGCTGGTGCGTGCCGCTGCCATGGGGCGGCAGAAGCGTCTGAAACGGCAGGCCGAGGGCGAACGGCTGGACCTCGACGCGGCCATTGAGGCGTCGATCCAGTTGCGCGCGCGCAGGACGCCCGATCACCGTGTCTATGAGGGGGTCACTACCCCCGATCGCTCGATTGCCGTGCATCTGCTGCTTGATACGTCACATTCCACCAATGACTCTGTCGGCCCTGCCGGTCCAAGTGTCATCGCGTTGCTGCGTGAGGCAACGGGGGTTCTTGCCCATGCCATGACCCAGTTGGGCGATCCATTGGCAATAACAGCCTTTGCCTCTGACGGGCGCGACGATCTGCGGCTGGTGCGCGTCAAGCAGTTTCACGATGATCTGGGGCCGTTGACGGGCATGGCACTTTCGGGTCTCAGACCCGGCTATTCCACCAGGATCGGTGCGGCGATCCGCGATGCGGGGGCGACGCTTGCAACTGTGCCTGCCCATCGCCGACTGGTCTTGATACTGACCGATGGCGAACCGTCCGACATCGACATTCGCGATCCTGATTACCTTGTCGCCGATGCCAAGCGCGCAGTGCAGAGCCTGAACAGTACCGGGATTGATGTATTCTGCATCGCACTGGGCCAGGGGGCAGGACAGCGCCATGCCGAAATATTTTCGAAACGCGGCTTCGTGCAGATCGACCGACTGGAGGCGCTGCCCGAAAAGCTGCCGGCGTTGTATTTGCGGATGACGCGATGAACCCGAAACACGTCAGATCGACACCAAACAGGAAAGGAGATGAAGGATGAGCTGGCTTGAGACGTCAATCATGGCCCGCAAGGGCGTCGCAGAGGGCGAGCTGCGCGCGCGCCATGCGATTACCATCGCGGATCAGGGCGAATTTCACTATGTCTATGGTCCCTATGCCACCCCTGTCTTGCATGTCGCGCCGGGCGCAGTCGTCACGATAGAGACGCATGACGCTTTCGAGGGCAAGATCGCCAGTGAAAGTGACAGCCCATCACAAAAACTGTACTTGCCTTTCCTGAACCCGCAAACCGGCCCGATCCATGTCGAAGGGGCTCAAAAGGGTGATGCACTGGCGGTGCGGATCATCTCAATTACTCCGCGCGGCCCGCAGCCCGTGGGCACCACCTGTCTGATCCCCGAATTTGGTGGGCTGGTTGGGACCGGAAGCACGGCGATGCTGAATGCACCGCTGGCCGAAGTTGTGCGCAAGATTCGGGTTGATGAGGCAGGCGTGCATTGGTCGGAGACGCTGACGCTGCCCTATGAGCCCTTCATCGGCACCATCGGGACCGCGCCGGAAATCGAGGCTATTTCATCCCTGCAGCCGGATTATTATGGCGGCAACATGGACCTGCCCGATGTGGCCCCCGGTACGATCATATATCTGCCGGTCAATCGCGAAGGGGGCTATCTCTATCTGGGGGATTGCCACGCCATTCAGGGGGATGGCGAGTTATGCGGCGTGGCGCTGGAAATTCCGGCCACGGTCGAATTGCAGATCGACCTGATCAAGGGGCATGGCAATGGCTGGCCGCAACTCGAAACCGAAGAAATGGTCATGTTCGTGGGCTCTGCCCGCCCGCTCGAGGATGCCACCCGCATCGCGTATCGCGAGCTTGTCCGCTGGGTCGCGCAAGAGACCGGTTCAAGCGAGATCGACGCTTACATGCTCTTGACCATGTGCGGCAAGGTCCGGCTTGGGAACATGGTCGATCCGAAATACAGCGTCGGCGCCTCGATCGCCAAACGCTTTCTGAAATGATCGGGCAAAGGAGAACGGGATGGACCTTGGACTGAAGGGGCTGCGCGCGCTGGTGACTGGTGGCAGCAAGGGAATCGGGCGGCGCTGTGCGGAAATTCTTGTGGCAGAGGGCGCAGATGTCGCGATCTGCGCACGCACGCAGGCTGATGTGGATGCGACCGTTGCGGCGTTGGGTGTGCACGGAGCGGCCGTTGATGTTGGCGACAAGGCCGCGCTGGAGGCTTGGGTTCGTCAGAGCGCCGAAGCCATGGGCGGCATTGATATTATCATCGGCAATGTTTCGGCCTTGTCGGTGGGCGATGACGAAGACGCTTGGAATGCCTGTTTCAACATCGACATGATGCATTGTGTGCGGCTTGTGAATGCGGCCATGCCATGGCTGTCGCAGTCCGATGCGGCCTCGATCACGCTGGTTTCGTCTGTGTCGGGGCGCGAGATCGACTTCACAGGTCCGGCTTACGGCGCGTTCAAGGCAGCGCTTGTGCATTACGCACAGGGCCTTGCCACCAAGCTCGCGGGGAAGGGGATACGCGCCAATGCAGTGTCACCGGGCAACACTTATTTCGAAGGCGGGATCTGGGAGCAGATCGAGACGGGCAACCCGGAACTGTTCGCCTCGGCGCTGGCGCTGAACCCGATGGGACGGATGGCCACGCCTGAGGAAATCGCGCGCGGGATCGTCTTTCTTGCCAGCCCTGCATCGAGCTTCACAAGCGGCACCAATCTGGTGATCGACGGCGCTCTGACGCGCGGCGTTCAACTGTAAGCGAGCGCCGCGTCCACATGAGCCGCTTTCGCCAAAGATTCTGAAAAGGACATCACATGACAGAGACAGAAAAATCACCCAGGACCGCAGCTTTTGATCTCGACAGCCTGACGATTGCCGAGATTCAGGCGGGTCTGAGCGCAGGAAAATTCACTGCCGAAGCAGTGACCGAAGCCTGTATCGCGCGCATCAAAGCGGTGAATGGCAAATACAACGCCATCATCTTCGAGAATCCCGAAGCACTCGAGTCCGCGCGCGCGCTCGATCGCAGGCGCGCGGCTGGTGAAGTCCTCGGGCCGCTGGCCGGTGTACCTGTCGTGATCAAGGACCCAATGGATATGGTGGGTTTTCCCACCACTGCCGGATGGCGGCTGCTCTATTCCGGCACGGGCGGGGTAGATCTTATGCCCGCCACGGACAGCCCAGTGGTGGCGCGGATGCGGGCCGCTGATACCGTGATCCTTGGCAAGACGAATGTGCCCGTGCTGAGCCATACGGGCAGCCACGCCAATGACAGTTGGGCAGGCCCTACGATCAACGTGGCCATTGAGGACCGGGTGCCGGGTGGCTCCAGCGCGGGGACAGCCTCGGCGGTCGCGGCGGGCATGTGCGTTGTCGGTCTGGCCGAAGAAACCGGCGGCTCGATCCAGAACCCTGCTTCTGCGCAGGGTCTGGTCGGGATCAAGCCGACTATCGGCCTAGTGCCGAATGCAGGGGTGGTCCCGTTGTCGGCCAATCGCGATGTGGTGGGGCCGATCGCGCGCACTGTGACAGACGCGGCTTTGTGTCTGGATGTTCTGGCAGGCTACAGCCCTGAGGACCCGAAAACCTTGGCCAGTGCGGGCAAGATCCCGGCTGGGGGCTACGCCGCAGGTCTGTCACCCGACGCCCTCAAGGGAAAGCGCATCGGACTTTACGGACCGGGCTGGCGTGATCAGCCGCTTTGCCCTGAAACAACAGCCCTCTATGACAAGGCACAGGACATCTTGCGCGCGGCGGGGGCAGAACTGGTCGAAGACCCCTTTGCCGGAACGGCATTTGCCGGCCTGCGCGAACCGACGCATCCGCTGCCCAATTTCGATGCGCGCGGGCTGGAATCCATTGCCTATGATCTGGAATGCTACTTGCGCCGCCTTGGTCCTGACGCGGCGCTGAAGACCTTTGCCGAATTCGCGGAAGCGACAGCGGCCGAGAACCCCTTTGCGCCGGGCGGTGTGCTCTCTTTCATGCCATCACTGCCCGATTTCGTGACGGCGATGAAAAACCCTTCGCGACCGCCGGAGCTGCCAGAGTTCATTGCCCTGAAAGCTGCGTATCT
Organism: Paracoccaceae bacterium; assembly: GCA_007695345.1. Taxonomy (GTDB): domain Bacteria; phylum Pseudomonadota; class Alphaproteobacteria; order Rhodobacterales; family Rhodobacteraceae; genus Roseinatronobacter. Next base: position 603 of record REDZ01000124.1, on the reverse strand, counting down.
CGAGATCGTGGATGAGGTGTTTGCACGCCATGCGTTGGATGCGCTCGCCTTTCCGCAGATGCGTCAGGAATTGCCGGGGCTTCACTCTCGCCAGACCATTCAGGAAACGACTGTAGGGGAACTCAATATCTCCGGTTTGCCGGGTGTGACCGTGCCGACAGGGAAATACGCGTCAGGGGCGCCCTTCGAATTGATCTTCGTTGGCCCCCTCTGGTCAGAGGCGCAGATCCTTGCCTGTGCTTTCGCCTTTGAGCAGCTGTCGCGTTGCCCTTAACTGGGCTCTGCCTCAATCTGTGTGGCGGAACGGTAGCATTCTCGCGCGCAACAATTCTGGACCGGCTCGGCCGTACATGGCGCGTTTGAGGGTCTTCAGGCGATTAATCTGGCCTTCTGCTTGGCCGTTGCTCCATGGCATCTCGATGGCGTTTTTGACCGCATCGAAGTCCCGGTTCAATGTGCGGGCAAAGCGCACGAGTGGCGCCAGGTCGGTTTCGATCGCGTCGTCGATCCATGCAGGGAGCGGGTCTGCTTCGCGGCCGCGCAGGATGCCGTTGAACCGCATGGCGAAACAGCGCATCGTTGCGAAGGCGGGAGAGCCGGCTT
>REDZ01000172.1 GCA_007695345.1 Paracoccaceae bacterium | reverse complement strand
CGAGCATCGAACGACAAAGCCCGCGCAAATCACGCTCGAAAGTGTCGAAGTTCGGGGGCCAGCCTGCTGGCCGGGATCCTCTCCCGACCGTGGGCGCGGCGGGTGGCGGCCATCGCTCTCGTCGCCCTCACCATCGCCCTGTTCATCCTCAACCTCCGCCGCACGGCCGAGCGCGCAGGCCGCGCCGCCGAACGGCTTGACCAACTGGAGCGTGCCGATGCCATACACCGACAGATGCAGGATATGGCCGCAAACCGCCCTCGCAGCCGCGATGATCTGCCTGACTGGTTGCGCAGGGATCAGTAACTTTATAATCCTCTGCCTGTTCTCCGACGGTCGAGTATAGCTGCGCTCAGCAGCAGCGGGTGACGGAACAGGTCGCGGCGCTGCCCGAGGGCAGTATCATTATCGAATGTTGGCAAGACTATGCCGTGCTGAGGTCTCAGCTACAACATTGCGCGCAAGTTCGCTGATTGTTCCTCACGTGATTACAGCCTTCGTTCTCTTGATTATGCAAGGCTCGCCAAATAAGCGCCATAATCGGTCTTCCGAAAGAGCTCGGCACGGGCAACCAGCTGCGCGCTGTCAATCCAACCCATCCGAAATGCAATCTCATCTGGTGAACCAACCTGCAGGCCTTGGCGCTCGGTGAGGGTGCGTACAAAGTTGCCGGCGTCGAGCAAGCTTGAATGTGTACCGGTGTCAAGCCAGGCAAAGCCGCGACCCATCGTCTGTACACTGAGCGCTCCATCATGCAGGTAGCTTTCGAGCAGGTTTGTGATTTCGAGCTCGCCGCGAGCGGAGGGGCGCACTGCCTTCGCCCGTTCCGGGGCGGTGCCATCAACGAAGTATAAGCCGGTCACGGCATAGTTGGACGGCGGGAGGCGTGGCTTCTCGGTGATGCTTTTCACTGTGCCATCGGAGCCGAAATCCACCACCCCATAACGCTCGGGATCTGCAACTCGGTAGCCGAATACTGACGCACCAGTGTTTTCCTTGCCGGCCTCCTGGAGCAGCTCTGGCAGGCCATGACCAAAGAAGATATTGTCCCCCAGCACCATGGCAGCGGGGTCGCCCGCCAGGAACGCCTCGCCAAGGATAAAAGCCTGCGCCAGCCCATCGGGGCTGGGCTGTACCTGGTAGGACAGTGATATCCCCCACTGGCTGCCATCGCCCAAGCTGCGCTGAAACTGGTCTTGGTCCTGCGGGGTCGTTATCACGAGGATCTCTCGGATGCCGGCCAGCATAAGCACTGTGAGGGGATAATAGATCATGGGCTTGTCATAGATCGGCAATAGTTGCTTCGAGACGCCCTGGGTGATGGGGTAAAGCCGCGTACCTGATCCACCAGCCAGGAGGATGCCTTTGCGTTGTGTCATCGGGGAATCTCTAGCTCCTTGAGTGTGTCTGCCAGCCCGCGGCGCCAATCGGGACGGGCAAGCCCAAAAATCTCTTCCGTGCTGCGGCAATCAAGCCGCGAATTAAGCGGGCGCGCAGCTTGGGTGGGGTAGTCTTGCGTGCGCAGCGGAATTACACATGTCGTGCTCCCGGTCTGGTCGAAAATCGCGCGGGCAAAGTCGCACCAGCTGACATCTGGCGCCCCGGTGAAGTGATAGGTTCCACTCTTGCCCGGATCTGCGCAGAGCTGATCGGCAATGCGCAAGCAGGCGGCAGCGATGGCACGCGCTTGAGTGGGGCCGCCGATCTGATCCTCCACCACACGAAGCTCCGTGCGGGTTTCCGAGAGGCGTAACATGGTTTTGACGAAATTGCTGCCATGTGCGGAGAACACCCAGGACGTCCGCAAGATGGCGTGGCATCCGCCGGCGGCGCGAATGCCTTGCTCGCCTGCGAGCTTGCTGCGACCATATTCGTTTATGGGACAGGTTTGATCATCAGGCGCCCAAGCCTGCATGCCGGTGCCAGAAAAGACATAATCGGTCGAGATATGCACCAACGGAATGTTCAGCGCAGCGCAGGCTTGGGCCATGGCCGTTGGCGCCGCCCCATTGATAATGCCCGCCAAGGCTGCATCATCCTCGGCGCGATCGACAGCCGTGTAGGCGGCCGCATTGATGACGGCGCTTGGGCGGTGCGCCTTGATGGCAGCCGCGCAGCTGGACGGATCAGCCAGATCGGCGGCGTTGCGGTCGAGGGCTATGACATCCGCAAGCTCCTGCAATGCGCGTGCCACCTGGCCCGTGCGGCCGAAGACCAGCATCCCGCTCATGCAAGGTTGCCGGATGACGGCTGAACAGTGCCCAGACGTTGGCCGACCCCTTTGCGGGCGAGGAGCGGGCGCCACCAGTCTTCGTTTTCCAGATACCAGCGCACAGTACGCTCAAGTCCTTCTTCCACAGTGACCGAAGGGCGCCACCCAAGCTCAGCGCGGATGCGTGTCGGGTCTATCGCGTAGCGTGCGTCATGGCCCGGCCTGTCGGCTACGAATGTGATGAGATCGCCATAGCTGCCTGTGGCGCGCGGCTGAAGCCTGTCGAGAATCTGACAGATGGTTTGGACCAGCTCCAGATTACTGCGCTCGTTTTCGCCACCGATATTGTAGCTGCGGCCCAATGCCCCCTTGCTGGCCACGAGCAGGAGTGCGTCGGCGTGGTCTTCCACGTAAAGCCAGTCGCGAATGTTGCTACCATCCCCGTAGATTGGCAGCGCTTTGTCTGCAAGTGCATTAAGAATGATCACGGGGATCAATTTTTCGGGGAAGTGATAGGGGCCATAATTGTTCGAGCAGTTGCTCAGAACCACGGGCAGGCCATAGGTTTCGTACCAGGCGCGGACCAGATGGTCGGACGCGGCTTTCGAGGCGGAATAGGGGCTGCGTGGGTCATAAGGGGTCGTTTCGGTGAATTTCACTGCAGGATCGGCAGGCAGCGATCCAAACACCTCATCCGTCGAGATGTGGTGAAAGCGAAAGCCATCGGGACGCCCACGTGCCACCCAATAGCTGCGTGCAGCTTCCAGCATGTTAAACGTGCCAGTGATATTGGTGTCGATAAAGTCACCAGGCCCGTCAATCGAGCGATCCACATGGGATTCTGCGGCCAGATGCATGACAATATCGGGCTGATGCGTATCGAACACTCGCGTGAGCGCAGCACGATCCCGGATATCGACATGCTCAAACTTGTAAAGCGGGCTGTCTGCCACGGACGCCACATTCTCCAGGCAGGCGGCATAAGTCAGCGCATCCAGATTGACCACCTCATGGCCTTGCGCCACCGCCAGACGTACCACGGCAGACCCAATGAACCCCGCGCCCCCTGTTACCAGCAGCTTCATGCACCGGGCTCCTGATACTCAAACGGCGAGACGAATTCACTGAACGGGATGGCATTGGCATCCTTCTCTGACAGGATCGGGGCATCCGTACCCCAATCGATGCCCAGCGTGTCCCAGCGCACCGCACCATCACAGTCCGGTGCATAATGATCCGAGCATTTATACTGCACGTCGCACTCCTCCGTCAGCGTCAGAAACCCATGCAGGAACCCCTTGGGCACGAAGAGTTGCGACCCGTTCTCTGCCGACAACTCCACCGCAACATATTCTCCAAAGCTCGGCGATCCACGCCGCACATCGACCGCGACATCCAGGATCGCCCCGCGGGAGCAGCGCACCAGCTTGTCCTGCGCATGCGGCGGGCCTTGGAAATGCAGGCCCCGCAGCGTGTGACGGGGCGCGGAATAGCTGTGATTGTCCTGTATGAACTCTGGCCACTCCAGTCCGGCCTTGGCGAGCGCAGCCTTGTTCCAGGTCTCACTGAACCATCCCCGCGCATCGGAAAACCGCCCCGGAGTAACAAGGACGAGATCCAGTATATTAAGTGAAATGACCTGCAAAATCAATATTTTCTATTTTTAAAAAGGGAAACGTATCTGCTCAGGATATCCGAAAAGCCAAGTCTGATATGGGATGTAGCATCTTTCAAAGTGCCAAGACAGCGATGCCCAGACAGCAAAGACTGCCAAGGTTAGAATGTAGGGCAGCGCGACGTGAAGGGACCGGTCCTTGCGCAGCGACAAAAAAGGGATACGCGCGAAGATCATCGCCTGTATCGGTATCAGATAATATGCCAAGCGATCTGCAATGACGCTCGACAAGGGCAACAAGCCCATCATCAGGAGCATGAGAAGTGCTCCGATCATAGCGAGCTTGAAGTCTTGCGGAAATTCCTCCCTCCAGTTCCGACGCAAATACCAAAAAAAATAAAGAGCACTAACAGCAAGAAAGCCGACCCGAAACGCTGCTCCAGCTGCGTCTACGCCAGTACCTACATATCTTGATGTTGCAACCTCCCCAGCTTCACCGGAAAGTAGAAGCAATGAGCCGGGAATTGCAAGACCGGCGGCCAGGAACAACCGCTGTCGTTAGTATCCACCCTTGACCAACGTGGCCAACAAAAGAAAATCTAGTGCGCTCGAATGCA
>REDZ01000227.1 GCA_007695345.1 Paracoccaceae bacterium | reverse complement strand
CGGAAGAAGATGGCGATCGCTTCATCGAGATCTGGAACCTTGTCTTCATGCAGAATGAACAGCATGACGATGGCCGCCTGACCGAATTGCCCAACCAGTCCATCGACACCGGCATGGGGCTGGAACGCATCGGCGCGCTGTTGCAGGGCAAGCATGACAATTACGACACGGATCTGATGCGCGCACTGATCGAGGCCAGCGCCAATGCCACCAGTTCCGACCCCGATGGTCCGGGCAAGACCCATCACCGCGTCATTGCCGATCATCTGCGCGCGACCTCGTTCCTGATTGCCGATGGCGTGATGCCGGGCAATGACGGGCGCGGCTATGTGCTGCGCCGGATCATGCGCCGCGCGATGCGCCACGCCCATATGCTGGGTGTGCAGGACCCGCTGATGCACCGGCTGGTCCCGGCCCTTGTCGGGCAGATGGGCGGGCATTTCACCGAATTGCGCGAGGCGCAGCCCCTGATCGCCGAAACCCTGCGCGCCGAGGAAACGCGCTTCCGTCAGACGCTTGATCGCGGATTGAAGCTGCTCGATGCCGAACTGGAAGGGCTGGCCGATGATGCCACCCTGCCCGGGGAAACGGCCTTCAAGCTTTATGACACTTACGGCTTTCCGCTGGATCTGACGCAGGACGCGCTGCGCGAACGCGGGCGCGCCGTTGATGTGGATGGATTCGATACTGCCATGGCTGCGCAAAAGGCCCGCGCCCGCGCAAGCTGGTCCGGCACGGGCGAGGCCACCGATTCCGCCATCTGGTTCGATCTGGCCGACCGGTTCGGGGCGACCGAGTTTCTGGGCTATGACATGGAAAGCGCCGAAGGTCAGGTGCTCGCGCTTGTCGCCGACGGGGCAGAGGTGGAAACAGCCGATGCGGACGTGCAGATCATCACCAACCAGACCCCGTTCTATGCCGAAGCGGGCGGGCAGGTGGGCGATACCGGCACGCTGCGCTCTGCCACCGGCCTTGCAGAAATCACCGATACGCGCCGCGCCGCTGGCGTGATCATCCATTTCGCCCGCCTGCGTGAGGGCACGATCAGCACCGGCCAGCCCGTCAAGCTGGAGGTCGATCACCGCCGCCGCGCGGCGATCCGCGCCAATCATTCCGCCACCCATCTGCTGCATGAGGCGCTGCGCCGCGCGCTGGGGCCGCATGTGGCGCAGAAAGGCTCGCTCAATGCGCCTGACCGGCTGCGCTTCGATTTCAGCCATGGTGCGGGGCTGAGCGCCGAGGAACGCGACCAGGTCGAGGCCGAGGTGAATGCCTATATTCGCCAGAACGCGCTGGTCGAGACGCGCATCATGACCCCCGATGACGCCCGCGCCATGGGCGCGCAGGCGCTCTTCGGCGAGAAATATGGCGATGAGGTCCGGGTCGTGTCCATGGGCCATCAGACCGGGTCGGGCAAGGGCGTTGCCGGCGACACCTATTCGCTGGAACTTTGCGGCGGCACGCATGTCACCCGCACCGGCGATATCGGGGCCTGCGTGATCCTGAGCGATTCGGCCTCATCCGCCGGTGTGCGCCGGGTCGAGGCGCTGACCGGCCAGCCCGCGCTCGCGCATCTGCGCGCACAAGAGGCGCGGCTGGGCACCGTCGCGGGCCTGCTGAAAGCGCCCGCGCAGGATGTGCCTGACCGCGTCAGGGCGCTGATGGAGGAACGCCGCGCGCTCGCCAATGAGGTGGCGCAACTCAAGCGCCAGATCGCCATGGGCGGCGGCGAGGCCAGTGACGAGATCCGCGAGATCGGGGGCATCCGGGTGATCGCGCGCAGGATGGATGGTGTGACGGGCAAGGACCTGCCCGCGCTGATCGACGCGATGAAGGAGAAACTGGGCACCGGCGCGGTTGTGCTGATCGCCGATACCGGCGCGAAACCTGCCGTCGCCGCAGGCGTCACTGCCGATCTGACCAAACGGTTGTCAGCGGTCGATCTGGTGCGCACGGCCGTCGTGGCCCTTGGCGGTAAGGGCGGGGGCGGGCGGCCTGACATGGCGCAGGGCGGCGGTGCGGATATCGCACAGGCTGATGCCGCGATCGAGGCTGTCTCAAAACTGATAGAAGGAGAAACCGCATGAGCACCGCCCTCTGGATCGCCCATGTCGAAGTCACGGACGCTGAAGCCTACGGCGAATATGCCAAGCGCGCCACGGATGCCATCGCGGCGCATGGCGGCGTCTTCCTTTCGCGCGCCGGGCGCCATGTCCAGCTTGAGGGGCGCGACCGCGCGCGCAATGTCGTGGCGCGCTTCCCGTCTCTCGATGCCGCCGTGGCCTGCTACAACTCGCCCGCCTATCAGGAGGCGCTCAGCTTTGCGAAACATGCCGCCGAGCGTGATCTCGTGGTCGTCGAGGAAAATACCTGAGCTTCCGGCTTCATCTTGCCAGAAATACTCAAATAATCCCTGTCGGCCCTACGCATCGCCAAACGGATTTTCCGGATAGGCCACATGGCTCAGATACAGCCCGTCGGGCGGGCTGACCGGTCCGCAGGCCGCGCGGTCGCGCGCCGCAAGCGCCGCGCGCACGGCGTTTGCGTCCCACGCACCCGCACCCACCCGTTCCAGCGTGCCGACAATGCTGCGCACCTGATTGTGCAGAAAGGAGCGCGCGCGCAGGTGAAAGCGGAATTCCAGCCCATGCGGGATGGCGATTTCCTCGATCTCCAGCATGTCCAGCGTCTTGACGGGTGAGGCCGCCTGACACTGGCTGGCACGAAATGTCGTGAAATCATGCTGCCCCAGCAGATGCCGCGCGGCCTCTTGCATGGGTGCCAAGGCCAGTTCGTGGCGGATATGCCAGACCCGGCCCTGTTCCAGAACCGGGGGCGCGCGGCGACTGACCAGCCGGAACAGATAGCGGCGCTCGCGCGCAGAGAACCTTGCGTGAAATGTCTCGGGCACCTGCGCGCAGGCCAGCACGGCCACCGGGGCGGGGCGCAGATGGTGGTTCAGCGCCTCCATCAGGCGAAAGGGGGCCCAGTCGCGCCCCATGTCGCAATGGGCCACCTGTCCGGTTGCATGCACGCCCGTATCCGTCCGCCCGGCGGCGGCGATGCGGGGCAGGCCGGGTTCCAGCCGCGCCAGCGCACCCTCCAGCGCGTCCTGCACCGAAGGCTGATCCTTCTGCGCCTGCCAGCCGCAAAAGGGTCGCCCGTCATACTCGATTTTCAGCGCATAGCGTGGCATGAGCGCCGAGGTAGCGCGCGCGCGCGCGCTTGGCAATCACCCCTCGGCAGCCTTGATCGCGGCCAGCCCGCTGCGGTAATCGGGGTAGCGCAGTTTCAGCCCCAGTTCGCGCTTGATCCGATCATTGCGCACGCGTTTGCTGTCAGCATAAAAGGCGCGCGCCATGGGCGACAGATCGGCCTTCTCGAACGGCACTTCGGGGGGCGCGGGAATGCCCATCAGCTCTGCCGCGTGGCGCAGAACGTCCTGCGGGGGGGCGGGCAGATCGTCGCACAGGTTGAAGACGCGGCTGCCCAGATCCGAGTGCATTGCAAGATCCAGTGCCTCGGCGATATCGTCAAGATGAATGCGCGAAAACACCTGACCGGGCTTGATGACGCGCTGCGCGCGGCCCTCGCGCAGCTTGGCAAAGGGGCCGCGTCCGGGGCCATAGATGCCCGCCAGCCGGAACACATGCAGCGCCACGCCCGCGCGGTCGCAGACATCCTGCCACGCCGCTTCGGCCGCGACGCGGTCGCGCGCGCGCTCGGACCTGGCATCGGGGGTGTCGGTTTCATCCACCCAGCCGCCCTGCCGGTCCCCATAGACCCCGATGGTCGAGAGGTAGCCCACCCATTCCAGATGCCGGGCCTGCGCAATCTCGTCACCATGAGCGGCCAGCACCGGGTCCGTCCCGCGTGGCGAGATGGATGTCAGCAGATGCGTGGCCTGGTCCAGCGGCAACGGGGTGCCCGGCCAGATCAGCGGCGTGACGCCGCGTGCGTCCATCGCGCGCGCCTTGTCATCGCTGCGCGTGGTCCCGATGATCTGCCAGCCGCGCGCCAGCAGCCGCGCTTCCAGCCCTGATGCGCTGTAGCCATGCCCGAGTGAAAGAAGTGTCTTGCCCATGGCGCGCAGTATCGCGGCAGCCTGCCTCGGGTGCAAGAGCAACGCGGTGCGAATACGAAAAGGGCCGCGCGAAGCGCGGCCCCTCTTCGAGACTATTGGACCAGTTCAGCCGACCAGTTCCAGCCCCGAGAAGAAGTATGCAATCTCGGCGGCGGCGGTTTCCGGCGCGTCCGATCCGTGGACCGAGTTTTCGCCGACCGATTGCGCAAACTCGGCGCGGATCGTGCCGGGGGCGGCATCGGCGGGATTGGTCGCGCCCATGACTTCGCGGTTCCTGGCAATCGCGCCTTCGCCTTCCAGCACCTGCACGACCACAGGCGCGGATGCCATGAATTCGCACAATTCGTCATAGAAGGGGCGTTCGGCATGGACCTCGTAGAACTTGCCGGCCTG
>REDZ01000051.1 GCA_007695345.1 Paracoccaceae bacterium | reverse complement strand
GGTGCCGAGCGCCCGCCGTCAGGCGGGCGCCCCCTCAGCGCCCGGCAGCCGCGCGGCGCAAGGCCCGCAGCACCCGCCCGCGCGCCAGCCCCGCGCCTGCGGTCAGCGCCGCCAGAAGCGCCGCAATCGCATCGCGCAAGGGCTCTGCCAGCCGCAGCCCCACGCGCAGGAACCGCGCCTTGCCCAGCACTTCCATCGCGCCCACGCTGCGCGGCCCCAGCACAGTGCTTACGCGCGAGATGCGGCGCGCATCGGCAATCGTGTCCACATGGCGCATCATGTGCATGGCCCCGCGCGTGCCGACAGCCGCATCCAGTGCGCCCAGATGGCGCGTCATCTCGACCGCAGGGCGCAGCGCATCGCCGCGCACGACCCGCGCCAGATCATCGCTGCTGCGCAGGGCCGGGACGCGCGCCCAGTCCACCCCGTCGCGAAAGGCACGCAGATAGACCCGGCGCACCCCCGGCGTCATCCGCCCCATGCGATGCGCGACTTTCATCACCCCCGCGCCAGCCTTGACGCTAAGCGATGTGCCCCCCGACAGCACCACCAGCCCCGTGGCCCCGATCCCGATAAAGGACAATGTCACATCGACCTGATCGACGGCCTCGCCCCGCATATAGGCCCCCGCTTCGCGCCCGAGCGAGACAACATCCCCCAGCACGGTCAGATTGACCCCGATCCCGCAGGCCAGATCCGCCCCCATCGAACAGCGGCGCAGATCATAGGCGCAGGCCGCACAGCCTGCCATACGCGCGCCAGCGCTGAAATCCTGCGCATGGGCCGCGTCATACTGCGCGCGCAGATCGTCGGGCAGGGGGATGTCCTGCGCGCCCGCCAGTGCCACCAGCCCCTCCAGCGCGACCCAGTTGCGCGGGCGTTCCTGCAGGCGGTTCCCGATCAGTTCCGCCACGCGCTCGGGCGTGGCATGGCGCGCAAGCGCACGGTCATAGGCGGCCTGCATTTGCTCGGCCCCGCGCGCCACCAGCCACTCCCCGCCGCGCGTGGTCGAGAACTGCCACAGCGACCAGCCGGAAAAAACCAGCGACAGCACCAGCAGTCCACCCAGCAGCCTGCGCGCGAGGGGCCGCCAGCGCATCGCGGCTCAGGGCGTTCTGGACCGGATCAGCCCCACGATCTCATGGGTCCGCGCCAGTATCGGGCGGGCGATGGCATCCGCGCGCGCCGCCCCCTCGCCCAGAATGCGGTCAATCTCTGCCGGGTCGCGCATCAGGCGGCGCATCTCGGCATTGATGGGGGCAAGTTTGTCGACCGCCAGTTCCGCCAGCGCGGGCTTGAAGGCACCAAAGCCCTGCCCTGCGAACTGTGCAATCACGTCATCCGCCGAAATATCCGCCAGCGCGGCATAGATATTGACCAGATTGCGCGCTTCGGCCCGGCCCTCCAGCCCGTCCAGCGCCTCGGGCAGCGGCTCGGGATCGGTCCGCGCCTTGCGGATCTTCTGCGCGATGGCATCGGCATCATCGGTCAGGTTGATGCGCGACTGATCCGAGGGGTCGGATTTCGACATCTTTTTCGTCCCATCGCGCAGCGACATCACCCGCGTTGCGGCCCCTTCGATCACCGGCGCGACCACCGGAAAGAACTCGGTTCCGAAATCATGGTTGAACTTGATCGCGATATCGCGCGCCAGTTCCAGATGCTGTTTCTGATCCTCGCCCACAGGCACATGGGTCGCATGATAGACCAGAATATCCGCCGCCATCAGGTTCGGATAGGCGAACAGCCCCACCGATGCCTCTTCGGCATGTTTGCCCGCCTTGTCCTTGAATTGCGTCATCCGCCGCAACCAGCCCATCCGCGCAACGCAGTTGAAGATCCACGCAAGCTCGGCATGGGCCGAGACCTGGCTCTGGTTGAACAGGATTGAACGGGCCGGATCGATCCCCGCCGCCAGAAACCCCGCCGCCGCCTCGCGCGTGGCATGGCGCAGCTTTGCCGGGTCCTGCCAGACAGTGATTGCATGCAGATCGACCAGACAATAGATCGTCTCGACCCCGTCATCCTGCGCGGCCACAAACCGCTTCAGCGCGCCCAGATAATTGCCCAGCGTCAACCCGCCAGAGGGCTGAATCCCCGAAAAGATGCGCTTGGAAAATTGCGCGGCGGGCGTGTCATTCATGGCGCGGGTCCTGTCTGGAAAAGCCTGTCGCGCTGCAGTAGCCTCGGGGGGGCGCAAGGTCAACCAAGGGCGCGGGATGACAGAGGACAGGGGCGCGGCGCTGAACCCGCTGCCATGGGGCGTATGGCTTCTGGTGCTGGCGATTGCCGGCATCGAGATGGTGCTCTGGGCGGGCGCGCATGGGCTGGTGAACTGGGCGGGCAGCGCGGGCTGGCGCGCACAGGCGCTGGTCGCGGTCGGGATCAGCCCGCAGATCCAGCACTGGATGGTCGAGACCGGGCAGGCCCCCCTGCCCCATCTCGCCCGCTATCTTGGCTACGGGCTGGTCCATCTGGGCCCCGCACAGGCCGCGCTTGTCGTGGTGATCACCGCGGCCCTGGGCAAATACTGCGCTGAACGGCTGGGCTCTGCGCGGCTCATCCTGCTCTTGATACTTGCACAAGCTATCGGCGGCGCAGTCTTTGGCGCGCTCGCCGATCCGGGCGCCTGGCTGATCGGCGGCTACCCCCTCATCTTCGCGCTGGCGGGCAGCTATGGCTGGTATGCCTGGCACAGCGCCGACAGCGTGCGCATGCGCGCTCAAGCGCTGGGGCTGGTCACCGTGCTCGTCACCGGGCGGCTTGCGCTGGCGGCCATCGCGGGCGGCGGGCTGGACTGGCTGGCCGATATCACCGCCCTTGTCGCGGGCCTCGCCCTCACGCCCCTGCTGCGCCCGGGCCTGCGCGCAAGGTTGCGCCGCCCCTGACCCCCGGCACACCTGTACCCCCATTCATCTTTGCCAAAATATCCCGGGGGGAGGGACCGCAGGGACCGGGGGGCAGCGCCCCCCACACGCCGCCTGCGCCCGCTCACATCGCCTTGCGCGCGCGCAGGGCTGCCCCGATCGTGCCGTCATCCAGAAAATCCAGCTCGCCGCCCATGGGCACGCCCTGCGCCAGTGCAGTGACCTGCGCGCCGCTGCCCTCCAGCGCATCGGCGATGTAATGCGCCGTTGTCTGGCCATCGACCGTAGCGCCAAGCGCCAGGATCACCTCGCGCGTGCCGCTCTGGCACACGCGGGCCACCAGTTCGGGGATGCGCAACTCTTCCGGGCCCACAGCATCCAGCGCCGAAAGCGTGCCGCCCAGCACATGATAACGCCCGCCAAAGACCTGCCCGCGCTCCATCGCCCACAGATCCGCCACATCCTCGACCACACAGATCTCGCCCGTCGCGCGCCTGGGGTCGCGGCAGATCGGGCAGATCGCCTCGGTCGAGATGTTGCCGCACTGGCGGCAGACCTGCGCGCCCGCAGCCACACGCTCCAGCGCCGCCAGAAGCGGGCGCAGGCTCTGTTCGCGGCGCTGGATCAGATGCAGCACCAGACGCCGGGCCGAGCGTGGGCCCAGCCCCGGCAGCCGCGCGATCTGACTGATCAGCGCCTCGATCTCGTTGGGGGCGGTGCTCAAGCGGCGCGCTCAGATCGGTGGCATCATGTCGCGCGGCAACCCGAGGCTTTCGGCCATCTTGCCCATCTCCTCGCGCGACCGCGCCTCGGCCTTGGCCTGCGCATCCTTGATCGCGGCCAGGATCAGATCCTCGACCACTTCCTTCTCATCGGGATTGAAGATCGAGGGATCGATCTCCAGCGCGGTCAGCTCGCCCTTGGCCGTGGCCGTGGCCTTGACCAGTCCGGCCCCGGATTCGCCTGTCACCATGATGGCTTTCAGGTCTTCCTGAAGCTGAGCCATCTTGCCCTGCATGTCCTGTGCGGCTTTCATCATCTTGGCCATATCGGCCATGCCGCCCAATCCTTTCATCATCTTGTCAGCCTTTCTTCATGTGTCCTCAAAGGGGTCCCAATCCGCCTCGATACTGTCATCCTCAACCGGCGGCTGTGCAGTGGCGGGTTCTGGCTCGGGCGTGGCGGGGCGCAAGGCGCGGACCTCGCGGATGCGCGCCCTGGGGAAATGCTGGAACACCGCCGCCACGACCGGGTTGTCCAGTGCCGCTTCGGCCTTCTCGGTCTGATCGGCGTGGTGGCGTTCCGCCAGCGTCGCGCCGCCGCCCTGCGTGACAGATACGCCCCAGCGCGCCCCTGTCCAGCTTTGCAGCCGCGCGCCCAGACGCTGCGCCAGATCGGGCGCAGCATCGGATGTGGGTTCAAACTCGATCCGGCCGGGGCTGTAGCGCACAAGCCGCAGGCAGGTCTCGACCTCATAGAGCAGCGCCATATCGCGCCTTGCGCGGATCAGCGCCACGACATCCTCGAATTGCGCATAGCCCGACAGGGCCGGGGCCGCCCCGGCCAGCGCGACTGCCGCCCCGCCTGTGCCCTGACCTGCACCAGATGCGCCGCGCGGGCTGGCAGGCCGGGCGCGC
>REDZ01000223.1 GCA_007695345.1 Paracoccaceae bacterium | reverse complement strand
ATCTGGCAGTATATCCATCTGGAAAACATCGAGATCGTGCCGCTTTATTTCGCGGCCCCGCGCCCGACCGTCATTCGTGACGGGCTGTTGCTGATGGTCGATGACGACCGCTTCCCGCTGAACGGCGAGGAACCGGTCACGCGCTCGGTCCGCTTTCGGACGCTGGGCTGCTACCCGCTGACCGGCGCTGTGGAAAGCACCGCCGATACGCTGCCCCAGATCATTCAGGAAATGCTGCTGACCACGACCTCGGAACGGCAGGGACGCGCGATCGACCATGATCAGGCCGCGTCGATGGAGAAGAAAAAGCAGGAAGGGTATTTCTGATGGCCGACACCTACCGCACCGACGCCCTGATCGCCGAAGACATCGACGCCTATCTGGACACGCATCAGCACAAGACCATGCTGAGATTCATCACCTGCGGATCGGTCGATGACGGCAAATCCACACTGATCGGGCGGCTCTTGTATGACAGCAAGATGATCTTCGAGGATCAGCTTGCCGCGCTGGAGCACGACTCGCGCAACAGTGGCACACAGGGCGAGAATATCGATTTCGCGCTCTTGGTCGACGGGCTGGCGGCCGAGCGCGAACAGGGCATCACGATCGATGTGGCCTATCGCTTCTTCGCCACCGAAAAGCGCAAATTCATCGTGGCCGATACGCCAGGGCATGAGCAGTACACACGCAACATGGTCACGGGTGCCTCTACCGCCGATCTGGCCGTCATCCTGATCGATGCGCGCAAGGGCGTGCTGACCCAGACCCGGCGGCACAGCTACCTCGCGCAGTTGATCGGCATTCGTCATATCGTGCTGGCCGTGAACAAGATGGATCTGGTGGGTTATGACCGCGCCACCTTTGACTCAATCGTCGCCGATTACCGCGATTTCACCCAGTCCATCGGGATCGCGGAGATCACCTGCATCCCGATCTCGGGGCTTGCGGGCGACAATATCGCCACGCCCAGCGAGAACATGGCCTGGTACACGGGACCGACCCTGCTGTCGCAT
This sequence comes from Paracoccaceae bacterium, assembly GCA_007695345.1. Classification (GTDB taxonomy): domain Bacteria; phylum Pseudomonadota; class Alphaproteobacteria; order Rhodobacterales; family Rhodobacteraceae; genus Roseinatronobacter. Next base: position 3,516 of record REDZ01000223.1, on the reverse strand, counting down.
CTGGAAACGGTCGAACTGGACCAGAGCGCCGAGCAGGACAAACCCTTCCGCATGCAGGTGCAATGGGTCAATCGCCCCAATCTGGATTTCCGCGGCTTCGCAGGCACAATCGCCACGGGCCAGGTTCGTCCGGGCGATGATGTGCGGGTCCTGCCCTCGGGCAAGACTGCCAGGATCAAACGCATTGTCACATATGAGGGCGATCAGGATATGGCCGTGGCCGGGCAGGCCGTCACCCTGTGCCTGAGCGACGAGATTGATTGTTCGCGCGGGCAGATCATCACGGCGGCGCAAAGCCCGGTCGAGGTGGCCGACCAGTTCGAGGCGACCGTGATCTGGATGGATGAGGAGGACCTGATTCCGGGGCGCGCCTATTGGCTGAAAATAGGCCCGCTGACAGTCAGCGCCGCCATCGCCGCGCCGAAATATCAGATCAATGTCAACACGATGGAGCATCTGGCCGCCAAGACGCTGGATCTGAACGCCATTGGCGTCGCGACGGTGACCACTGACCGCGACATCCCCTTCGCCCCCTATGCCGACAGCCGCGATCTGGGTGGGTTCGTCCTGATCGACAAGATCACCAATCGTACGGTCGGGGCCGGGCTGATCCATTTCGCGCTGCGCCGGGCGCAGAATATCCACCGTCAGGCGACCGATATCTCGCGCGAGCACCATGCGAGCATGAAGAACCAGACACCGATGGTTCTGTGGATGACCGGCCTCTCGGGGTCGGGCAAATCCACCATTGCCAACATACTTGAAAAGAAACTGGCGCGGATGAACCGGCACACCTTCCTGCTCGATGGCGACAATCTGCGCCATGGGCTGAACAAGGATCTGGGCTTTACCGATGCCGACCGCGTGGAGAATATCCGCCGCGTGGGCGAGGTCGCGCGCCTGATGACCGACGCGGGGCTGATCGTGATCACCGCCTTCATCTCGCCCTTCCGGTCTGAGCGCGAGATGGTGCGCGCCATGATGCAGCCTGGCGAATTCGTCGAGATCTTCATCGACACACCGCTGGAAGAGGCCGAGCGCCGCGATGTCAAAGGGCTCTATGCCAAGGCGCGCGCCGGGCAGATCGCCAATTTCACCGGCATCGATTCCCCCTACGAGCCGCCCGAGGCCCCGCAGATCACCATCGATACCACCCGCACCACCCCCGAAGAGGCCGCCGAACTGATCCTGCGCACCCTCTTTCCCTGAGGGGGGGTGCCAGGGTCAGACCGTCAGACCCTCAGGCTCGGGCAGGCCATGCAGACGGCAGGTGGCGGTCAGCGTGTTTGCCAGCAGGCAGGCAATCGTCATCGGTCCCACCCCGCCCGGCACCGGGGTGATGGCACCGGCCACCTGCGCGGCGCTCTCGAAATGGACATCGCCCACCAGCCGCGTCTTGTCGCCATCCGCGATCCGGTTGATCCCGACATCGATCACGCTCGCCCCTCGCTTCACCCAGTCACCCGGGATCATCTCGGGCCGCCCCACGGCAGCGATCAGGATATCGGCGCGGCGGCAGACCTGATCCAGATCGCGGGTGCGCGAATGCGCGATGGTCACGGTGCAGCTTTCCCCCAGAAGCAACTGCGCCATGGGCTTGCCCACGATATTCGAGCGTCCGACGACAACCGCATCCAGCCCCGACAATGATCCATGATGATCGCGCAGCATCATCAGACAGCCCAGCGGGGTGCAGGGCACCATCGCCTTTTGCCCCGTGCCCAGCAGCCCCACATTGGAAATATGAAAGCCGTCCACATCCTTCGCGGGGTCAATCGCGGCGATGACCAGATCGGAATCCAGATGAGCCGGCAAGGGTAACTGCACAAGAATGCCGTTTATTTGCGGATCGGCATTCAGATCGGCAATCAGTCCCAGCAGCTCCGCTTCGGATGTCGTCGCATCCAGCCGATGTTCGAAAGAGGCCATTCCGACCTCGCGGGTCTGTTTGCCCTTGGACCGGACATAGACCTGGCTGGCCGGGTCCTCGCCCACCAGAACCACCGCCAGACCAGGCGTGATGCCATGATCCGCGTGCAACTGCGCCACATGCTCGGCCACACGCGCCCGCACACGCCCGGCAAAGGCCTTTCCGTCCAGAATGATTGCGCTCATCGCCTCAACTCCTCGTCTTCCATCCGTGCCCGGCACCGTGTCACGGCGTGGGCACCACTACCCCGGGGGGTGCCTAGCGCGGAACCTCGGGGCGTGCAATGCGCCCTGCGGGAGGGCGGGCGGGGCGACGTGCGGCGCAGCCGCGCGAGCGCCGCACGTCCGCCCGCGGCCTCAGAACAGCCCTTCGATCAGGCCGCTCTCGTTGAACCGGATGCTCTGCGCCGCAGGTTTGCGCGGCAGGCCCGGCATGGTCATGATCTCGCCGCAGATGACGACGATGAACCCCGCGCCGGCCGACAGCCTCACCTCGCGTATCGGGACCGAGTGGTTGACCGGCGCTCCGCGCAGCCCCGGATCGGTCGAAAAGGAATATTGCGTCTTGGCCATGCAAACAGGCAGCGCGCCATAGCCCGCCGCTTCCCATTCCTTCAGCTGGTTGCGGATTTTCGCATCGGCCAGCACGTCCTCGGCGCGGTAAATGCGCCGCGCGATGGTCTGGATCTTCTCGAAAAGCGGCATGTCATCACTATAGAGCGGGGCGAATTGCGAATGATCGCCATCGGCCAGTTCCGCCACGCGTGTCGCCAGGTCCGTGACCCCTTTCGAGCCTTCGGCCCAGTGCCGACACAGGATCGCTTCGGCCCCAAGCGAGGCCACGTAGTCTTTCACCGCCGTGACTTCCGCATCCGTGTCGGAATGGAAATGGTTGATCGCGACCACCACCGGAACGCCAAAGGATTTCACATTCTCGATGTGGCGGCCCAGATTAGGACAGCCTTTCTGCACGGCCTCTACATTTTCCGCGCCCAGATCGGCCTTGGCCACGCCGCCATTCATCTTCATCGCGCGCACGGTCGCCACGATCACCGCCACTGACGGGGTCAGCCCCGCCTTGCGGCATTTGATGTTGAAGAATTTCTCGGCCCCCAGATCGGCTCCGAACCCGGCCTCGGTCACGACATAATCCGCCAGCCCCAGCGCGGTCTGCGTGGCCACGACCGAATTGCACCCATGCGCGATATTGGCAAAGGGGCCACCATGCACAAAGGCGGGATTATTCTCCAGCGTTTGCACCAGATTGGGCTGCATCGCATCCTTCAGCAGCACCGCCATCGCCCCCTCGGCCCCGATATCGCGGCAATGGATGGGCGACTTGTCGCGCCGATAGGCGACCACGATATCACCCAGCCGCCGCTCCAGATCCGCCAGATCCGCCGCCAGGCACAGGATCGCCATGACCTCGGACGCCACGGTGATGTCGAATCCAGTCTGCCGCGCGAACCCGTTCGACACGCCACCAAGGCTGATGACCATATCGCGCAGCGCACGGTCATTCATGTCCATGACGCGGCGCCAGGTGATGCGGCGCTCGTCGATTTCCAGTTCGTTGCCCCAGTAGAT
>REDZ01000221.1 GCA_007695345.1 Paracoccaceae bacterium | reverse complement strand
TATCCGCGGGCGCGAAACCTTTGACGAGACCTATGCCATGTTCAAACGCCTGCTGATCGGCGCCTGGCGTCGCGATGAATTGGCCGCTGCGCAGGAGGGCGGGGGATGAACAGGGCGCTTCCGGGGTTTGCGAAGAAAAAATCAAATTTATCAATGTCATATGGCTACATGTTTCGCGTGCGAAACATGTGCCGCCACTCGGGGACAGTGCGTATAGGTTGGGATGATTTCCGGAAAATTGTCGGTAAAGTCAAATTTTTTCAATGGCTTGACCCTCTCATGTTTCGCGCGCGAAACATGTTTTGCCACAAGTGGCACACGCCGCTGAGGGTCCGCGCGGCCCTGCCCCGGCCAGCGCGCGCTGCCGCAGGGCGGCCTTCACCTGTCTGCGCCATCCTGCCCCCCTGCCCCGTCCCCTGACCCTGAAGGACATCGCCCATGGCCCGCCGCAAACGCCTGACCCTGCCCTCTGAGGCCCATCCCCCCGAGGATCGCTCTGGCCCTGCACCGGAAACCAAATCCATCTCCGGCCAGCCGCTGCACGCCTCTGCCCCGCCCATCGCGCAGGTGGCGGGGGAAGCCTCGGCCGTCCACGCGCTTGAAGAGCTGTCGCAGGAATGGCGCCGCGCGCGGGAGGAGGGCCGGCTTGTGCAATCCCTGCCGCTTGATGCCATCGAGGAGGGGCATCTGCTGCGCGACCGCCTGGCGGCCGACCCGGCGGATATGGCGGATCTTATCGCCTCGATCCGCGCGCGCGGCCAGCAGGCCCCGATCGAGGTCGTGGCGCTGGAGGATGGACGCTTCGGGTTGATCGCAGGCTGGCGGCGACTGCGCGCGTTGCGCACGTTGCTGGCGGAAACGGGCGATCCGCGCTTCGGCAGCGTGCTGGCGCTGCTGCGTCGTCCCGCCAGCGCGGCGGATGCCTATCGCGCCATGGTCGAGGAAAACGAGATCCGCGCGGGGATTTCCTATTACGAGCGCGCGCGCATCGCCGCGCGCGCCGCCCAAGCCGGGGTGTACCCGGATCCACGCGCCGCCATTGCCGCGCTCTTTGCTGCAGCCCCGCGCGCGCGACGGTCGAAAATCGCGCGCTTCCTGGTGCTGCATGAGGCGCTCGATGACCGGCTGCGCTTTGCCAGCGCCATCCCCGAACGATTGGGCCTGGCGCTGGCGCGCGCGCTGGAGCGCGACCCCGACCTGCGCTCCCGCTTGCGCGAGCGGCTGCGCAAATCGGCGCCCGAGACGGCAGCCGTGGAACTGGCTCTGCTGGAGCGCGCGCTTGGCCATATCGACAGCACCGCCGCGGAGACTGGTCCGGCCAGCGCCCCCAAACCCCGCCTACCGGCGAGAGCTGATCCCAGCGATACGCCACCTGCAGATCCGTCCCCGCCCGCGTCACTCCAGCCAGACACCCGCCACCGCGAGGAAATCCGCCCCGGTATCTGGCTTGAGACTGAAGGCGGTTCGGCCCCCGCGCGGCTTACGCTCTTGGGCGAGGGTGTCGACGATGCCCTGCGCGACCAGCTTGTGGCCTGGCTGCGGGGGGAATCGTGACCTGACAGGGATGCGGCCCAAACGCGGTTCGGGCACTGTGGCTTGCGAATCTGCCCCGCAGGGCTCAGTAATTCACGAACTCGGTATGCTTGTGACCCTTATGGTCTTCATAGCGGATCGCGACCACAGGCCTGTATCCACCGAAGACTCGGCCAGAGGGCCAGTTCTCGTAATGTGAGATGCGCCACTCCCAGCAGCCATTATCGGTCTCGCGCGCACAGACCTGGATCGGCACGCGCTGGATGCGATCGGACCCGGCCAGCCATTCCGGGCCATGACGCAGGCTGGCGCTGACCCAGCGATGACTGCCATTTTCCAGATAGACACCGCGCTGCGTGTGATCGCGCCAGGAGCCCGGTGGATCGTCGCTGCTCATCGGTGGGAATGTGCGGATGTGATAAATCTCGATCGCATCGCGGTAGCTGCGCACCTCATCGGTCAGCCCGTCCGGGCCAAGGCGGATTTCCGGGGTACCCGGGGCGGGCACAAACCCCGGCGGCAAGCCCATCGGACAGTTCCAGAGCTGCAAAGGCGGTGTGACCGGCCAGGGCGTAATACGCCGGATCATCGTGACTTTGGCGGCCGTACATTCCGCACTTGGGGGAAACCCGCCCGCAAGGCACAGAAGAATTGCGCAATCGATCGGATAGGCCTGCGCCTTGGGTGCTGGGATTGCGGTGGCTATGAGTGCGAGCAGCAGTCTCGCCACGCGAGATGTGAACATGATGGGAATACCTGTCCTTGTGTGAGAGTGTGATCATGACGCCGAGCATGGACGCCAGGCTGTGGGCCGAGTGTTGGCGCACGCGTCATGGCGGCGCCGCGCGCAGTGCCTCGAGAAACGCGCCATATTGCGCGGTGACCTCCGCGGCCTCGCGCCAGGCGCGGTCGCGTTCCTCATCGAGGCAGTTGAAATACTCCGTCACCTCCGAGAGGTATTGTTCGAACTCGTCACGCAGGAGATCTGCAAATTCCCGCATGAGCCGGTCATCGCTCGGCAAGAGCGGTCGGGTGAGCGGGGGGCAGATCCCCGCGTGGCTCTGGGCCTGGAGCGAAGAGGCGGCGGCGCAAAGCATCACGAGCCCGAGCCCCACCCGGATGATCCACCGCCTCGACCAGATCCCCCCACGCCAGGTGAATCGTCTGTGCCCGGCATCTTCACGGGCGATCTGATTTGGCCGTACGTTGCGGGCGCAGAACTGACGCGGAAACTGTTCGCTCAGTACTGTTCCAGCCCTGTCCCAAGGACCCTCAACGCCTGGGGAATGCTGCAGTTGCATTGGCGCGGAGGCCCTGCAAAACAGGCCAGAATACAGGGCAAACAGAAATCGTCTCATGGTTGTATTTTCTGGGTTGCCCCTCAAGAATTGGATGTCTAAACAGCGCGTCAACACAACCAGTAGAATATTAGAAAAATTGTCCTATCGACTAAAGCGTGCATCGATTGCCCGTCTGCGTATGTCGCAGGAGCGATTTTTCTGCAAGTATAAATAAGGACGTAAGACATTAGAGTAAAACAATAACCAGACTGTAGCGCTATCACGACAATGCGGGCTCCGCTTGTCTGAACGCTGCCCGAATTACGCCTCAGGTAGTCAACCTTTGGGTGTATTTCTTAAAGCCATGAGCCCCGTGATCCTTGAGGGGCTGTTCAGGAAACCTCTTGCTGAATGACGGGTGATTTCGGGTGCACGGCACGCGAAACATCCCTCGATCTGAGGCCGCGCATATCCCTTGCGCGGCAAGAGCGCGGCTGTGCCGATCGATTTGAGATGTTCTGGACCCGCATGAGGATCACGCGCGGCTTTGCCCCTGCGATCTGCAGCTTGTGGAGTACGAAATTTGAAGCGCGTCAATGCTTTTCCCGGGGCAGCGATCCCCACTCTGACCCGGCTGGTGGTCGTGACCGCGATCTTGCCTCTGGCTCTGATCCTCGCCACCCCGGCACTGGCCGGCGACGGGCTGATCCTGCGCTTTGGCGCCGATGGCAGCTTCGGCCCGTCCGAGACCACGCGCAGCTTTGCCAAGCATTACTCGGGCGGCGAGCTGATCGCGCCCTTGCGCGAGGCTGCACTTATGCCCGAGAGGGCTGAGGATGCACGCTCCGAGCGCATGCGCGCACGCCCTGCACCTCCCGCCCGTCCCGAAATCCTCGCCCTGATCGCCGAGACAGCCGCACGCTATGCAGGCCATGAGGCCTTGCGCGCAACAGGCCTCAGCGCCTCCGACTGGGTCGCGCTGTTTCAATCCAATATCGAGATCGAGAGCGCGTATAACCCCGATGCGCGCTCGCATGCGGGCGCGATCGGTCTGGGGCAGCTGATGCCCGACACGGCCCGCAGCCTTGGTGTCGATCCCCATGACATGGCGCAGAACCTCGACGGTTCTGCACGCTATTTACTGATGCGACTGGCGCAGTTCGGCAGCCCCGAGCTGGCGCTTGCGGCCTACAATGCCGGTGCTGGCGCGGTGATCCGCCATGACGGCATCCCCCCTTACCCCGAGACCATTGGTCATGTCCGCAAGGTCATGGCTGTTTTTGACCGCCTCCAAGGAGAGACACTATGACCAAGACACCGACCACCCGGCCCTGGGCCATTGCCGCAAGCCTCGGCATCATCGCCCTGATGCTGGCAGCCAGTCCCGCACTCGCGCAATCCATCGATCTCAACCCGGTGACCAGCCTCTTGCAAGGCATCATCGACACGATCACCGGCCCTCTGGGTATCGCGATTGCGACACTGGCCGTGGTCGGCATTGGGCTGTCGTGGTTCTTCGGGATCATCGATTTCCGGCAAGCGATGTTCGTGGTGATTGCGATTGCCATTGTTGCCAGTGCCGCGACCATCGTCAGCTCGATCTGGCAGACGTGACGGGCGCGCGGGATGTGTGAGCGCTCCACCCTGTTTCTGGGTCTCGTGCGTCCTGCGCAAATGCTGGGTCTGCCGATCCTCTATGCAGTGTTGTGGATCTTTGGCTCAGTGCTCGC
>REDZ01000052.1 GCA_007695345.1 Paracoccaceae bacterium | reverse complement strand
CCGCGAAATAAAGCGGCACGATCTCGATGTTTTCCAGATGGATATACTGCCAGATGTCCAGCTCGGTCCAGTTCGACAGCGGAAAGACCCGCATCGATTCGCCCTTGGCCTTGCGCGCGTTGAACACACGCCACAACTCGGGACGCTGGTTTTTCGGGTCCCATCGGTGGCTGGCGGTGCGGAAGCTGAAGATGCGTTCCTTGGCGCGGCTCTTCTCCTCATCACGCCGCGCGCCGCCGAATGCCGCGTCGAACCCGTGCTGATCGAGCGCCTGTTTCAGCCCTTCGGTCTTCCACATGTCGGTGTGCAAGCCGCCATGGTCGAACGGGTTGATGCCGCGGCGCACGGCCTCGGGGTTCTGATGGACGATCAGTTGCATTCCGGCGCGGCGGGCGGCGCGGTCGCGCAACGCATACATCTCGCGGAATTTCCACGTCGTATCGACATGCAGCAGTGGAAAGGGCGGCGGCGCGGGGTGAAACGCCTTTTTCGCCAGATGCAGCATGACCGCGCTGTCCTTGCCCACGGAATACAGCATGACGGGGTTCTCGGCCTCGGCCACCACTTCGCGCATGATGTGGATGGCTTCGGCCTCCAGCCGTTGCAGATGGGTCAGGGTGCGGATGCTCATGGTCGTCCTCGGCACTGTTTCGGGCTTTGCGACTGTCTAAAGACAGGCTAGGTTGCATGCACCTCCCATATGGGAGGCTAGGGGGTTCATGGTTACATCGCAGGACAGCGCAGTGCTTCTCGCCATCGCGCGGGCCGGGGTCGTGGAAGATGGCTGGCCCGGTATGCTGCAGGCGCTGCAGGCTGCGACACAGGCCCATGCCATGCGGTTCTGGCTGCCGGGTGGGTGCTGGGACGCGCAAGGCGCTGTGGACCATCCGCTGCCCCCGGCGCTGGCCGGGCTGCGCCTGCGCCGCGTCTATACCGGCGCGGAACTGGCGGAGCGCGCACCCGGTCTGTGCAGTGCCGACGATGCGCGCGGCCTGGGCGTGTCCGGGCCGCACGGGCCAGGGTGGCTGCTGCTCACGGGTGCGACGTTTCAGGCCCGCGACTCGGCGTTGCTGTCGTCGCTGGTGCCCCATCTGGAACAGGCAGTGGAGATGGCCGCGCAGGTGCAGGCACTGCGGCGCGAGGCGGCACAGATGCAGGCGCTGGCGCGGCGTACGGGCGCAGGATATGTGCAGTTCGGGCCGCGGGGCGAGATTGCGGCAGCTGATCCGGTGGCGCGCGCGTTGCTGGCGCGGGCCAGAGGGCAGGGCGGCATCGCACAAGGGGTGGTGGCGCTGGGCAATGGGGTCGAGATGTTGCGCCTTGGCGATACCGGCTATCTGCGTGCGACCGATCAGCCCCTGCCCACGCCCGAGGTGCTTGCCCGCCATCTGGGCCTTGCCCTGCCCGAAGCGCGGCTGGCCCGCGCGCTGGGCCACGGCGCCAGCCTGCGCGAGGCGGCTGCGATCCTTGGCCTGACGCTGGAAACCGCGCGCCACTATTCCAAGCAGATCTACGCCAAGACCGGGCTGCGCGGCCAGCCGGATCTTATCCGCAGGCTCTGGACCGGGGTGATCCCGCTGGGCTGATCGCCCGCCCGGCGCTGGCCGGGCAGGCGCCCGCGACGGGTGCGGGGGCGGGTGGGTGGGCACCCCGAGCGGGCGCCTTACTCCCGCGACGGCCTCGCGCGCCCCGCGTCAGTTCAGAGCGCCCGGCCCATCACATCCACGACCGGACCGCCCGCAGCGCGCGCATCCTCTATATCATGGGTGACCATGATCACGGGCAGCCCATGCGCCCGCGCCCGGCCAAAGACAAACCCGCGCATCTGCGCGCGCAGATCGGTGTCGAGCTTGGAGAATGCCTCATCCAGCAACAGCCCGCGCGGGGCGGACAGAAGCGTGCGCATCAGCGCGACTCTTGCCCGTTGCCCGCCTGAGAGTGTCGCCGGGTCGCGCGCGCCCATCCCCTCCAGCCCGGCTTCGCGCAGCGCGTCCTCGATGGCGCCTGTCCGGTCCCCCACCCCGCGTGCCAGACCAAACCCCAGATTGCCCGCGACCGACAGATGCGGGAACAGGATGTCATCCTGAAACAGCATCCCCAGACGGCGCGCATGGCTGGGCAGGTCCGTGATCTCGCGCCCGTCCAGCCAGACGCGTCCCCGTGCCTGAAACACGGGCGGCAGCGCGCCTGCCAGACAGGCCAGCAGCGTGGATTTCCCGCAGCCCGACGGGCCCATCACGCTCAGCACCTCGCCCGGCGCCACCGTGCGATCCAGCACCACCATGGGCGCGCCATCGCGCAGGATGGTCAGGTTTTCCAGTCGCAGGCTCATCCGATCCGCATGCCCTGCCGGTTGCGCCAGATCAAGGCCGGCAGTGCCAGGCAGGCGGCAAACACCGCCATGGGCAGCGCCATCTGCACCACGGCCCAGACCCCGATCAGCCGACGGTTCGCCGAAGAGGCCAGCGCAACGGCCTCGGTCGTCACGGTGCCCACGCGGCCCGCGCCGATCAGCAATGTGGGCAGGTATTGCGCGATGGATGTGGCAAACCCCACGGCAAAGGCCACGCAGAGCGCGCGCAGCAGCATCGGCAGACGCACGGCCCACAGAACGCGCAGGGGCCGCGCGCCAAGGCTTGCGGCCACCAGCCCCGCGCGCGCATCCCAGGCCCGCCACGGATCGGCCAGCACCAGATAGACATAGGGCAAAACGAAGACCAGATGCACCGCCATCACGGCCAGAAGCGTGCCGTCCAGTCCCAGAATAAGCGCAAAACTCGCCAACCCCGGCAGAAACGCGATCTGCGGTACGATCAACGGCAGATAGATGAGCCCCATGATGCGGGCCGGGCGCGCGCCCTGCGCCTGCAACGCCGCCACGCTGAGGGCCAGCGCGATCACGCTTGCCCCCAGCGCGATCACCGCACTCTGCCAGATGCGCCGCGCCAGCATGTCGGACTGGCCGGCCCAGTTGCGCAGGCCCCAGGCGTCGGGCCAGAGCGCGGGAAAGCGCCACAGCCCGGCAAAGGACCAGACCAGAAGCCCCGCCAGCCCCAGCCCCACGGCAAGCCCGGTGGCCAGCGCCACGCCCGCGCCCAACGGCCGCAGCACCCGGTCCGCGCCCGCACCCCGCGCCCCCCCTGCGGCCCATCCCGCCCCGCGCCGCGCCACCAGGCGCTCGGCCAGACGCCACAGGGCCAGCGCGCCCACGACCAGCACCAGTTGCAGGCAGGCCCCGGCTGCGGCCTGAAAGCGCATTTGCAGATCGGGGTGGTTCGTCCATTCCAGGATCTGCACCGCCAGTGTGGGCGGGCGCGTGGGGCCAAGGATCAGCGCGACATCCACGACCGACATCGAATAGGCCAGCACCGCATAGACCGGCAGCCGGATCTGGGCATAGACGCGCGGGGCGACCACTTTCATCCAGCCCATGACGCGCCCGTAACCCAGCCCCCGCGCGATCATCTGGCTGCGCAGGCTGTCGGCCTGCGGCAGCGCGGCCAGCGTCATCAGCAGCAGGAAAGGCACTTCCTTGACCACCAGCCCCGCGACCAGCGCCAGACCCCAGGGATCATTCACGATCAGCAGGTCAGGCGGGCGTTCCCACCCTGTCGCCCAGGGCGAGAGCGCGCGCGCGATCCAACCCGAGGGCGCGATCAGAAAGGCCAGCCCGAAGGCTGCCGCCGCATGGGGCAGGGCCAGCATCGGGGCCAGCGCGCGCGTCACCCAGGCAAAGCTGCGCGTGCCCTGCCACGCGGCCACGATCAGAAAGGTCAGCGCGAGCGAAAGGGCGGTGGACAGGACGCCCGTTGTCAATGACAGGCGCATGGCAGCCGCCAGCCCGCCCCAGCTCAGCAGCCCGCGCCAGGGATCGAGGCTCAGTTCCGTGCCGCCCAATGCGGGCAGATAGCCGAATGCGGGCGCAATCACACCCGCCAGCCCTGCCAGAACCGGCAGCGCCAGCAGCCCCAGCGCGGCCCAGAGCCCGGCGCGCGCCACCTTACTGGCCGTAACGCTCGGCCCAGTCCTCGGCCAGGCGGGTCATCCAGTCGGGATGCGGCTCCAGCAGGCCGGTGCCCATTTCCTCTGGGGGCAGGGTGGCGATGCCCAGCTCCAGCGCTTCGAACCGGGCGCGATCCTCTGCATCCAGCCGGTCCATTCCCAGCACAGTCTGAAAGCCCAGCACATCGGGGTCCTGCGCGCGGGCCTGTATTTCGGGGTCCAGGATCAGGTTTGCGAGCACGAGCGCGGCTTCGATATGGGCCGCATTGTAGGGGATCGAGAGGTAAGAGGCATTGGCCAGCGTGCCGCCGTCGAACACGAATGTCCGAACGCTGTCCTGCAATTCCCCATCCGCGATGGCAGCCGAGGCGCGACCGGGGTTGAAGGCGAAACCGATATCGACTTCTCCATCTGCCAGAAGCTGCGCAAGAGCCGGTTCATTTGCCGGGTAGGCGCGGCCCTGCCGCCACAGATTGGGCGTGATCTCATCCAGAAATTCCCACAGCGGGGCAGTGATCTCGTCATAGTCCTCGCCGACGGGGTCCAGCAGCGCCGCAGGGTCGTCCAGCACACCGTAAAGCGCTTGTTTCAAAAAGCTCGCGCCCAGAAAATCGGGCGGTTGCGGATAGGTGAAGCGGCCCGGATTTTCCCCAATCCAGTCGCGCAATGCGTCGAGTGACCGGGGCGGGTCGTTGACCGTGGCGCTGTCATATTCGAACACCATCTGAAACATGGCCCAGGGGCTGGCGAACCCCTCGACCGGCAGGGTGAAATCGATCAGCACCGCCGGGTTGGCATCGGTATCGACCAGCGGCCAGTTGGGCAGATCCTCGGCAAATGGGCCGAACAGCAGGCCCTGTTCCTTCATGCTGGCGAAATTGGCGCCGTTGATCCAGATCGCATCCACCGCGCCGTCACTGTCGCGCCCGGCCTGACGCTCGGAAATCACGCGGGTCACGGCATCGGCGGTATCGGCCAGCCGCACATGTTCCAGCGTCACGCCGTAGCGGTCCTGCAGATCGTCCCCGACCGAGGCGATGAACGCGTTGATCCGCGGATCACCACCCCAGGCGTGCCAATAGACTGTCTGCCCGCGCGCGGCATCGAGCACCGCATCCCAGTCCTGCGGGTCGGGGCTGTCGGCCAGCGCGGGCGACAGGCTGGCAGAGGCGATGGCGATGGCGGCGATGATCCGGTGCATGTTGTGATCCCGTGGTGATGTGTTCGATGCCCATACGTAACGGCATCTGCCGATGTTTCATCCTGATACGCGCAGATTGTCCGGACCGATCAGCGTTTGCGTTCGAACCGCGATTCCGACCCGTCGATCAGGCGGCGGATATTGTCGGCATGTTTGTAAAAGATCATCAGCGCCAGCACGATCATCAATGCGACCAGATGGCCTGCGCCCAGACCCCAGGCCAGCGCTGGCCCCAGCGCGCTGGCGACGAGGGCTGCCAGGGACGAGATGCGCGAGAGCTTGAACACCAGCGCCCAGATCGCGCAGAGCGCCAGCCCCACGGGCCAGGCCAGCGCCATCGCCGTGCCGATATAGGTCGCCACGCCCTTGCCGCCACGAAAGCCTATGAACACCGGGTAGAGATGTCCCAGAAACGCCGCCACCCCGGCGATTTGGGCGGCATCCTCGCCGAAAGCCGCACGCGCCAGCAGCACGGCGATGGCGCCCTTGGCCGCGTCCAGCGCAAAGGTCAGCACGCCTGCGACCTTGTTGCCGGTGCGCATGACATTCGTGGCCCCGATATTCCCGGACCCGAGGCTGCGCAGATCGCCCAGCCCCATTACCCGCGCAATCACGATGCCAAAGGGAACCGAGCCCAGCAGATAGGCGCCCAATCCCACCAGCCCCAGCAGCCAGAGCGGCGTCAGCAACTCAGGCATCCTGACCCTCGCGCGTATAGACACATTCGCCTGCGACATAGCTTGCCAGCACGCGGCCCTGCAGGCGCGCCCCGTCAAAGGGAGTATTCTTGGATTTCGACAGCAGCGTGAAGCGGTCCAGCACAAAGGGCGCATCGGGGTCGAACAGAACCAGATCGGCCGGCGCGCCGGCCATCAGCCGCCCCCCGGCCAGCCCCAGCCTGCGCGCCGGGTTCAGCGACAGCGCGCGCCAGATCTGCGGCAGGCTCAGCCCCTCGGAATGATACAGCCGCATCGCGGCGGGCAGCAGCGTTTCCAGCCCGACTGCGCCTGCGGCAGCCTCTTCGAACGGCAGGCGCTTGGATTCCTCATCCTGCGGGCTGTGCATGGAGCAGATGATGTCAATGAGCCCCTCGCGCAACGCCTCGACCACGGCGCGGCGGTCATCTTCGCTGCGCAGGGGCGGGGTGAATTTGAAGAAGGTGCGGAAATCGCCCAGATCCAGTTCGTTCAATGTCAGATGATGGATCGATATCCCGGCGGTGACATCCAGGCCGTTGCCTTTGGCGCGTTCCAGCGGCGGCAACGCGCGGGCGCAGGTGATCTGATCGGCGTGGTAGCGCGCGCCCGTCATCTCGACCAGCCCCAGATCGCGGTCCAGCCCGATGCGTTCGGCCATTGGCGAGACGGCGGGCAACCCGCGCAGGGACGCGAATTTGCCGCTGGTGGCGCAGGCCCCTGTGGACAGCCCGATATCCTGCGGGTGCCCGACGATCAGCGCGCCCAGACCCCGCGCATAGGTCATCGCGCGGCCAAGCACGCGGGTATCGGGCACGACCCTGTCGCCATCGCCAAAGGCGACGGCACCTGCGTCCTGCAACAGCCCGATCTCTGCCATCTCGCGCCCTGCGCGCCCGCGCGTCAGCGCCGCCATGGCCCGGATATTGACCGGGGTGCGGGCCATGGCGCGGCGGGTGACGTATTCCAGCACCTCGGGCGTGTCGATGGCCGGGTCGGTATCGGGGCGCATGACGATCGTGGTCACGCCCCCTTTCGCGGCTGCCAGACCGGCAGTGCGCAAGCTTTCCTTGTGCTGCGCGCCGGGCTCGCCCACCTGCACACCCAGATCGACGATGCCGGGGGCCAGGCATTTGCCATGCGCATCCACGGCCTCGGCGCCATCGGGGCAGGGGCCGTCACGTTCCGCGATCCGGCCCTCGCGGATCAGCAGCGTGCCGATGGTGTCGGTGCCTGCGTCGGGATCGATCAGGCGGGCATTGTGGAACCAGCGCATCAGGCCCTCCGCGTGGTGGCGAGTGTGTCGTGGATCAGCCGCGCGACGGCGGGCGGGTTGATCAGATGCGTCAGGCTGACGGGGTCCCCGTCCGTCTGCAGCACAAGCGAGGTCGGCCAGGCCCGCAGGCGTCCCATCCGTGCCAGCGCGATCTCGGTCTGCGCATCGACGATCAGTCGCATATCGGTCAGCACATAGGGCCTGCGCGGGGCGAGGATGCGCTGCGCCAGCATCGGCCCGACAAAGAAGGCGATGGTCAGCAGCAGCCATGGCCCCAGACCGGACCACGCCCGGTCCAGCGCCTGATCCAGCAGGATTGTCAGCATAACCCCCAGGATCAGCCACAGCGTGGTCAACAGCGCATCCCAAAGGGTCTGCACCCGGAAATCGGGATGGATCAGAGCGACCAGATGCTCATCGGGGCGGATGGTGACATGCGGGGGCAGGGGCAGCATCGTTCAGCCCCGCTTGCGCCGGGCACGCTTGTCGCGCGCGGCATTGATCTCGGCGACCACGCTTTCTGCGCCCGCGACATGCTTGATCAGGTGCTTGTCACCGCCGCGTGTGATGATCTGGATGTCGCCGAACAGGCGGCGCGCGGTTTCCAGCTCCAGCAGATAGACCTGCCGCCCACCCGGCCCAACCAGCCGCATATTGGTCAGCACCCAATAGAATTTCATCTGTTCGGAATACAGATACGCCCCGCGCACCCCCAGCGCCAGCACGGCCCCCAGCGACCCGATCGCCACATGGTCAGACCCGATCAGCGCCAGCACCATGCCCACGACCCCCATCCCCAGGACCGCCATCACGCCATGGTCGCGCCAGTAGGTGCCCTTGTCCGCGCGGATCTCGCGCAGGTGCTTTTCGCCCGGCTCCAGCTCGACCACGGTATCGCCCAGGCTGACCTCTCTGATCTTTTCAGCCATCGGCGGCCTCGCGCAGGCGGGCGCGTTCGCGTTCGGCGCGCAGATTGCGCGCCAGCAGGTCCATGCAGGCCATGCGCACGGCCACCCCCATCTCGACCTGTTCCTGAATGACGGAACGGTTGATGTCATCGGCGATCGCGCCGTCGATCTCGATGCCCCGGTTCATCGGGCCGGGGTGCATGACGATGGCATCGGGTTTGGCATGGGCCAGTTTTTCGGCATCCAGCCCGTAGCGCTGGAAATATTCGCGTTCCGAGGGCACGAACCCCCCATCCATCCGCTCGCGCTGCAGGCGCAGCATCATCACGACATCCGCGCCCTCCAGCCCGGCGCGCATGTCATCAAACACCTCGACCCCGAATTCGCCCACCTGGGGCGGCATCAGCGTGGGCGGGCCGACCAGCCGCACGCGGTTTTCCATCTTCCCCAGCAGGATCAGGTTCGACCGCGCCACGCGGCTATGCGCGATATCACCGCAGATGGCGATGACCAGCCGGTGCAACCGCCCCTTCTTGCGTCGGATCGTCAAGGCATCCAGCAGCGCCTGTGTGGGGTGTTCATGTCGCCCATCGCCTGCATTCAGCACAGCGCAATTCACTTTCTCGGCCAGCAGGTTCACCGCCCCGGACCGGCCATGCCGCACGACCAGCAGATCGGGGTGCATGGCATTCAGGGTCAGCGCCGTGTCGATCAGCGTCTCGCCCTTGGTCACGCTGGATTGCGCCATGGCCATGTTCATGACATCCGCGCCCAGCCGCTTGCCCGCCAGTTCGAAACTCGCCTGCGTGCGGGTCGAGGATTCGAAGAACATGTTGATCTGCGTCATCCCCTCCAGCACCGGGGCGTGTTTCTCCGCAGAGCGGTTCAGCGCCACATACTCCTCGGCCAGATCGAGGATGCTGGCGATTTCCAGAGGGTGCAGCGGCTCGATGCCAAGCAGGTGGCGTTGCGAGAATGTCATGCTCCCCCCAGGGTTCGGACCTGCCCGCGTTATAGAAACCGCGGCGCGCGACGACAAGTCCGCTTTACGCCTGCGCAGCGGGCCGGTAGCGTGGCGCGCATGAACGCTTGGGCCAATTGGGAAAATGATTTCGAGATAGCCTGCGCCGCGCTGGCCTGGCAGGTCGAGCTTGGCGTGGATGAAGCGATCTGTGATGCGCCCGTCAATCGCTTTGAATTGCCCGCAGCCGCGCCCGAGCGCCCGGCCCCCAGCGCGGCCGCGCCGGCTGCCACGCCCACAGCCGCGACACCCGCCCCCGCGCAGACCGACCCGGTGGCAGTGGCCGAGGCCGCCGCCCGTGCCGCACCCGACCTGGCCGCGCTGCAAGAGGCGCTGGCCGCCTTTCCCCATTGCGACCTGCGGCTTGGGGCGCGCAACCTTGTCTTTTGCGACGGGCAGCAGAATGCGCGCGTGATGATCGTGGGCGAGGCACCGGGCCGGGAAGAGGACCGACAGGGCAAGCCATTCGTGGGCGAGGCGGGACAGTTGCTGGACCGGATGTTTGACGCCATCAGCATGGGCCGTGCGCATCCCGACCCAAGCCGCGCGCTTTACATCACCAATATCCTGCCCTGGCGTCCGCCCCAGAACCGCGACCCCAGCCTGGAGGAACGCGCGATGTTCCGCCCCTTCGTGCTGCGCCATATCGAGCTGGCAGCCCCCGATATCGTGGTGCTGATGGGGCGCATCTCTGCCATGACATTGCTGGACACGGCCGAGGGGATCACCAGGATCCGCGGGCAATGGCGCGAGTTGGCGGGCCGCCCGGCGCTGCCGATGTTGCACCCTGCCTATCTGCTGCGCAACCCTGCGGCCAAGCGCGAGGCATGGGCCGATCTGCTGGCATTGCAGGCCCGGTTGCGGGGGGATGGATGAGCGCTCTCGACAACAGCCGCCCCTTCATGCCGGTGCGTTTCGCGGTGCTGACCGTCTCGGACACGCGCGATGCAACGAATGACCGGTCCGGCGACACGCTGGCAGCGCGGATCATGGATGCGGGCCATTCGTTGCGCGCGCGCGCAATCCTGCCCGATGACCGCGCGCAGATCGCCGATCAGTTGCGCCTCTGGTGCGCCGACCCGGAGATTGACGCGATCCTGAGCACAGGCGGCACGGGGCTGACGGGCCGTGATGTCACGGTCGAGGCGCATCGCGATGTCTATGAAAAGGAAATCGACGCTTTCGGCACTGTCTTTACCATTGTGTCGATGCAGAAGATTGGCACTTCGGCCATCCAGTCGCGGGCCTGTGCGGGGGTGGCGCAGGGCACCTATCTGTTCGCGCTGCCCGGATCGCCCGGCGCGTGCAAGGATGCATGGGACGAGATTCTGGCCCCGCAATTCGATTTCAGGCATCGCCCCTGCAACTTTGTCGAGATTTTTCCGCGTCTGGACGAACATCTGCGACGGAAGTAACGCGCTCTTGCGTTGAAGAGCATTGAACATAACGCAGTTTTGCCGCGTATAACTCATGTGATACATTGCGCGTAACCCGGAGTCGCCATGCGTTTTCTGACCCGCAGCCTTGTGGCGCTGTTCTTCGCGGCCCTGTCCGTCGCCGCACTTGGCTATGCTGGCGCAAGTTTTCTGACCGCCGTTCAAAGCAGGTCTGACGCCCCCGGCGGTCCGGGCGCGGGGCGCGAGCGTGAATTCACGGTGCGGGTCATGACCGTCAGCGCCGAGGATGTAGCGCCCGTCCTGTCGGCCTTTGGCGAAGTGCGCACCCGCCGGTCGCTGGAATTGCGCGCCCCGGTGGGCGGGCGCGTGCTGGAACTGGGCGACGGGGTCGAGGATGGCGCGCAGGTCGCGCAGGGCCAGCTATTGTTCCGAATCGACCCTTCAGATGCCGAATCGGCTTTGGCGCTCGCGCAATCCGAACTGGCGCGGGATGAGGCCGAGCTGCGCGATGCCGAACGCGCGCTGGAACTGGCCGCCGAGGATGTGGCGGCCGCACGCGCCCAGCTAGAGCTGCGCGAACGCGCGCTGGCCCGGCAAGAAGGGTTGGCCGAGCGCGGCGTCACCACTGATTCCGCGCTGGAAGATGCCGAGCTTGCAGTCTCGACCGCGCGTCAGAGCGTCGTGAGCCGCCGCCAGGCCGAAGCGCAGGCAGAGGCGCGACGCGATCAGGCGCTCTCGGCGCTTGATCGGCAGCGGATCGCAGTGGCCGAGGCAGAGCGCCGCCTGGCTGACACGACAGTTCATGCCGGGTTCGATGGCGTGCTGGCCGATATCGCGATCGCCGAGGGCGGGCTGGTCAATGCCAATGAACAACTTGGCCGGATCATCGACCCGCAGGCGCTGGACGTATCG
Source organism: Paracoccaceae bacterium (assembly GCA_007695345.1). Taxonomy (GTDB): domain Bacteria; phylum Pseudomonadota; class Alphaproteobacteria; order Rhodobacterales; family Rhodobacteraceae; genus Roseinatronobacter. The sequence continues at coordinate 8,884 of REDZ01000052.1, read as the reverse complement.
GTGCAGGTTTCGACGGCGCAGTATCTGCGTCTGATCGATGACAATGGCGCATTGCGCGACACGCCCGCAGAGGTCGCGCTGGAAGTGGCCGGATATGAGATCACGTCGCCCGGTCAATTGATGCGGGCCGCAGCCACTGTGGAACAGGGACAGAGTGGGCGGCGTCTGTTCGTCAATCTCGATGCCCCGCGCGGCTTTCGCCCCGGCGATTTCGTGACCGTGCGCCTGCAGGAACCCGCACTCGCGAATGTGGCAATGATCCCGGCCGCATCGGTGACCACATCTGGCAATGTGCTTGCCCTGAATGAGGGCAGCCGGCTGGAAGCGCTGCCCGTCACCCTGCTGCGCCGTCAGGGCGACAGCGTGATTGTCGCTTTGGACGGGATCGAGGGGCGCGAGATCGTGCGCGAGGTTGGCCCCAATCTGGGCAGCGGCATTCTGGTACGTCCGCATCGCGATGGCGATGCCAACGCCGCCGCGGACGCGATGCCAGAGATGGTCAGCCTGGATGCCGACCGCCGCGCGCGCCTGATCGCGCAGGTCGAGGGTAATAGCGACATGCCCGACCCCGTGCGCGCCCGGATGCTGGCGCAACTCTCCGAGGATGAGGTGCCCGCCGCGATGGTCGAGCGGCTGGAAAACGGCGATGAGACTCGCACGCAAAGCGGGGGCTGAGCAATGAGCAGCCGCTCTGCGCGCGACAGGCTGGCCGTTCAGGCCGCAGGCGTCTTTCGCTATTTCACCCGGCACCGCACGGCGGCCAATCTGCTGTTGGTCATCATGATCGTGGTCGGGCTGGCCGCGATACCGCAGATGCGCGCGCAATTCTTCCCCGATGTCGTTGTCGATACGGTAACGGTCGATATCCCCTGGCCCGATGCCGGGGCCGAAGATGTTGACAGCGCCGTGGTGCAGGTGGTCGGCCCCACGCTGCAGGCGGTCGAGGGGGTGACGCGCGTCTCTGCCCGCTCGCGCGAGGGGCGCGCCACATTTACCATCGAGTTCGAAACCGGCTGGGACATGTCGCGCGGCAATGCCGATGTGCAGGATGCGATCGAGTCTGTCGCCAACCTGCCCGATGGCGCCGAAGACCCGGTCGCCCGCCGCTCAAGCTGGGCGGACCGGGTGACCAATGTCGTCGTCACGGGACCGGTCGGGGTGGACCAGCTTGCGCGCTTTGCCGATGAATTTGCCGCGCGGCTGTATGATGCAGGGATCACACGCGTCTCGATCAACGGGGTGGCCAGCGCCGAAGTCAGTGTTGAAGTGCCCACCCGCAACCTGATCGAGCATGACCTGACCATGGCCGATATCGCGCAGGCGATCCGTGCCAGCGCCATGACCGACCCCACGGGCGAGGTGTCCTCGGGCACATCGCGGGTGCGCACCGGCACGGAACGGCGCAGCGCGGCGGAAGTGGGTGATATCGCGCTGCGCAGCTTGCCCGATGGCTCGGTTCTGCGGGTGGCTGATGTCGCCACGATCACGCAGGGCCAGATCGACCGTGACCGCGCCTATTTCGTGGGCGACAATCCGGCAATCACGCTGCGCGTGGACCGCTCTGCGCGTGGCGATGCCATCGCCATTCAGGCGCGCGTCGAGGCGGTCGCCGCCGAGATGAACCGCAGCCTGCCGCAGGGCACGGCGATCGAACTGGTCTCGACACGGGCGGAATTCATCTCTGACCGGATATGGCTGCTGGTCAAGAACGGGCTGATGGGGCTGGGGCTGGTGGTTGTGCTGCTGTTCCTGTTTCTGAATGCGCGCACGGCGTTCTGGGTTTCGGCGGGGATACCGGCCGCGATGCTGGCGGCGATTGCCGTGATGTATCTGATGGGACTCAGCTTCAACATGATCTCGCTGTTTGCGCTGATCATCACGCTGGGGATCGTGGTGGATGATGCCATCGTGGTGGGCGAACATGCTGATTACCGCGCGCGCGAACTGGGCGAAGACCCGGCGCAGGCCGCCGAGAATGCGGCCACGCGGATGGCGCAGCCGGTCTTTGCCGCGACAGTGACAACGGTTCTGGCCTTTGGTGCGCTGATCATTGTGGGTGGACGCTTTGGGACGCTGATCGCGGATATTCCGCTGACCGTGATCGCGGTGCTGATCGCCTCGCTCGTCGAGTGTTTCCTGATCCTGCCCAACCATATGTATCATGCCATCGCCAGCGGCATGAAAGAGCGCTGGTATGACTGGCCCTCGCGGCAGGTGAACCGGGGCTTTAGCTGGCTGCGGGAACACGCGTTCCGCCCATTGATGCGGCTGGTGATCGTTGCGCGCTACCCGGTCGTCGCGGGGCTGGTCGCGCTTCTGACTGTGCAAAGCGCGCATCTGGTCAGCGGCAATCTGCCCTTCCGCTTCTTCGTGCCGCCCGAACAGGGGTCGATCACCGGCAATATCGTGATGAATGATGGCGCCACCCGTGCCGACACCCTCGAGGCGTTGCGCGAATTCCAGCGCGCGACCGAAACCGTCGCCGCGCGGATCGAGGCAGAAACAGGCGTCAACCCCGTTACCTTTTCCATGGTCGAGCTTGGGTCGAATACCGGCCGGTCGCTGCCCGCCGCCGAGAACAAGGAAGCCGATCTGCTGGGCGGCATTTCCATCGAGATGGTCGATGTCGATTTGCGCCCGGTGTCCAGCTTTGCCTTTGCCGCGCAGGTCGAGGACGAAGTGCGCCCGCATCCGCGCCTGGAAGAACTGAGTTTTCGCTCAGCGCGCGGCGGTCCGGGTGGCGACACGCTGTCGGTCGATCTGAGCGGTGGGGATGCCGAAACGCTCAAATCCGCCGCCGATGCGCTGCGCGCAGCACTGGTGCCCTTTCCCGAAGTGTCGGGGCTGGAAGACAACATGCCCTATGACAAGCAGGAACTTGTCCTGCAACTGACGCCGCAAGGGCAGGCGCTGGGCTTTACCATCGACGGGCTGTCGCGCGACCTGCGCAACCGACTGACCGGCATCGAGGCGATGAGTTTTCCGGACGGGCTGCGCACGGGTCGCATCCGGGTCGAGGTGCCGCAGACCGAACGCGCAGCGGATTTTCTGGATAGCATGCAGATGCGCAGTGCTGACGGCACGCTGGCGCTTTTGGGCGACATTGTCTCGGTCAGTGAACGGCAGGGGTTTTCCAGCGTGCGGCGCGAGAATGGCATCCGTGTCGTGACCGTTTCGGGCGATCTGTCGGAGGATGATCCCGCCCGCGCGCGCGAAGTCACGCGCGCCCTGACCGAGCGGATCCTGCCTGATCTGGAAGCGGATTTCGGCATCACCACACGGCTGTCAGGCCAGGCGGAACAGGAACAGGAATTCCTGAGCGATGCGCTGATCGGGCTGACCCTGTGCCTGATCCTGATCTATCTGACGCTGGCATGGGTATTCTCGAGTTGGGCGCGGCCATTGGTGGTGATGGCCGTGATCCCCTTTGGCTTGATCGGGGTGATTCATGGGCATCTGAGCTGGGGCATGGCGATGTCGATGTTCTCCATCGTTGGGATCATGGGCATGGTGGGGATCATCATCAACGATTCCATCGTTCTGATGACGACTGTGGATCAGCACGCGCGGGATCGCGGGCTGATCCCGGCGATCATCGATGCGACCTGCGACCGGCTGCGCCCGGTGCTGCTGACGACACTGACGACCGTTCTGGGCCTGAGCCCGCTGCTGTTCGAGCGATCATCCGAGGCCGAGTTCCTGAAACCCACCGTCATCACGCTGGTCTATGGGTTGGGCTTTGGCATGGTCGTGGTGTTGCTGCTGGTGCCGGCGGTGCTGGCCATCGGGCATGATCTGCGACGGCAGGCCGTGTCGCTGCGCCGCGCGCTGGCGCGCCCGCGCGGGGGCGTGATGGCGCTGCCGCTTCTGGCGGTGGTCGCATTGGCGGGTCTGTTCGCCGCGACATTCGGGGTTGTGATGGCCGGGGGCCGCCTGCCGGGGGTTGTGGCCGCGCTCGGCCCAGAGGACCCGCTGCGCGCGGCACTGATGCTGTTCGTCTCGGGGGCCGCGCTGACCCTCGTGGTGGTCTGGGTGCTGGGCGCGCTGGGCATGTGGCGCGCAGGGCGCCGCGCGGGTGGTGGCGGATCGCTCTGACCAGCCGCGCCTCAGTCCAGCGCAGCGAGGATGTCACGGGCCTTCTGGCTGTCCGCATCCATCTGCGCGATCAGCGCAGGCAGGCTGTCGAAGCGCTGCTCATCGCGCAGATGCGCGATCAGCGCGACGGACAGATGGGTGCCATACAGATCACCCGTGAAATCGAACAGATAGGTTTCCAGGTTGGGCTGGTTCACGCCAAACATGGGCCGCACCCCGATGGACGCGACACCGCCATAACGCCCGGCATGCGCACCGCCCAGCACATCGACCTGCACGGCATAGACGCCAAACTGGGGCGGGTGCAGCCCGGTAATCGACATGTTCGCGGTCGGATAGCCCAGGTCGCGCCCGCGCTTTTCGCCATGAAGCACTTCCCCTTCGATCCGGTGCCAATGGCCCAGCATCGCAGCCGCATCGCGCGGCCGGCCCTCGGTCAGCGCGGTGCGGATCGCGGTCGAGGAAAAGACATGCGCGCCATCGGCCAGAAGCGGCGCGATCGTGACCTCGAACCCCAGTTCGCGGCCAAACGCTGCCAGATCGCTGGCCGTGCCCGACCGCCCCTTGCCAAAGCAGAAATCAGCGCCCACGACCACATGGCGCACGCCCAGCCCCTGCGCCAGAACCTTGTGCGCGAAATCCTCCGCGCCCAGCCTGGACAGCTGCGCGTCAAAGGGCAGTTCATACAGATACTCCACCCCCAGCCGCGCCAGCCGGTTGGCGCGCGCTTCGCGGTTCATCAGCCGGAAAGGCGGGCTGTCAGGGGCGAAGAATTCGCGTGGATGCGGCTCGAACGTCACGATGCCAAGGGGCATATCCGGGCGGCGCGCCAGATCGATCACGCGCTGGTGGCCCTGATGCACGCCGTCGAAATTCCCCATCGCGACAGAGGCGCCCTGCATATCCGTCACAGGGGGGTGCCAATGGTCGGTAATCTGCATCTGCCCCCTTTTGGGGCGCAGTGCACCGCCCCGGCGTCAGTCGAACTTGCGGCTGGGCGCAAGCACGGTCGCCTCGCCCTTCAGAACTGTCGTATCACCCACGCGCGCGCGACAATCAAGAGTGACGCGGCGCTTGGCATAATCGATGCTCAGCACCGTGACTTCGGCTGTCACGACATCACCGGGGCGCACCGGGGCGAGGAATTTCAGCGACTGGCCCATATAGATCGTGCCATGGCCCGGAAGCTGTTCGCCGATCACGGCAGAGATCAGCCCTGCGGTCAGCATCCCATGCGCGATACGCCCTTCGAATATCGTGTCCTGCGCGTAAGCATCGTCCAGATGAACCGGGTTGCGGTCGGTCGAGACTTCGGCAAACATCTCGATATCGCGGTTGGTGATTTCCTTGCGCAGATGCCGGGACATGCCGATTTCCAGATCCTCGACACAGATCGTGCCGCGCGGGAAATTATCGTTCGCTCCGGTATCCAGCATCGTATCGCCCCTTCTGTCCAACCCGGTTCCCGATCCTATTGCAGCGCAGCATTACCCGAAACGCGCCGGTCTGGCAACAGGCATGCGAAATAATAATGCCAAAGGCGGATATTTGTGGTAATTATATTGCTGGACTATCGCAGCCGCCCCATCGCGAACCCCGGCTGGATGCCCTGTTCCTCTGCCCAGGCGTGCAGTTTGTCTGTATCCGGCGCCTCGGCATCCGCGCCAAACTGGTCTGCGGCCAGCCCGCCCGTGATGAACAGCGTGTCGAACCCTTCGGCAATCCCGCCCGAGATATCGGTCGCGATACCATCCCCGATCGCGATGATCCGTTCGTCCGAGAAGCGCAGCCCTGAATTGACGGCCACGCGGCGCGCCAGATCATAGATCGGCGGGTGCGGCTTGCCGAAATACAGGCTCTCGCCCCCCATCTCGTCATAAAGCTGCGCCAGCGCGCCCGCGCAGTAGATGCGCTTGTCGCCGTAATCGACCACGATATCGGGATTGGCGCATAGCAGCTTCAGCCCGCGTGCCTTGGCGGCCAGAAAACGCCCGCGATAGTCTTCGGGCGTCTCGGTTTCATCCTCGAACAGGCCCGTGCAGACGATACCTTCGGCGCTTTCGAAATCAACGCGCTCGATTTCAGGGTGATCTGCCATCCAGTCAGGCAGATCGGTGAAGAACGGCTCATCCTTGGTGGGGCCCAGATGCCAGACGCGCCGCCCGACAGCCCCCATGACCATTCCTTCCTGCGCAGCATCGCCCGATGTGGCAATCGCGTCATAGGCGTCACGCGACAGCCCCATCTCGTCCAGGCGCTGCTGAATGGCCCGGACCGGGCGCGGCGCGTTCGTTACCAGAACGACCCCGCCCCCCGCCTGGCGGAAGTCCTGCAGCGCGGCCTGCGCGGCGGGATAGATCGCCAGACCGTTATGCACGCAGCCCCACAGATCGACCAGCGCAAGTTCGTAATTCGCGCTGATCTCGGCGAAACTCTGGATCAGGCGGGTCACAGGGACAGCACCGGAATGATCTGCTTCTTGCGGCTCATGACACCGGGCAGCACGACCTGATCGCCTTCGACGGTTACACCGAAGGATTTCTCGGTCACGGCCTTGACGGTGTCGCTGGGCACCAGCAGGGTCGCTTCTTCCTGCAGGATGTCGATGACGAACAGCATCACCTCATCCGCGCCGTCTGCGGCAGCGACCTCGGGCATGGCGGCGATCAACTCGTCCTTGCGGGCCAGCACCTGCGCGGGGGCCGTGGTTTCCAGCACCGATATACGGAATGTCTTGTCGCCGACACTGTATTTCTTGGCATCCATCTTCAGCAGTTCTGCCGCCGTAAAGCGCGACACATCGGATTTCGCGGCGAACATGGCGGCGGCAAGCTCTCCGATATCAACGCCCAGATCCTCGGCCAGTGCATGGGCGACGGCACGATCTTCCTGCGTTGTGGTGGGCGAGCGGAATTCCAGCGTGTCGGACAGGATGCAGGACAGCATCAGCCCCTTGATCCCGCGCGGCGCCTGCGCCAGTTGCTTGCCGATCAACGAGAACATGATCGTGGCAGTGCAGGCCAGCGGGCGGATGGTGATGTCGATGGGGGCCTTGGTTTCCAGCCCGCCGACCAGCTTGTGATGATCGATGATCGCGCGGATATCGGCCTTGTTGATCCCCTCGGGCAGTTCCGCCGGGTTGTTCGTGTCCACGATCACGACCGGCGTGCCCTCGGGCAGGTCGGTCAGGATGTCGGGGCGCTCAAAGCCCCAGTGCTCGAGAACGAAGGCGGCTTCGGTATTGGGTTCACCCAGGAGAACGGCCTGGGCCGGGGTGTCCTGCACCTGGGTCAGATACCATGCCCAGATCAGCGGCGATCCGGTCGAATCCGTATCGGGAGAGAGATGGCCGAAAACCTTGATCATCTTGACGTCCTGCTTGTTGTCTTGCGGGGCAAATCGGGCGAATTTGCGCGTGCTTATAGCTGTCTGCCGACCGCTTGTCACCCGCGCTTGGGCGCCCGAAAAAATTTGGCGGCAAGTTGTTGACAGGGTGTCGCCGCTTGCCTACATCAGCTCTGTTAGCACTCGACCATCATGAGTGCCAACAAGACATAAACCTGGAACCAAAGGAGCGTTCTCAGATGGCATTCAAACCGCTGCATGACCGTGTTCTTGTCCGTCGCGTCGAAAGCGAAGACAAGACCAAGGGCGGCCTGATCATCCCCGAAACTGCCAAGGAAAAGCCCGCCGAGGGTGAAATCATTTCGGTCGGTGACGGCGCGCGCAAGGAATCGGGCGAACTGATCGCGCCCAGCGTCAAGACCGGCGACCGCGTTCTGTTCGGCAAGTGGTCGGGCACCGAAGTCACGCTCGACGGCGAAGAGCTGCTGATCATGAAGGAAAGCGACATCCTCGGCGTGATGTCCTGACCCTTTCGCGACCCCAAGATTTGAAGACAACCAGGAGGCACCATCATGGCTGCTAAGGACGTCAAGTTCGAAACCAATGCCCGCGACCGCATGCTGCGCGGCGTGAACACGCTCGCCGATGCGGTGAAAGTGACACTCGGTCCCAAGGGCCGCAATGTCGTCATCGACAAAAGCTTCGGCGCACCCCGGATCACCAAGGACGGTGTGACGGTGGCAAAAGAGATCGAACTGGAAGACAAGTTCGAGAACATGGGCGCGCAGATGGTCAAGGAAGTGGCCTCGCGCACCAATGACGAAGCTGGCGACGGCACCACCACCGCGACTGTTCTGGCCCAGGCAATCGTTCGCGAAGGTCTGAAATCGGTTGCCGCCGGCATGAACCCGATGGATCTGAAGCGTGGCATCGACCTCGCTACTACCAAGGTGGTAGAGTCGATCAGGTCGGCAGCGCGGCCTGTCAATGACAGCGCGGAAGTTGCACAGGTCGGCACCATCTCGGCCAATGGCGAGGCCGAGATCGGCCGTCAGATCGCCGATGCGATGCAGAAGGTCGGAAACGAGGGTGTCATCACCGTCGAGGAAAACAAAGGTCTGGAAACAGAAACCGATGTTGTCGAAGGCATGCAGTTCGACCGCGGCTATCTCTCGCCCTATTTCGTGACCAACCCCGACAAGATGATCGCAGAACTCGACGATGCGATGATCCTGATTCACGAGAAGAAACTCTCCTCGCTGCAGCCGATGGTTCCGCTGCTCGAGCAGGTCATTCAGTCGCAGAAACCGCTTCTGATCATTGCCGAGGATGTCGAAGGCGAAGCGCTGGCAACTCTGGTTGTCAACAAGCTGCGTGGCGGACTGAAAATTGCGGCTGTCAAGGCACCGGGCTTTGGCGACCGTCGCAAGGCCATGCTGCAGGA
>REDZ01000053.1 GCA_007695345.1 Paracoccaceae bacterium | reverse complement strand
TTGTCGCGCAGATAGTCAAAGCCCAGTTCGTTATTGGTGGCATAGGTCACATCGGCGGCATAGGCGTCGCGCTTTTCGTCATCGGGTTGCTGCGAATAGACAACCCCGGTGCGCATGCCCATGCGCGCAAACACCTTGCCCATCCACTCAGAGTCGCGCCTGGCCAGATAGTCGTTGACGGTCACGACATGCACCGACCCGCCGGTCAGCGCGTTCAGATAGGCCGGGAATGTGGCGACAAGCGTCTTGCCCTCACCCGTCTTCATCTCGGCGATATTGCCCTGATGCAGAAAGATGCCGCCGATCAGCTGCACATCAAAGGCGCGCAGGCCAAGTGCGCGGCGCGCGGCCTCGCGGCAATTGGCGAACGCCTCTGGCAGCACGTCATCCAGGCTTTCGCCCTGTTCGACGCGCGCTTTCAGCTCTTGCGTCTTTTCCACCAGCCCATCATCGGACAGAGCCTGAAACTCCGGCTCCAGCGCATTGATCCTTTCGACGACCGGTCGCACCGACTTGACCTTGCGGTCATTAGCCGTGCCGAACACTTTCCTCGAAATCGTCCCAAGACCCAGCATGCGCTCTTTTGCCTCTTGCTACCTCTCGCGCCTGACCCATGTCACGCGCTGACCAAAACGTCAGGCACCCGTGCCGCCCATGGGGTTGTCGGCACGCACATGCTTCCATAGAAGGGCAGGTGAACCGTGCGGCCAAGGCGACAGGCCAGACCTGTCAGGCATGTAAAGGCCGCCATGAACAGTGTCAACGACGCGCACCCGCCGTGTCGAGCAAGGAGAGGCAAAGATGGTCAGTTTTTCGCGATCCGGTATGGTATTCGCCGCGTTTATGGTATCCGCAGCGCCCGCATTCGCAGAGTCAGAGCCCAGCCGCGACACCGTGATCGCCAGTGTGAACGGAACAGAGATCACGCTGGGTCACCTGCTGGCAGCGCGCGACACCCTGCCAGATCAGTTCCAGCAGATGCCCGCCGAAACCCTGTTCGAGCCGCTGGTCGAACAACTGATCGAACAGACCGCCATCATGCAGCAGTCCGAGGATACGCTGAGTGCGGCCGAACAGATCGCTCTTGAAAACGAGCGCCGTGCCTTCATCGCCAATGCTGCACTGACCCGTGCAGCCGAATCCGCGCTGTCCGAGGAAAACATCGAAGAGGCATATGCCGCATTCGTCGCGGATTTCGATGGCCGCGAACCGACGCCGGAATTCAACGCCTCGCATATCATTGTCGAGACCGAGGAAGAGGCGCAGGCCCTGCGCGAAGAGCTTGATGATGGCGCCGATTTTGCCGAACTCGCGCGCGCGCATTCGATTGATGGCGCCGCAGAGGGCGGCGGATCGCTGGGCTGGTTCGGTCCCGGTGCGATGATCGCCGAATTCGAGGAAGCGGTCGAGTCGCTGGATGTGGGCGAATACATGGGTCCGCTGGAAACCGAATTCGGCTGGCATCTGGTGCTGCTGAACGACACGCGTATGTCCACCGCCCCCGAACTGGACGAGGTGCGCGAGGCGATCGAGCAGAACCTGCAGCGCGAAGCCGCGCAGGCCGTGCTGGACAGCGCCACGGGTGCCGCCAGCATCGAGCGCAATTATGACGATCTGGACCCCGCGCTTCTGGGCCGTCGCGACCTGCTGGACGACTGACGGGACGCGGTGTAAGCAAACGGTGACAGCCGGGCCAATCGCGGCCCGGCTTTTTCATGGAGCACGGGCATGGGCGCGAAGAAAAAGCTCAAACGCAAGGTCAAGGCACTGAAGGCACAGCTGAAGGCGCAATCCAGTGCGCTGCAGATATCACCGCTGGCACCGGAGCGCTTTCCGCAATTGCCCGCGATTGCCGGGCTGCGCGTGGCGACAACGGCCGCAGGGGTGCGCTATGCGGGGCGGCCCGATGTCATGCTGGCCCATCTGGTGCCCGGCACGGTCATGGCCGGGACCTTCACGCGTTCGGCCACGCGTGCGGCATCGGTTCATGATGCGCAGATGAAGCTGACCGCCAGCAGCGCTGATGGCGCGGCGATCCTGGTCAATTCCGGCAATGCCAATGCCTTTACTGGTCAGGCAGGGGCCGAGTCGGTCACGGCGATCTGCAATGCGGTCAGCGCTGCGCTGGACTTGCCGGCCGGGCGGGTCTTCACCGCCTCGACCGGGGTGATCGGCGAGCGGTTGCCGCATGAGCGGATCACGGCGGCGGTCGCGGCGCTGGTCACCAGCCTGTCGCCCGACGCGTTGCCCCAGGCCGCGCAGGCGATCATGACGACCGATACCTTTGCCAAGGGCGCCACGGCGACAGTCGAGATCGGGGGCGCGCCCGTGCAGATTGCCGGGATCGCCAAGGGTTCGGGAATGATCGCGCCCGATATGGCGACGATGCTGGTCTATCTGTTCACGGATGCCCGGATCACGCAGCCCGTGTTGCAATCCATGCTCTCGCGCCTGACGGACAGCACCTTCAACTGCATCACGGTAGACAGCGATACCTCGACCTCTGACATGGTGCTGATGGCTGCGACCGGACAAGGCGATGCGGCCCTGATCGACACGGACGCCAGCCCCGAGGCCGCTGCCTTTGCCAAGGCACTGGGCGGGGTGATGCGGGATCTGGCCCATCAGGTCGTGCGCGACGGTGAAGGGGCGCGCAAGTTCATCGAGATCGCCGTGACCGGGGCGCACTCGGATATGGATGCGCGGCGCGTGGGTTTTGCCATCGCCAATTCGCCGCTGGTCAAGACGGCCATCGCGGGCGAGGATCCGAATTGGGGCCGTATCGTCATGGCCGTGGGCAAATCCGGTGCCGAGGCTGATCGCGACCGCCTGTCGATCCGCTTCGGCCCCCATCTGGTCGCAACCGAAGGGCAGGTTGCCCCCGGCTATTCCGAAGACAAGGGCGCCAGCTACATGAAACAATCCGATATCGTGATCGGGGTCGATCTGGGGCTGGGGGTTGGGGCGGCGACTGTCTGGACCTGCGATCTGACCGAACGCTACATCCAGATCAACGCGGATTATCGGTCGTGAAGGTCGTTCTTGTTTCGGCTGTCGCGCTGATCGACCGGGATGGGCGGGTGCTGCTGACCCAGCGCCCCGAAGGAAAGTCCATGGCCGGGTTGTGGGAATTTCCGGGCGGCAAGGTCGAGCCGGATGAGACGCCCGAGGCCGCTCTGATCCGAGAGTTGCAGGAAGAACTCGGCATCGACACATGGCAAAGCTGCCTCGCGCCGCTGAGCTTTGCCAGCCATGGCTATGACAGCTTTCATCTGCTGATGCCGCTCTTTGCTTGCCGCAAGTGGGAAGGCCAGCCGCAAAGCCGCGAAGGGCAGGCCATGAAATGGGTGCGGCCCGCCGATCTGCGCGACTACCCGATGCCCCCGGCCGATCTGCCGCTGATTCCCATCCTGCGAGACTGGCTGTAAGCGCGTTCCGGCAAAGCGTTGCCGGTGTTGCAACAATCGGACCGCTTTCCGGGCACTGTGCGTTCCGTTGTCGAAGTGGCCGCGTTCTCGCATGGAAAAATGGTGAAAATCTGTCCGAAATCGCGTTCGCACTTGGATCGGCGTCGGATTCGGGCCAAATTTAACTCAGCTCCGAACGGACTGCCCGACCCTTTGCTCACATCATCTGTAGGGTGGCATCCGCGCGCGTGGTCAGGTGACCAAGGCGCAGTTTCTACCGGCAACGCCCTGACCGACTGGTCAGGGCGTTTCGCCTTTTCTGCGCGCTAATCGACGTCGCGGGCCTGATCCACCAGCATGATCGGAATGCCATCGCGAATTGGAAAGGCCAGATGCGCGGCTTTGGAAATCAGTTCCTGCCGCTTTGCGTCGTAACTCAGCCGCCCCTTGGTGACCGGACAGACCAGCGCCTCCAGCATCTTGCGGTCGAAATCAGGCGTGGCGGTATCCTGATCGCTCATTGCAGGACCTCGTCATCGCCACCGCGCAAGCTGAATTCCATAAGCGTGACAAGGGTTTCGCGGCGCGTGGCAAGCGAGGGTGCTTCCAGCAGCGCCTGCTTGTCATCGGGTTCAAAGGGGCAGAGCATGGACAGCGAATTGATCAGCAATTCATCCTCGGCGGATTCCAGACTGTCCCAGTCGGTTGATAACTGGTGCATCTGGAAAAACCGCTTGAGCAGGCCGAAGAACGCAGCACGCTCCAGTTTCCTGTCGCATTCCTCATCCCCCCTGTCACGCTCGAATCCGTCCCATGTGACCTCTGTCCGGCGATACGGGGTGAAGCCCGTGATTTCCTGCTGGATCCGAAAGCGCGAGATCCCCGTCAGGGTAATCATGTAGCGTCCGTCTTCGGTCTCGGAAAAGGCGGTCAGCCGCCCGGCGCAACCGATCATGTGCAAAAGCTTGGTGTCGCTGCCCGGCATCTCGCGCGGCTGGATCATGCCGATCAGCCGTTCGGGGGTTTTCATGCAATCTTCGATCATCGCAAGGTAGCGCGGTTCAAAGATATGCAGGGGGAGCCGGGCGCGCGGCAAAAGCAGCGCTCCGGGCAAGGGGAATACCGGGATCACCTCCGGAAGATCTTTGAACCGCGTCATGCTGTGCAACGTAACCCGAAGACTGGCTCAGGCAAATATCATAGAGCTCAGCCTGCGCCGCCCCTTGGCTGCAAGCGGGTCCTTGGGGCTGAGCGCGTCGAAAATGGTGAAAAGCTGCGTCTTGGCGGCGCTGTCATTCCAGTCACGGTCCCGGCGGAACAGCTCCAGCAATTCCTCTATCGCGGCTTCGGCCTGTCCGTTGGCATACAGCGCCTGCGCCAGATCAAACCGCGCCTGATGATTGTTCGGATCAGCCTCGAGCGCGGCGCGCAGCTCATCCACCGGCCCGGCGCTTTCGGCCTGCCGCGCCAGCGCAAGCGCGGCGCGCGCGGCCTCGACCTCAGGCGCGGTGGCGATGGCGGCAGGGGCGTTGGCCAAGAGCGCCTCGGCCTGATCGAGGCTGCCGCCTGCGATCTGCGCGCGCGCCAGACCGCCAAGGGCGCGCGCATTCTCGCCCTCTTGTCCCAGCACGGCGGCAAAGACCTGCGCGGCATCAGCGACGGCGCCCTGTTCCAGCATGCTGTCGGCCTCATCCAGCGCTTCGCTCAGCCCGCCATCGCCGGACATTTTTGCAAGCTTGCTTACGAATTCCTTCAGCGCCGAGGGGGGCTGCGCCCCTTGAAACCCATCCACAGGCTGGCCCTGGAAAAAGGCATAGACAGTCGGGATGGACTGAATGCGCAACTGCGCGGCGATGGACTGGTTTTCGTCGATATTGACCTTGGCCATCAAGACCTTGCCGCCCGCCGCGCGCACCTCGGCTTCCAGCGCCGGGCCGAGTGTCTTGCACGGGCCGCACCACGGTGCCCAGAAATCGACGATGACCGGGACCTCCTGACTGGCCTCGATCACCTTTGTCATGAAATCCTGTTCCGAGACGTCAAAGACCACCTCGGCGCCTGCGCCCGTTTCCTGCTTGCCGAATTCCAGCATGTTCGCCCCCGTCTGAAATGTCCATCTGCCGCCCTATATGGGCTGTGTGCCGCCAAAGGGAAAGGGGGGTGTCAGAGATCGAAGGTTGCAAAGACCGGCGCATGATCCGACGGCTTGTCCCAGCCGCGCGCGCCGCGCAGGATGCGCGAGCCATGGGCCGCATCGGCGATATCGGCACTGGCCCAGACATGATCCAGCCTGCGGCCCTTGTCGGCGGCATCCCAGTCGCGGGCGCGATAGGACCACCAGGAATATAGCTGGCCTTCGGGAATGTCCTTGCGGGTCACGTCAACCCAGCCCCCGGCCTCTTGCGCGTCACCCAGATGCGCCACCTCGATCGGGGTGTGCGAAACGACCTTGAGCAATTGCTTGTGCGACCAGACATCATCCTCGCGCGGGGCGATGTTCAGATCACCGACAAGAATGCTGCGGTCGGGACGGGCGCTGCCAAAATGATCGCGCATCTCTGTCAACGTGTCGAGCTTGTGGCCGAATTTCTCGTTCACCTCGCGGTCGGGCACATCGCCGCCTGCGGGAATATAGCAGTTGTGGATCGTCACGCCGTTGTCCAGCCGTGCCGCGACATGACGCGCATCGCCGCGCTTGCACCAGTCGATATGGCCCGCATCCTCCAAGGGCAGGCGCGACAGGATCGCGACGCCATTATAGCCCTTTTGCCCGCGCGCCACCCAATGCCCATACCCGGCCCGCGCAAACAGATCGAAAGGGATCTTCTCGACCGGGCTTTTGCATTCCTGCAGGCACAGGATATCCGGTCCCTCTTCGCGCAAAAGCCTCAGCACAAGCTCTGCGCGCAGGCGGACCGAATTGATGTTCCAGGTGGCAAGGGTAAAGGGCATGCGGCGTCTCCTTCAAGATGGCGCGGCGGTGATGCACGCGATGGCCCGGCGCAGCAACCCGAAAGCGCATGAAAAAGGCCCGGGCAGATGCCCGGGCCAGTCCGACAGGGAGGAAATCTGCGCCTTGCCTGAGCGCAGTGTTACGTCCATCTTGAAGAACAATCGCCCCTGCACAGTACCATTCTAATCGAATCTGGCAACAATAAGCCTTGGTGATCGGCGTCAGCTTGCCAGTCTGTAGCCCCCGGCCTCTGTCAAGAGCAGCGAAACGTTCGAGGGATCAGGCTCGATCTTCTGGCGCAACCGGTAGATATGCGTCTCCAGCGTGTGGGTGGTGACACCGGCATTGTAGCCCCAGACCTCGTGCAGCAGGACATCGCGCGGGACCACACCTTCGGGCGCGCGATACAGGTATTTCAGGATGTTTGTCTCTTTCTCGGTCAGGCGGATCTTGCGCTCTTTCTCGTCGATCAGCATCTTGTGGGCAGGCTTGAACATGTAGGGGCCAAGCTGAAAGACGGCATTCTCGGATTGTTCATGCTGGCGCAACTGAGCGCGCAGCCGGGCCAGCAGCACTGGCAGTTTGAAGGGCTTGGTGATGTAATCATTCGCGCCCGAATCCAGCCCCAGAATCGTGTCGGCATCCGAATCATGACCGGTCAGCATGACCACCGGGGCCTTGAACCCGGCCTTGCGCATGCGCTTGCACAGCTCGCGACCATCCGTGTCGGGCAGGCCGACATCCAGAATCGCCAGATCGAACTGGCCCGCCCGGATCTGGTCCATCGCCTCGGCCCCGTTCGCGGCCTCGAATACGTCGAACTCATCCGTCATGATCAGTTGCTCGGACAGGGCCTCGCGCAGATCGTCTTCGTCATCGACCAGCAGAATGCGGTTCAGTTTTGCCATGGGTCACCTCGTGTTCACATCTGGTTGACAGGTGCGGTCCGCGGGGGTGCTCTGCAAGCTTTGTAACAAAATCCTCACGCGGACGTGTCGCAAGGCGCAGGATTGTTTCAATTCCCCGATGATGGCGCTACAGCTGGCACGCCACCGCAAAGCGAGCGTGCCAATGGCCCTTGGCCTGACCCCTGTTGAAAAGATTAACCGCGCGCGTGCCGATCTGCGGCTGGGCGTGCCCGTGGTGCTGACAGCGGCGGGGGGCGCGATCCTTGCACTGGCGGCCGAAGCGCTGGCGCCTGCGCGGCTGGAGGCGATGCGCGCGATCTCGGGCGATCTGGTGCTGGCGATCACCCGCCACCGGGCCGAAACCCTGCGCGCGCGCGCCTATGACGGTGATCTGGCCCGCATCATCGTGCCGGGCGATGCGGGCAGCGACTGGCTGCGCGCAGTCTCTGACCCGGCGGATGATCTGCGCCACCCGATGAAAGGCCCGTTGATGAGTCTGCGCGGCGGCAGCGCCGACACTCATCGCGCCGCGCTGGCGCTGGTGAAATCCGCGCAGCTATTGCCCGCTGTGCTGGTCGTCGATCTGCCGCCGGACGCAGATTGTGCAGAGCTGACGCAACTGGACGCCGAGACGGTCATGCGCGAACTTGCGCGCGAAACCGCGTTGCAACCCGTCATCAGCGCGCGCCTGCCGATGGTCGCAGCACAAGCCGGGAGGGTGCATGTCTTTCGCCCGCGCGACGGCGGGGTGGAGCATTACGCCATCGAGATCGGCCAGCCCGACCGGTTGCAGCCGGTCCTGACGCGACTGCATTCCGCCTGTTTCACGGGCGATGTGCTGGGCAGCCTGAAATGCGATTGCGGCCCACAACTGAATACCGCGCTGATGCAGATGGGGCAGGAGGGGAATGGCGTGCTGCTCTACCTCAATCAGGAAGGGCGCGGGATCGGGTTGGCCAACAAGATGCGCGCCTATTCGCTGCAGGATCAGGGGTTCGACACGGTCGAGGCCAACCACCGGCTGGGATTCGAGGATGACGAGCGTGATTTCCGCATCGGCGCTGCACTGTTGCGCGAAATGGGGTTTTCGCAGGTGCGGTTGCTGACGAACAACCCCCGAAAGGTCGAGATGCTGGATGCCCATGGGTTGCATGTCGTCGAGCGTGTGCCGCTGCAGGTGGGCAAGACGGCGCAGAACCGGGCTTATCTGGCCACCAAGGCCGCGAAATCCGGGCATATGCTATGACCCGGTAGGCCCCCCCCCCACCCCCCCCCCCCCCCCCCCCTCCCCCCCCCCCCGCGGCGGCGGGGAGTGCACAGGTGGCACATGACGCGGCGTGACATCGTACTGACGCGGACAGGGCTGCGGTTCATGGGGCACAACTTTCCCTGCACCATCGGTCGCGGAGGGGTGCAGCTTGACAAGCGCGAGGGGGATGGTGCGACGCCGGCAGGTGTGCATCGGCTGGTGGGGATGCTGTATCGGCCTGATCGGATGGCGCGTCCGACCGATTGGGCCGTACCGATCCGCCTGCGCGATCTGTGGTCGGATGATCCGGCGGATGCGGATTACAACCTGATGGTCCGCGCCCCCCATCCCTTTGGTCATGAGCGGCTGCGCCGGGCTGATCCGCTATATGATCTGGTCATCCTGACCGACTGGAACTGGCCTTATGCCGAGGCGGGTGCAGGGTCTGCGATCTTCATTCACCGCTGGCGCGGCCCTGGTATCCCGACTGCGGGCTGTATCGGGTTGCGGCCCGCTGATCTGCGCTGGATTGCGCCACGCATCAGGTATGAGACGCGGCTGATCGTGCCCACGGCGCTGGCAGATTAATCGCGCGCGCCGAAAATGGCTGAGCCCACGCGCACATGAGTCGCGCCGCAGGCGATGGCGGTCGTGAAATCGGCGCTCATGCCCATGGACAGGTCTTGCAGCCCGTTGCGTTCGGCGATCTGCGCGAGCATCATGAAATGCGCTACCGGGTCTTCATCAACCGGTGGAATGCACATCAGCCCCGTCACGGGCAGGTCCATTGCGCGGGCATCCGCGATGAAGGCATCTGCGTCATCGGGCAGAATACCGGCCTTTTGCGGCTCTGCCCCTGTATTCACCTGCACGAAAAGCTGCGGGCAGGTGCCGATCTCCTGCGCCAGCCGGGCGAGCGTGCGCGCGAGTTTGGGGCGGTCGAGCGAATGGATGGCCTGAAACAGGCCCATCACCTGCCGCGCCTTGTTGGTCTGCAGCGGCCCAAGCAGGTGCAATTCGACATTGTCGAACTGCGCGCGCCAGGCGGGCCATTTCGCCGCCGCCTCTTGCACCCGGTTTTCGCCGAACAGGCGGTGGCCCTGTTCCAGCACGGGCCGAACGCGCGTTTCGGGCTGTTCCTTGGACACTGCAATCAGGCGGATACTGTCTGCATCGCGACCTGCCACGCGCGCGGCTTGCGCGATTCGCGTCTGGATATCGGTCAGGGACATGGGTGTATGCTCATTCGCCGATGGTCAGGGCGCGGGGGCGGGGCCGTTCACGATCGCTGTCCAGCTCCACCTCGGCCCCGAAGCGCATACCACCATCCGTCTCGCCAGTGAATTCGAACCGCAGGCGGGTGCGGTTGGACATCCGCAAGCCGGATTCGCGCTGCCCGGCCCAATCCGGTCGGTCGGACCAGACCAGCCCCATCCGGGCGTCACCGCTGAGCCGCAGCCCAGTGTCAGGTTCGGCATGGGCCGGTGTTGCCAGCAACAGGGATATGATGACGAGACGCAGCATCAGCGCGGGCTCATGCTGCGGACATCATCGCTTGCGCCCATGAAGACGCCGCCCACGCCATCCAGCGCGGCGGAGACAGTCGCGCAGCCCTGCAAGAGCCCTGCGCAGAGGATCAGTGCCAAGGAGAAACGTGCCGACATGGTATGCCTGTATTTTGTTTTTCTTTGCCCCATCAATATAGGGGAAAACACTGGTTTCGCAAAGAGATGGGCCGCAGAAAAGAAAAAGAGCGGGCAAAAGCCCGCTCTTTCATGTTCCAATCCGTGATGGATCAGAAGGAGAATGCCACACCGACATCGGCGGTGGTGCCCAGACCAGTCACGCGGTTTGCGCTTGCACCCATCGTGGCGCCGCCACCCAGATCGTAGGTCACGCCCAGGCCCAGGTGATCGTTGCCATCGAAGTCACGCTTGGCACGTGCTTGCACGCCGATCTCGTCGAATCCGGCTTCGACAGCCAGACCGAACTGATCATCACCGTCCAGGCGGCCGAAGAAACCCGTTGCGGTGACGCCTTCGAAGGTGGCCTGACCGCTGACCAGGATGTGGTCGGGGCTGTTTTCCATGTACTCATAGCCGACTGCGACGCCGAAACCGTCGAACGTGTAGCTTGCACCAATCGACACTTCTTGGTCGCCGGTGGTCAGCTGGCCGACACCCAGAGCAACGCCAAAGCCGTCGATGCTGTATTCATACAGAGCTGCGGTTGCGGTCGAACCCAGAGCGGTAATCCGCGAGTCCTGGTTGTTTTCCAGCACGCCGATATGCGGAGTGTTGAACATGGTTGCTTGAGCAGCCGAGTCGACATCACCCATCGACAGCTTGCCGAATTCGCCTTCGATGTAAACCGAACCACCTTGACCTCTGGCAGCGGGGCCAGCATTGTCAGCGCGGAACGAACCGCCGAAGCCCAGGCCGGTATCTGTTTCGCCCGACAGGGTGAAAGTGACACGTGCGCGGCTGATCAGGTTGAAGTTGTTGCTGATGTCACGCTGCACACCCATCCAGCCGTCGCCCGACAGAGAAACGTCTGCCGCTGCAACGCCTGCCGACAAGACCAGAGCGGTCGAAGCAAGAAGAAGCTTTTTCATTTTTCCCTCGTTATCTAAGGAGTTCCTCGACCCACCACAGCGGCGAGGTCTGAGCCTGTTTCATCCTTTCGCCGGGTTTTTTCAAGCCAAAGCGAATCCGACCGAATGCAACTGCGCGAACATGGTGCAGAATTGCCACGCCTTTGCCGGGATGGGCCGATCTGTCAGTCTGTGCAGGCCCTTTGTTCGTCCGGAAAATGCCCGCGCGCGCCCCTCTTGTTCCACAAGGGCGAACAAGTTAGAGATTGAGCGTCTTGTCTGGAGAATGATGATATGGCTTTGGCTGGCACCATGCGAACGGCGTTGATCGGCGGTCTGATCCTGCTTCTGTCCGGTTGCGGCGGTGGGCTGGGAAACATGTTCGGAGGGGGTGACCGTTCAAGCGCCGACGGGGCTGCGATCCACGAACGTGACAGCACCCGGCGCTCGACCGTCTGGGACCTGTTCACGGATGCCCGCTCGCCCAGCACGGCGGTCGAGGTCAATCGCTATATCTGGAACGCAGCGCTGGAAACGCTGGATTTTCTGCCGGTGCAGACAGTCGATCCGTTCTCGGGCGTGATCGTGACAGGTTTTGGCACACCGCCCGGCGGTGGGCAGGCCTATCGCGCGGCGATACTGGTCAATGACCCGGCGCTGGACGCGCGGTCGCTGAATGTCGCGCTGATGACGCAGGGCGGGCCCGCCAGCCGTGAAACCATTCGCGCGGTCGAGGATGCGATCCTGACCCGCGCACGTCAGTTGCGGGTGCGCGACCGCGGGCTGTAGGGCGCGCGCAGCGACTGGACCTTGCCCCTGTCGGGCGCTAAGGATGCCGGGCCGGATGTGCCCGGCGTTTTGGTGATCTGAGGGAAGACAATGGCCAGCCAGCAGGACGCGCGTTATCAGCCGCAAGCCCTTGAGAAGACATGGCAGGCGGAATGGGACGCCGCGGATGTGTTCCGCGCCGAGCGTGACCCCGCGCGCCAGAAATACTATGTGCTGGAGATGTTTCCCTACCCGTCAGGGCGGATACATATGGGGCATGTGCGCAACTACACGATGGGCGATGTCGTGGCGCGCTACAAGCTGGCGCAAGGGTTTTCGGTGCTGCACCCGATGGGCTGGGATGCGTTTGGCATGCCCGCCGAGAATGCCGCGATGGCCTCGGGCGGGCACCCCAGGGACTGGACCTATGCCAATATCGCGGACATGCGCGCCCAGATGAAGCCCCTGGGCCTGTCGATTGACTGGAGCCGCGAATTCGCCACCTGTGACCCGGAATATTATGGCCAGCAGCAGGCGATGTTTCTGGACATGCTCGAGGCCGGGCTGGTTTACCGCAAGAATGCGGTGGTCAACTGGGACCCGGTGGACATGACCGTTCTGGCCAATGAGCAGGTTATCGACGGCAAGGGCTGGCGTTCGGGCGCCGAGGTCGAGCGGCGCGAGCTGACACAATGGTTCTTCCGCATCTCGGATTACAGCCAGGAATTGCTTGAGGCGCTGGACGGGCTGGACCACTGGCCCGAGAGGGTGCGGCTGATGCAGCGCAACTGGATCGGCCAGTCGCGCGGGCTGCAATTCGCCTTTGGCACGATCGGTGCGCCCGAAGGGTTCGACCGGATCGAGGTCTATACCACCCGCCCCGACACACTGATGGGCGCGAGCTTTGTCGCCGTGTCACCGGACCATCCGCTGGCGAAGCATCTGGAACGCCATGACACGCAGGTTGCGGCCTTCAACGCCGAGTGCCGCAAGATCGGCACCACCGAGGAAGCGTTGGAAAAGGCCGAGAAAAAGGGGTTCGACACCGGTATTCGGGTGCGCCATCCCTTTGACAGCGATTGGGAATTGCCGGTCTATATCGCCAATTTCATTCTGATGGATTACGGCACCGGCGCGATTTTCGGCTGCCCCGCGCATGACCAGCGCGATCTGGATTTTGCGCATAAATACGCGCTGCCGCACCCGGACGTCTTTTTCTCGCTGGAGGATGAGACGCCTGTCACCGACAAGGCATTCGTGCCACCCAAGACCGAGAAGGTTCGCTACATTCGCGGTTTCGCCGGCGAGCAGGTCCAGACCGGAGAGGCGGCAGTCGAGGCCGCCATCGCGTTCTGCGAATCTCGCGGTGTGGGCCATGGGGTCACGCAATACCGCCTGCGCGACTGGGGACTGTCGCGCCAGCGCTACTGGGGCTGTCCGATTCCGGTCGTGCATTGCGACGCCTGCGGCGTGGTGCCCGAGCGCAAGGAAAACCTGCCCATCGCGCTGCCCTATGACGAGGATGGCGCGCCCATCGACTTTTCCATCCCCGGCAACCCGCTGGATCGGCACCCAAGCTGGCGTGACTGCACCTGCCCCAAATGCGGTGCGCCCGCGCGGCGCGAGACGGACACGATGGATACCTTCGTCGACTCGTCGTGGTATTACGCCCGCTTCACCAGTCCCCGCGCCACCACCCCGACCGAGCGGGCCGAGGCCGATTACTGGATGAATGTGGACCAGTATATCGGGGGCATCGAACATGCGATTCTGCACCTGCTCTATTCCCGCTTCTTTGCCCGCGCGATGGTGAAAACCGGGCATCTGCCGGAAAGCGCGTCCGAGCCGTTTGATGCGCTGTTCACGCAGGGCATGGTCACGCACGAAATCTACGAGACACGCGACGCGCGGGGCCGCCCGGTCTATCACCTGCCCGAAGATGTCGAGGGCGGGAAGCTGAAGGCAACAGGCGAGGACGTGCGCATCATCCCGTCGGCCAAGATGTCGAAATCCAAGAAGAATGTCGTGGATCCTGTCGATATCATTCAGGCATTTGGCGCCGATACGGCGCGCTGGTTCGTGCTGTCCGACAGCCCGCCCGACCGCGATGTGGAATGGACCAGCGCCGGGGCCGAGGCCACCTTCAAACACCTTGGCCGCGTCTTTTCGCTGTCCGAGCGGATCGCCGCGATGGAGGATGGCACCCCGTCCGATGCCGATACCGACCTGCTGCGCGCCATGCACCGCGCCATTGCCGATGTGACGAAATCCATCGAGAATTTCGCGTTCAACAAGGCGATTGCGGAGCTTTACGCCTTTACCAACACGCTGTCGCGCGCGCAGGCCAGTGGCGGCGCGCAGAAACAGGCAATGCGGCGCATGGCGCAGCTCATGGCGCCGATGGTGCCGCATCTGGCCGAAGAGATCTGGAAGCGCCAGGGCGGCGAGGGTCTGGTCGCGCAGGCCGACTGGCCCAGGGCCGATCCGGCGATGCTGGTGCAGGACAGCGTCGTTCTGCCCATCCAGATCAATGGCAAGCGGCGCAGCCAGATCGAGGTCGCGAGCAACGCCAGCAAGGAAGAGGTTGAAAAGGCCGCCCTTGCGGATGATGCTGTGATCAAGGCTTTGGCAGGCGGCATGCCCAAGAAGCTGATCGTCGTGCCGGGGCGCATTGTGAATGTCGTTGTCTGACCGCAGATCATGTCTGTTTCTGCTGGCCATGCTGCCGGTCGCGGCCTGTGGTTTTACCCCCGCTTACGCGCCCGGCGGGGCGGGGCAGCAATTGCGCGGGCAGGTGCGCGCGGCTGACCCGGAAAGCGGCGGCGATTTCGATTTCGTCGCCGCGTTCGAGGAACGGCTGGGCCGCCCCACAGCGGCGCGCTACGCGCTTGATTACCGGATCGAGACATCCGAGCGCGGGGGCGGGCGCGTGGCCGGGCTGGGCGAGACGCGCATTTCGGTCTTTGGCACGATCACCTACACCCTGACCGAGATCGAGTCAGGCGATACGGTGACCGAGGGCAGTCTGCGCAACTTTACCGGCTATTCGACCACCGATACCCAGCTTGCCACACGTCGCGCGCAGGAAGATGCGCAGGCGCGGCTGATGCGTATTCTGGCCGATCAGGTGGCAAACCGTCTGATCGCTGCGCTGGCCGAATGAAACTTTCCCCCCGCGATCTGGCCCGCCTGATTGCCAAGCCCGATCCCAAACTGGCCGGCCTGCTGATATTCGGCCCGGACACGATGCGCGTCGCGCTGAAACGGCAGGACCTGGTCGCCGCGATGATCGGCCCGCAGGGTGAGGCCGAGATGCGGCTGGACCGGTTGCAGGCCAGCGAATTGCGGCGCGGGCCGCCACTGGTGGATATGCTCAAGGCGCAGGGGTTTTTTCCCGGACCACGAGTCGTGCTGCTGGAGGATGCGAATGATTCACATGCCGATGCCATCCTGCCCGCGCTGGGCGAATGGTTGGAGGGCGACGCGCAGCTAGTGGTGACGGGCAGTGCGCTCAAGGCAAGCTCAAAGCTGCGCAAGGGCTTTGAGAGCGGGAAGGTTACCGGCGCGGTGGGTATATATGACGAACCGCCGACGCAGGCAGAAGTCGAGGCCGCGCTGTCCGCCGCCGGATTGCAGCCGGGGGCCGAGGCGATGGGCGATCTGATGGTGCTGTCGCGCGCGCTCGATCCCGGCGATTTTCGCCAGACACTGGAAAAGCTTTCGCTCTACAAACATGGCGACACGACGCCGGTGTCGGTCGCGGATGTGGCCGCGATCACACCTGCCAGCACCGAGGCCGCCGTGGACGATCTGCTGCATGCCGTGGCCGAAGGGCAGGCCGCGCAGGTTGGCCCGCTGCTGACTAGGTTGCAGGCGCAGGGCGTAGCGCCGGTGACACTGGCGATCTTTGCCTTGCGGCATTTTCGGGCGCTCCACGCCGTTTGCGCCGATCCTGGCGGCCCGTCGGCGGGTATCCAGCGGCTGCGGCCGCCGGTCTTTGGCCCGCGCCGCGACCGCTTGCTGGCGCAGGCGCAGCGCTGGGGGCTGGCGCGGCTGGAACGCGCACTGTCCGAGATGATCGCCGCCGATCTGACCTTGCGTTCAGCGTCGAACGCCCCCAGCATGGCGGTAATGGAACGCACTCTGATCCGGCTGGCGATGCTGGCGCGGCGCTAGAGGGGACGCAAACATGTACACCGTCATCGGCCGTGCCAATAGTCGCGCCACACGCGTGCTCTGGATGCTTGAGGAACTCGGCCAGCCCTATGACCATGTGCCCGCCGCGCCGCGGTCCGAAGGGGTGGTCAGCTTCAACCCGGCGGGCAAGGTGCCTGTGCTGATCGAGGATGGCACCCCGATCACCGATTCGACGGCGATCATCCAGTATCTGGCCGACAAACACGGCGCGCTGACCTATCCGGCGGGCACATTGGACCGCGCGCGGCAGGACAGTCTGACGCAGTTCCTGCTGGATGAATTCGACGCCGCGCTGTGGATGGCGGCGCGCCATTCCTTCGTTTTGCCAGAAGAGCTGCGCCAGAGCGCGATCAAATCCTCGCTGATCTGGGAATTCACCAACAGCCAGAAAACCCTTGTCCACCGGATGAGCGACGGGCCGTTCCTGATGGGCGCGCAGATGACCGTGCCCGATATCATCCTGACGCATTGCGGCATCTGGGCGCGGGTCGCGAAATTCCCGATCCGGGAAGAGCGGCTGTCAGCCTATCTGGAAGCGATGATGGCCCGTCCGGCCTTGCAGACAGTCCTGACCAAGATGGGATGAACCCGAGTGCCGGGGCAGGGCGCCCTCAGCTTATCCTGACGCTTTCTTCTGCGCTGACGCTCTGCCCGTCCTCATGCGTCCAGGTGAAGGAAAATTCCCCCGGTGCGGCGGCGCGGACAAAGAAGATGAAAGTCGGGTTCGCCGCGCTGCCATTGGCAAAGTCATAGGCAAACACGGTTTCACCGTTCATCCTGGCCTCGAACCGGGTCAGCATGTCGCGCGGGTCGTCGCTGGACACGCCCGTGATCATGGGATGCGTGAGCAGGGTGCGGATCTCGATTTCCTCGCCCTCGCTGGCAGATTCGGGCAGGCGGATACGGGGGGTGGACATGGGGCCCTCCTGTTCAGGTCCGGGTCAGGTGACGCAGCCGCCCTGTGTGACGGCCGTGCGCGCCGCGGCCTGCAGGACGCTGCCATCGCTCAATTCGGCAAGGACAAGGTACTCCTGTTCCTCGGCCAGACGAATGCGGGTGAACACCTCGGCCCGGGTCAGATGCGGGGTCAGATGAAAGCTGCCGATTCCCGGTGCCGGGTTGGCGGTCGCGATGATGTGGATGGCGGTGACGTGATCGTGTTCGGACATGGGGCTGTCCACACGGATCGTCAGCGGCACCTGCGCGCCGTTTTCCGCAACCGCCGGTGCATCCAGTTCGATCCCGCCCTCGCGCGGGTCGCGCCCGCCCAGAATATCATTGACATGCGCGGCGACATCGTCGCTCAGGTCCAGCGCGGCGACCCGTATCGGCAGGATCACAAGCGCGGCGGATGCCGCCGCGCCCGAGACAAAGCTTCGCCTTGAAAACCTCATGCAAGCCTTCTTTCCGGTGTCCGTTTACGAAAACATATCGTCGGTGATGCTGTCATACCATGCGTCAGCATAACGCGCCTCCAGCCGTCTGGTGCGCGCCATCTCTGACAGGTCCCCTTGCAGCGACACGCCACCCGAATCCGGCGTCGCGGCGATGCCATCCTCCGAGAGACGGAAGGTCGCAGCGACCGAAATGCCGTAATCTTCGCCCGCGTGGCTGTAGCAGGTGTTGAAATAGACAGGGTCATCCCAGGCCGGACGCCCCGACATCTCGGCCAGTGCGGCGGTGACTGCGGTCTTGGCGGTCGAATTGGCGATATAGCCCGATTTCGGCATGGGCGTCCCGATATTGGCGTCGCCAATCACATGGATATCGCTTGCGGCCTCGGCCTCGAATGTGCGGGGATCAACTGGCACCCAGCCCGAGTCATTTGCAAGCCCCGCATCGCGCGCGATGCTTGCGGCATATTGCGGCGGGATCACATTGCCCATATCGACGCTGTGTTCTTCGCCGAATTCGCTGATGAACAGCTTGTTCCCGGGGTCCACCCGCATGATCCGACCGTCGCCACTGGCGGGAATCCATTCGATCATGTCGCCATAAAGCTCGGCCCAGGCATTCTCGAACAGCCCCTGTTTGGCAAACCCTTCCTTTGCGTCGAAGGCGAGAATCTTCGCCGTCGGGTTCGCCTGTTTCAGATGATGCGCAATCATGCTGATCCGCTCATATGGTCCGGGCGGGCAGCGGAACGGATTGTCCGGGATGGCCAGCCCGACCACGCCGCCTTCGGGCAGCGCCTCGAGCTGGGCGCGCAGCAGGCTGATCTGGCTGCCGTCGCCCCCCCACCATGCATGGGGAAAGACCTCTGACGCGGCCTCGTCATAGCCTTCGATCGCATTCCAGCGCAGCCCGATCCCGGGCGACAGGATCAGCTTGTCATAGTCCAGCACGTCCCCACTTGCGAGTGTGACGCGATGGCCGTCTGCGTCGATCTCTTGCGCGCGGTCATGGATGACATCAACCCCGCGGGCGCGCAGCCCGTCATAGGAATGGGTGATATCGGACAACGCGCGCTTGCCGCCAAGGATCAGGTTGCCATAGGGGCATGTCACGAAACTGGTTTGCGGTTCGACCAGCGTGACCGACACATCCGGATAGTTGATCCTGGCAAAACGGGCGGCGGATGCACCGCCAAAGCCACCGCCGATGATCAGCAGGCGGCCAGTGTTCTCCGCGCGCAGGATGCCGGGCATGGCCAGGGTTGCGGCCGAGGCGGAAACGAGCGTGCCAAACTGGCGACGGGTCAGAAATCTGGTCATGATGAATCCCTCACTCCAGTGACGAGAAGTAGTCAGCCAAGGCAGCGATTTCGGCCTCGGAATACCCCCGCGCGATGCGGTTCATGATCGTGGCCGGGCGTTCATCTGCCTGAAACTCTGCCCATGCGCGCAGGAAAGCCTCGTGGTCATAGCCGCGCAGGTCCGAGATCGGCCCTTGCCCGCCCCAGTCGGCACCGTGGCACCCGGCACAGGCTTGAGCAAGCATATGCCCATCGGCATCGTCCCCCAGCGCCGTCAATGGCCACCCGGCGCATGTTATCGCCACGGCGGCAGCAAGCAGTTTTTGACGCATCATCAGCGCACACCCCCGATATGTAACCTTCATCTCATATGTTGATATATCGGGTCACGCTTTCGGGCAATTCTCAGTTTTGGGACAGGTTTGGAATCTTTTCCTGACATGCGGCCAATAACCTGATTAATTTCCCGACTTTTCAGGCGCATCGGCCCGGCGATAAAATGAAGTTCCGGCGGCTTTCAGCCATGGTGCGGGCGGTCCACTATCCGCCATACAGCGCGACAGCCCATGGCCGCCAACGGATATCGGTCCCACTTGGCCAGGCAAAGGGAATAACAAGCGCTGAATCAGGGGGCGCTATAAATTCACGTCTGTCAGGCGCTTCATCTGCTACGCATCCGAACCGGCCTCGGGCGGGGTAAAGTCGGCCTGACCAGCGCCGGCCTCGGCAATGCAAGCCTCGGCCCCGCCCCGCGCTGCATTCTCGCTTGCATTGGCATCGGGATCGAACGGCAGCCGCAAGACTCCGAGGGGTGGGCAAGCAGGACATACCTGGTGAATCCCGAGGGTCGATGTCTTCACCACAAGACCCTGTGCTTTGCGCCAAGCGCAGACGCCCTTGCAGTTCTGCCCGATGCGCCGCACTGTCACGCGCCGCCTCGCAATTCTACCGGAGAGCTGATTGATCATGGATGCCACCCCGCCAAAGACCCGGCCGCCCCGCATCGCCATCATTGGCGAGGCGATGATCGAACTGTCCCCGACCGGCCCGGACAGCGCCCGGATCGGGGTGGCGGGCGATACTTTCAACACGGCCGTCTATCTGTCTCGCCTGCTGCAGGGCACAGGTGCCACTGTGTCCTATGTGACCCTTGTGGGCGATGATCGCCAATCCGACCGGATCGTTTCGGCGCTGACTGACGAAGGGATCGAGACATCCCTTGCAGCGCGCCTGCCCGGTGCGATGCCGGGGCTGTATATGATCGAGCTGGATGCCGCGGGCGAGCGGAGCTTCAGTTACTGGCGCTCGGATTCGGCCGCGCGGCGCCTGTTCGCGCCCGGTACGCCAGTGCAGCCCGACGCGTTGCGGGATTTCGACATCATCGTGCTGTCCGCCATTTCGCTGGCAATCATCAGCCCCGAGGCGCGCGACCGGCTGCATGACTGGGCGCAGGGTTTTCGCAAAGGCGGCGGGCAGGTCGCTTTCGATTCGAATTACCGCCCCCGGCTCTGGCCCGACCCTGAAACAGCCCGGTCCGAGGTCGCGCGCTTCTGGGCGATCACGGATATCGCCCTGCCATCCGTCGATGACGAGATGGCGCTGTTCGGCGATGCCGATGCCGGTGCCGTCATGGCGCGACTGGCGCAATGGGGCGTGCAGATGGGGGCGATGAAGCGCGGGGCCGAGGGGCCTGTGGCCCTCGATGGCACCGGGCAGGTGCTGGCGGTCGCACCGGTTGAAAAGGTGGTGGACACCACGGCTGCGGGCGACAGTTTCAATGCGGGGTTTCTGGCGGCTTGGCTGCGCGGTGGGTCGGTCGGCGAGTCGATGGCCGCCGGGCATGCACTCGCCGCACGGGTGATCGGGCACAAGGGGGCAATCCTGCCGAAACCGGACTAGCGCATGGCGCTGCGCGCAGGGGTCAGTCCTGCACGGTCGCCCGCAGCTTGTTCAGCACATGGACCAGTTCGCAGGTCTTGAACGGCTTGCCCAGCACGGCAGAGAAGCCCTGCCGCATGTATTGCGCGACC
>REDZ01000078.1 GCA_007695345.1 Paracoccaceae bacterium | reverse complement strand
TGCCCAATACCAGCTTCAGCCAGAATGTCGGCCTGATCGCCATGACCGGAGTCATGAGCCGCCATGTCGTCACCATCGGGGCCGTTTTCCTGATCATCGCAGGGCTGTTTCCCAAGGTCGGCGCGCTTATCTCTACTGTGCCGATCGAGGTGCTGGGCGGGGGCGTGATCGTCATGTTCGGCATGGTCGCGGCGGCGGGCATCTCGATGCTGGCCGATGTGCTGTGGAACCGGCGCAACATGGTGATCTTCGCGATTGCGCTGTCGGTCGGGCTTGGCCTGCAACTGGAACCCGACGCGCTGCAGCACCTGCCCGACACGCCGCGCGTGCTGCTGACCTCGGGCATCCTGCCAGCGGCGGCGATCGCGATCATCCTCAATCTGGTGCTGCCCCGCGATCTGGTGGGCGAGGCCGCGCATCAGGCCGAACAGGCGCGCGCCGCCAAGGACGCCCAGGACGTGCAGCACAGCCGCTGAAAGTGGCGCGTCAGGCTGGGCGTGGGCAGGGGCCTGCGCCCGCCAGGACGTGCGTCTGCTCACGTCGAGTTATCCTTGACAGGCGCAGCCAAACAACGGCAACGTCAGGCCAGTTCCTTGCCGCAGACCGTGCATTCACGCGTCTGGCGCGTAGGAATTTCTCAACAGGGAGAAAGGGATAAACATGAATATGCTCCTGACCAAGGCCCGCAGTGGCCTGCTTATGGGTGTTGCGGCTTCGGCGCTTGTGCTGACCAGCGTTGCCGCTCATTCCGAGACGATCCGCTGGGCGCGCGTGGGCGATGCGCTGACGCTTGATCCGCACAGCCAGAATGAGGGCCCCACCCACACGCTGAACCATCACATCTATGAAACGCTGGTGGGCCGCGACATCGATGGCAGCCTGACCGCGCGTCTGGCGACCGAATGGGAAATCAGCGAAGAGGATGACAGCGTCTGGATCTTCCGGATCCGCGAAGGCGTCACCTTTCATGACGGCACGCCCATGACCGCCGAGGATGTGGTCTTTTCGCTCGACCGGGCGCGCACGCCACCCTCGGGCATGGCCGCGCTGCATGCCGCAGTCGAGGACGTGACCGCTGAAGATGACCATACCGTGCATGTGCGCATGTCCGGCCCTGCGCCGCTCTATGTGCAGAACCTGACCAACACCTTCATCATGTCCAAGGCCTGGGCCGAGGAAAACGGCGTTGAGGTCGCACCTGATTTCGCTGCCGGCGAAGAGGCCTATTCCGTGCGCAACACCAACGGCACCGGTCCCTACCGCCTGGTCGAACGTGATCCCGAAGTGCGGACCGTGTTGGAGCGCTTCGACGATCATTGGGACGACACTCCTGAAGTGACCGAGATCATCTACACCCCCATCTCCGAGGCTGCGACCCGCGTTGCCGCCCTGCTGTCGGGCGAAGTGGATATCGTGCAGGATGTGCCGGTTCAGGACATTGCGCGTCTGGAACAGACCGATGGCGTGATCGTCTCGCGCGGGCCGGAAAACCGCAATATCTTCTTCAGCTATGACATGACCTCGGACTCGCTGGCCTCGTCCGATGCCGAGGGCAACCCTTTCGCCACCCCAGAGGTGCGCGAGGCCATGTCGCTCGCGATTGACCGCAATGCGATCCGTCAGGTCGTGATGCGCGGCGAATCGCAGCCCTCGGCCGCGCCGCTGCCGCCCTTCGTCAATGGCTGGACCGAGGAAATGGACGCGTTCAGCGACCCCGATCTGGACCGCGCGCGCGGATTGATGGAAGAAGCGGGCTATGGCGACGGGTTTACGGTGCAGCTTGACTGCCCCAATGACCGTTACCTGAACGACGAGGCGATCTGTCAGGCACTTGTCGGCATGATGGCGCAGATCGGCATCACTGTGGATCTGAATTCGCAGACGCGCTCGCTGCATTTCCCGCTGATCGAGAACTGGGAAACCGATTTCTACCTGCTGGGCTGGGGCGTTCCGACCTTTGACAGCCAGTATGTGTTCGATTTCCTGGTGCATACACGCGAAGGCAGCTACGGCTCGTTCAACGGCTCTCGCTATTCCAACCCGGAACTGGACGAGAAGATTCAGGCACTCGCTACCATGACCGAACTGGAAGAGCGGGATGCACTGATTGCCGAGATCTGGGAAGAGGTGATGGAAGAGCACATCTTCCTGAATGTGCATAACCAGGTGCTGGCCTATGCCATGCGCGACGGCATCAATCTGGATGTGCACCCCGAAAACCAGCCGCATATGACGACGATCACCTTCGACTGATGGCGGCTTGACCTATTGGCCCGCGCGGGATACGCCGCGCGGGTCTTTCGTTTTATGGCAGCGCTGCTGACGTTTCCTGCCGCATACGCGCCCAGAGGTCCCGACATGCTTGCCTTTATCCTGCGTCGTCTTGTGCAATCGGTCATCGTGATGCTGACTGTGGCGCTGGTCGCCTTTGCGCTGTTCCGGTTCGTAGGCGATCCCATCGCGTCGATGGTGGGGCAGGAAACCACGCTGGCCGAGCGCGCGGAGATCCGGCAGGCGCTGGGGCTGAACGATCCCTTTCCGGTGCAGTTCTGGACCTTTCTGAGCCGCGCCGTGCAGGGGGATTTCGGCATCTCCTACCGGTTGCAGCAACCGGTGATGGAACTGATCCTCTCGCGTCTGCCTGCCACGCTGGAACTGGCGCTTATCTCTGGCATCATGGCGTTTCTGTTCGGCGTGGGCTTTGGCGTCTATACGGCCCTGCGCCGGGGCAACTGGCTGTCGGGGTCGATCATGACCGTCTCGCTGATCGGGGTGTCGCTGCCCACCTTTCTGATCGGTGTGTTGCTGATCTGGGTCTTTGCGGTGGAATTGCAGTGGCTGCCAAGTTTCGGACGTGGCGAGACTGTCTATATCGGCGACTGGTGGCGAACAGGGCTGTTGACGCCATCGGGGCGGGCCTCACTGATCCTGCCCGCGATCACGCTGGGATTGTATCAGATGACACTGATCATGCGGCTGGTGCGCGCCGAGATGCTGGAAGTGCTGCGCACCGACTACATCAAATTCGCCCGCGCGCGGGGCCTGTCGAACCGCGCCGTGCATTTCGGCCATGCGCTGAAAAACACGCTGGTTCCGGTCATTACCATCACGGGCCTGCAAATGGGCAGCATCATCGCCTTTTCCATCATCACCGAAACCGTGTTCCAGTGGCCGGGCGTGGGGGCGCTGTTCATCAACTCGGTCCGCTTTGTCGATGTGCCGGTGATGGCGGCCTATCTTATGCTGATCGCGCTGGTCTTTGTCGTGATCAATCTGGTGGTTGATCTGCTGTATTACGCCGTGGACCCGCGCCTGCGCGTGGACCGCGCGAGTGCGCGAAGCTGAAAGGGGGCACGCCATGACCGATTTCACACCCGAAACCCGCCCCAACATCTTTCTGCGCGCCTGGGATAGTGATATCGCCTATTCCTTTCGCCGCTCTCCCCTTGCGATCGTCGCGGCGGTCGTGTCGCTGATCATCATTTTCGCGGCCATCTTCGCGCCATGGCTTGCGCCCCATGACCCGTTCAACCCGGCCTCGCTGAACCTGATGGACGGCTTTACCCCCCCGATGGAGCCCAATGCCTTTACCGGCAATGTCTATTGGCTGGGCACCGATGATCAGGGGCGCGATATATTCTCGACCATCCTCTATGGCGCACGGATCTCACTGTTTGTGGGGTTCATGGCGGTGCTGTTTGCGATGGCGCTTGGGATCACGCTGGGTCTGATCGCGGGCTATCGCGGCGGCTGGGTGGACAGCGTTCTGATGCGCGTGGCCGATGTGCAGCTCACCTTTCCCTCGATCCTGCTGGCGCTGCTGATCTTTGGTGTTGCGCGCGGGTTCATCCCGCCGGCCTATCGCGAGGCAATGGCCATTTGGGTGCTGATCGTCGCCATCGGTCTGGCAGAGTGGGTGCAATATGCCCGCGTGGTGCGCGGCGCGACCATGGTCGAGAAGAACAAGGAATATGTCCAGGCGGCGCGTGTGATCGGCGCGCACCCGACCAAGATCCTCGTGCGCCACATCCTGCCCAATGTGATGGGGCCGGTGCTGGTGATTGCCACGATCGGTCTTGCGCTTGCCATTATTGCCGAAGCGACGCTGTCCTTTCTGGGTGTTGGCGTGCCGCCCACGCAACCCAGTCTTGGCACTTTGATCCGCATTGGACAGGGCTTCCTGTTCTCGGGTGAATGGTGGATTCTGCTGTTTCCGGCCCTGACACTTCTGGCGCTGGCGCTGTCGGTCAACCTGCTGGGCGACTGGCTGCGCGATGCCCTGAACCCGAGGTTGCGCTGATGCCCACACCGCTTTTGTCCGTCCGCGATCTGGTCGTGGAATTTCCCACCCGCCGGGGCACCCTGCGCGCGCTGGATCACGTGTCCTTCGACATTGCCGAGGGCGAGGTGCTGGGCATGGTTGGCGAATCCGGGGCCGGCAAATCGCTGACCGGGGCTGCCATCATCGGCCTGCTGGAAGCGCCGGGCCGGATCGCAGGGGGTGAGGTCCGGCTGAAAGGCGAGCGGATCGACAATCTGAGCCCCGAGAAGATGCGCCGTGTCCGGGGGCGCCGGATCGGGATGGTGTTTCAGGACCCGTTGACCAGCCTGAACCCGCTTTACACGGTTGCCGAGCAATTGATCGAGACGATCCGCACCCATCTGGACCTGTCCGAGAAGGACGCGCGCAAACGCGCCGTGGGCCTGCTGGACCGCGTCGGCATTCCGGCGGCGGCGCGGCGCATCGACGATTATCCGCATCACTTCTCGGGCGGGATGCGTCAGCGCGTGGTGATCGCGCTGGCCTTGGCGGCAGAGCCGGAACTGGTGATCGCGGATGAACCCACCACGGCGCTGGACGTGTCAGTGCAGGCGCAGATCATCGATGTGCTCAAAGAGGCCTGTATCGAACGCGGCGCCTCGGTCATGCTGATCACGCATGACATGGGGGTGATTGCGGAAACCGCAGATCGCGTGGCTGTGCTCTATGCGGGCCGCGTGGCCGAAATCGGCCCCGTGCGCGATGTGATCCAGGCCGCAGAACACCCCTATACATCCGGTCTGATGGGCGCGATTCCGACCCTGACCCAGACTGCCGACCGGCTGACCCAGATCCCCGGCTCCATGCCGCGGCTGAATGCGATCCCGCAAGGCTGCGCGTTCAACCCGCGCTGCAAGCATGTGTTCGACCGGTGCCGCCGCGACCGGCCCGAACTGATCGCGCGCGGCGGCGGGCGGCATGTGGCCTGCTGGCTGTTCGACCGGGAGATGGAGAAGGCCGATGTCTGATACGCTGCTTTCCGTGCAGGGGCTGACCCGGCATTTCGATGTCTCGAAACCCTGGCTGAACCGGGTGATCGAGCGTGATGACCGGCAATACCTGACTGCAAGCGACGATGTGAGTTTTGACATCCGCAAGGGCGAAACCTTTGCGCTGGTGGGCGAATCCGGGTCCGGTAAATCGACCATCGCCAAGATGATCGTGGGTCTGCTGGAACCATCTGCGGGCGAGATCCGGTTTGACGGAAAGGCGATGGATTTCGCCTCGGGTGCGGCGATGCGCACGCTGCGCCGCCGCTTCCAGATGATCTTTCAGGACCCGTTTGCCAGCCTGAACCCGCGCTGGCGGGTGGGCGATATCATCGCCGAACCGATCCGCACCTTTGGCCTGATGCGCGGTGAAGAGATTGGTCGCGAGGTTGGTCGCCTGCTAGAGGTTGTGGGGCTGTCGGCGGCAGATGCCGCGAAATTCCCGCATGAATTCTCGGGCGGGCAGCGCCAGCGGATCGCGATTGCGCGCGCGCTGTCATCCCGGCCCGAATTCATCGTGTGTGATGAGCCGACCTCGGCGCTGGATGTCTCGGTGCAGGCGCAAATCCTGAACCTGATGCGCGATCTGCAGGATGAGTTCGGCCTGACCTATCTGCTGATCAGCCATGACCTGAGTGTGGTGCGCCACATGTCCAACCGCATCGGCGTGCTGTATCTGGGCCGTCTGGTCGAAGTGGCCGATGCCAAGCGTCTGTTCACTGATCCGCAACACCCCTATACGCGGATGTTGCTGGATGCCGTGCCCGATCTGGCGCTGTCGGGGCGCAGGCGCACCCCGGTCACGGGCGAGGTGCCCAACCCCATCAACCCGCCACCCGGCTGCGCCTTTCACCCGCGCTGCCCGCATGTGATGCCGGAATGCCGCCAGATCCAGCCGCACAGCATCCCGACTGCGACCGGTACAGCGGCCTGTCACCTGCTGGGGCAGGGCGCGCCGCGCGCGCAGCAGGGCTAGGCACCGCCAGCGCGTTACGCCTGTCATTGCGTCATTTTACAGCCGAATGATCTGTATTCCGCAGTGCAGCAGCATTCCTTCTTGACCGAAAGTGTGAAATCGGCACAATTTTGCCTATGCGCCCATGAGACGTTGCTCAGGGCCACGACTCCCGGAACGATCGGGACAGACCGCCGCCAAGGCGGCGACAACAGAGAGGTCAAAATGAAAAAATCCATATTCATCGGCGCATTCGCGGCCACATCGCTTGTCGCGGGTGTGGCGCAGGCCCAGCAGACGCTTGAAGCGATCCTCGACCGGGGTGAGCTGAACTGCGGCGTGTCCACGGGCCTTGCCGGGTTCTCGGCCCCCGATGCCAATGGCGTCTGGCAGGGGTTCGATGTTGCCAAATGCCGTGCTGTCGCGGCCGCGATCCTTGATGACCCGATGGCGGTCAATTTCGTGCCGACCACGGGCCAGACGCGCTTTTCGGCCCTCGCCTCGGGCGAGGTGGACATGCTGGCGCGCAACACCACCTGGACCTTTACGCGCGATATCGACCTGCGTCTGACCTTTGTCGGCACCAACTATTATGACGGTCAGGGCTTCATGGTCCCGCGTGAAATCGGTGTCAGCTCGGGCATGGAACTGGACGGCGCGACCGTCTGCATCCAGACCGGCACCACGACCGAGCTGAACCTGGCGGATTTCTTCCGTGCCAATGGCATGGAGTATGAGCCCGTCCCGATTGAAACCAATGCCGAGGCGCAGCAGCAATACCTTGCCGGTGCCTGCGACGTCTATACCACCGATGTGTCCGGCCTTGCGGCAACGCGGGCGTCGTTCGGTGAACCGGATGATCACGTCATCCTGCCCGAAGTGATCTCGAAAGAGCCGCTGGGCCCGGTTGTGCGCGATGGCGACAAGAACTGGGAAGGGATCGTGCGCTGGACCCTGTTCGCGCTGATGGCGGCTGAAGAGCTGGGCGTCACATCGGCGAATGTGGAGGAGCTGGCACAAGGCACCGACAGCCCCGAAATCAATCGCCTGCTGGGGTCCGAAGGTGATTTTGGTGACATGCTGGGCCTTGATTCCGATTGGGCCGTGCGCGCGATTGCCGCCAGCGGCAATTATGGCGAGATTTTTGCCGCCAATATCGGCGAGCAGACCCCCATCGGGCTGGCGCGCGGGCTGAACGCGCAATGGACCCAGGGCGGGCTGATCTACGCCCCTCCCTTCCGCTGATCTGAAGGCAAGACGCGCGCCCCCGGCGCGCGTCTTTTCTCTCAACCCCCCTGACCGAGACGACAGGATGTGGCGCGCGGTTGATCGACCCGGCGTCGGGAGAGTGTGATGTCAACAACGACCGAACAGCGAGTATCCACGACCCCGCCGAAAAAGGGGTTCACCCTGAGCATGCTGCTCTATGACCAGCGTTACCGGTCGATCACGATACAGGTGTTCTTTCTGTTCCTGCTGATGCTGGGCGCGGCCTGGCTGATCGATAACACGGTCAACAACCTGCGCGCGCAGGGCAAGGATTTCAGCTTTGCCTTCCTGGGCAACCCTGCTGGCTATGACATCAGCCAGCGCCCCATCGAATATAACAGCCAGATGACCCATGGCCGCGCCGCGCTTGTGGGGCTGTTGAACACGCTGATTCTGGCCGTTATGGCCTGTGTGCTGGCCACGGTGCTGGGTGTGATCGCAGGTGTTCTGCGGCTGTCGAACAACTGGATCGTCGGGCGGCTGATGACGGTCTATGTCGAGGTGTTTCGCAACATCCCGACGCTTCTGTGGATCCTGATCTTCGGCGCCATCATGACCGAAGCGATGCCCGCCCCGTCCGCCTTTCGCGGGGATGACCCGGCATCGAGCATGCTGTTCAACGACGCTGTCGCGGTCACCAATCGCGGGGTCTATGTGCCCGCGATCATGTTCGCGCGTGACCTTGGCACGCTGACCATCGGGCCGGTGTCGCCCTCGATTTCCTGGATACTGGTCATCTTTATCGTGGCCGGGTCCATCTGGGCCAACAAGCTGCTGATCAATCACGCCACGCGGGTGCAGAACGCGACGGGCGTGCGCCCCAAGACATGGTGGAAATCCATCCTGATCCTTGTCGGGCCGCTGGCGCTGTATTTCTTCCTGTTGGGGGCGCATCTGGACTATCCGGAACTGACGGGTTTCAATTTCAGTGGCGGCACGCATCTGCGCAATTCGCTGATCGCGATGTGGCTGGGACTGGGCATCTATACTGGCGCCTTTGTCGCCGAGAATGTGCGCTCGGGCATCCTGGCGATCTCGCGCGGGCAGACCGAAGCCGCCTTTGCGTTGGGGCTGCAGCCGGGCAAGACGATGCGGCTGATCATCCTGCCGCAGGCGCTGCGGGTGATCATCCCGCCGCTGATTTCACAATATCTCAACATCACCAAGAACACCTCGCTGGGGCTGGCAGTGGGGTATATGGACCTGCGCTCGACGCTGGGGGGCATCACCATCAACCAGACCGGGCGCGAGCTGGAAGGGATGATGCTGATGATGCTGATCTATCTTGCCATCAGCCTGACCATCTCTGGCGGCATGAATGTGTATAACTCGCGCGTCAAGCTGAAGGAGCGGTAGGATGAGCAACATCGAAGCCCACACCGTTGCCTATGTCCGCGATACCATGCTGCCCGAGCAGACGCCCCCGATCACGGAAAAGGGTGCGGTCAAGTGGCTGCGCGAAAACCTGTTCTCCGGCTGGCTGAACTCGGTCCTGACGGTGCTTTCGCTGCTGGTCATCTGGTGGGCGCTGGCGGCAATCGGGCCGTGGCTGTTGAACACGATCTGGAATGCGGGATCGCTGCGCGAATGCCGCGAAATCCTGGACGGCACGCCGGGCGCCTGTTTTGCTGTCATCAATGACCGCTGGCACCAGTTGTTGTTCGGCTTCTATCCGTCGCAGCATTACTGGCGCCCGACACTGGCCTTTGTGCTGCTGCTGGCCTCGCTCGCGCCAGTGTTGTTCACCAACCTGCCGCGCAAGCTGTTGTATGTCTCGGCGGCCTACCCGTTCGTGGCCTATCACCTGCTCTGGGGGGGGTCGATCTGGCTGCCGGTCAGCGCGGCGCTGGGGTTTGTCGCGGGTTTTGTGGCCTTTGTCTTTGCGCGCCGGGTCAACGGGTTGCTGGCCGTCTTTGCAGCCGTGCTGGCCCCGATCTTCTGGTGGCTGTTCCTCGCTCAGCCCTTCAACGCGGGCCTGAGTTCGGTGCTGCCCATCGGGCTGGAATTCGTCCGCTCGGATCGGTTCGGCGGATTCCTGATCTCGCTCGTGATCGGGGTGACGGGCATCTCGCTGTCGCTGCCGCTGGGCATATTGCTGGCGCTGGGGCGGCAATCGGACATGGTGTTCGTCAAGTCGGTCTGCGTGATCTTCATCGAATTCATCCGCGGCGTGCCGCTGATCACGCTGCTGTTCACGGCCTCGTTGCTGCTGAACTACTTCCTGCCGCCGGGCACCAGCTTTGATCTGATCCTGCGGGTGATCATCATGGTCACGCTGTTTGCCGCCGCCTATATGGCCGAGGTGATCCGTGGTGGCCTTGCTGCCCTGCCGCGCGGCCAGTACGAGGCCGCCGATGCGCTGGGCCTGGATTACTGGAAAGCGCAGCGCCTGATCATCATGCCGCAGGCGCTGAAAATCTCGATCCCCGGCATCGTGAACACCTTTATCGGGCTGTTCAAGGATACGACGCTGGTGGTGTTCATCGGGCTTCTGGACCCGATCGGACTGTCCAACGCAATCCGCGCCGATACCGACTGGAATGGCATCTACTGGGAGCTGTTCATCTTCATCGGGGCGCTGTTCTTCCTCTTCTGTTTCGGCATCTCGCGCTACTCGATGTATCTGGAGCGCAAGCTGAAAACCGATCACCGTTAACGAAAGGATGCCAGCATGAGCGAACCTGTCGTCGAAATGCCTGTCGATCGCAAGATCGACATCAGCCAGATGAAGGTCTCGGATGAAATCGCCATCCAGATCACGGGCATGAATAAATGGTTTGGCAGCTTTCATGTGCTGCGCGACATCGACATGACCGTGAATCGCGGCGAGCGGATCGTTATTTGCGGGCCGTCAGGCTCGGGAAAATCAACGCTGATCCGCTGCATCAACCGGCTGGAGGAACATCAGGCCGGCCAGATCATCGTGGACGGGACCGAACTGACCAGCGATCTGAAGAATATCGACAAGGTGCGGTCCGAGGTCGGGATGGTGTTCCAGCATTTCAATCTATTCCCGCATCTGACGATCCTTGAAAACTGCACACTGGCCCCGATCTGGGTGCGCAAGACACCCAAGAAAGAGGCCGAGGAAATTGCGATGCATTTCCTCGAAAAGGTCAAGATCCCGGAACAGGCGCTGAAATATCCGGGGCAACTGTCCGGCGGGCAACAACAGCGCGTGGCGATTGCGCGGTCACTCTGCATGCGCCCGCGTATCATGCTGTTTGATGAACCGACCTCGGCGCTGGACCCCGAGATGATCAAGGAAGTGCTGGACACGATGATCCAGCTTGCCGAAGAGGGGATGACCATGATCTGCGTGACCCATGAGATGGGCTTTGCGCAGGCGGTGGCGAACCGCGTGATCTTCATGGATCAGGGCCAGATCGTGGAACAGAACCGCCCGACCGAGTTCTTCAAAAACCCGAAATCAGAGCGGACGAAACTGTTCCTCAGCCAGATCCTGGGGCATTAGGCGCGCGCGCGGCGCAACTCTGCGACCCAGGCTGGCACGATCTCGGTGGCTGGTCCAAGGCGGGTGTCGTCGAACAGCGCCGATGTCTCTGACGGATCCAGGTTCAGCTCCAACGTGCGCACGCCCTGCGCGCGCGCCTCCTGCACGAAGCCCGCAGCCGGATAGACCGCGCCGGATGTGCCGATGGCCACGAACAGATCGGCCCCTTCCAGCGCCTCTGCGATCCGGTCCATGTGATAAGGGATTTCCCCGAACCAGACGATATCCGGGCGCGCGCGCGTCGCGCCACAGGCAGGGCAGGCGGTGTCAGGGGACATGGTGTCGGGTGCGTCCCATCTGTGCCCGCAGGACGCGCATAGCGCGCGGCGCAGCTCACCATGCATATGCACCACATCGCGCGCCCCGGCCCGTTCCAGAAGGTCGTCGATATTCTGCGTGACAAGCGTCACCTCTGCCAGGCCAGATTGTTGCAAATCTGCAAGGGCGTGATGGGCGGCATTGGGGCTGGCCTGCAGGCAATTGGCGCGCCGGGCGTTGTAGAATTGATGCACCAGCGCGGGGTCGCGGGCATAGCCTTCGGGTGTCGCGACATCTTCCAGATCGTATTTCTGCCATATCCCGCCCACATCGCGAAAGGTGCCAAGCCCGCTTTCGGCGGACAGCCCGGCGCCAGACAGGATAACGATGCGCATGGCACTACCTCGCGTTCAGATGGTCGTGGATCACTTGTGCCAGCGCGGCCGAGATGCCGTCCACCGCCTGCAGATCGGCCAGCCCTGCGCGCGATACGGCCTTGGCCGAACCGAAATGCGCCAGCAGCGCGCGTTTGCGCCCCGCACCCACGCCCGGAATGTCATCGAGCGGCGAGGCGCTGACAGATTTCGCGCGTTTCGCCCGATGGGTGCCGATGGCGAAGCGATGCGCCTCATCCCGCAGGCGCTGGACGAAGTAGAGCACCGGGTCATTGTGGCGCAGCGCGAAGGGGCGGCTGCCGGGGCGGTGGAACTCTTCCTTGCCCGCATCGCGGTCGATGCCCTTTGCAACGCCGATCACGGGAATATCCTCGACCCCCAGATCGGCCAGAATGCCTGCAACGGCAGAAACTTGCCCCGCGCCCCCGTCGATCAGCAGCAGATCGGGCCAGGTTTCCCCCTCGCGGTCCGGGTCTTCTTTCAGCAGGCGCTCGAAGCGACGGGTCAGCATTTCCTTCATCATGCCGAAATCATCGCCCGCCGTGATACCGTCGCCCCGGATGTTGAATTTGCGATACTGGCTTTTCACGAAACCCTCGCGCCCGGCCACGATCATGGCACCCACGGCATCGCTGCCCTGAATATGGCTGTTGTCATAGACCTCGACCCGCTCGGGCGGGCTGTCGAGGCCAAAAGCCTCGGCCAGCCCCTCCAGCAGCCGCGACTGCGCGGCGGAAGAGGCCATGCGCATGGCCAGCGCCTCGCGCGCATTGCGCAGCGCGTTCTCGACCAGTTCGGCCTTTTCGCCCCGCTGAGGGCAGGCAATCTCGACCTTGCGGCCCGCACGGTCGGCCAGAAGCCCGGCCATCAGGTCCGGATTGTCGATACCATGCGATGTCAGCACAAGGCGCGGCGGCTCCTTTCCATCATAGAATTGCGCGATAAAGGCTTCGAGGATCTCGGGTTCTTCGGCCCCGGCGCCTGTGGCAGGGTAGAAATCGCGATTCCCCCAACTCTGGTTCGCGCGGATGAAGAAGACCTGCACACAGGCCTGGCCCTTTTCCAGATGCACTGCAATGATATCGGCCTCTGTCACGGTGCGGGGGTTGATTCCCTGATTTTGTTGAACATTGGTAAGTGCGCGGATTCGGTCACGCAGCGCGGCGGCGCGCTCGAATTCCATCGCCTCGGCAGCTTTGGTCATTTCTTCAGCTAGTTGCGCTTGAATTTTCGTGCTTTTGCCGGACAGGAAGCGTTCTGCATCCTTGACCAGCCCGGCATAGTCATGTTCGGAAATGTACCCTACGCAGGGCGCGCTACAGCGCTTGATCTGATAGAGCAGGCAGGGGCGGGTGCGGCTGTTGAACACCGAATCCGTGCAGTTGCGCAGCAGAAAGACGCGCTGCAACTGGTTGAGCGTGCGATTGACCGCGCCGGCCGATGCGAAGGGGCCGAAATAGCTGCCCTTTGTCGCGCGCCGCCCGCGATGCTTGCGCAATTGTGGAAAGGCATGGTCCCGCGGCAGCAGGATATAGGGAAAGCTCTTGTCGTCGCGCAACAGCACATTGTAGCGCGGCTTCAATTGCTTGATGAGGT
Source organism: Paracoccaceae bacterium (assembly GCA_007695345.1). Lineage (GTDB taxonomy): Bacteria > Pseudomonadota > Alphaproteobacteria > Rhodobacterales > Rhodobacteraceae > Roseinatronobacter. The sequence goes on along the minus strand of REDZ01000078.1, from coordinate 7,590 downwards.
TCTGTTCAAGCAACAGCGCTTCGGTTTCGGTGCGCGTGCTCAGGAACATCATCGATGCGGTTTCGGATATCATCCGCGCGATGCGCGCCGAATGCCCCGAAGGCCGCGCGTAATTCGAGACCCGCGCGCGCAGATTGCGGGCCTTGCCAACATACAACACTTCGGATTTCTCGTTCAGCATGCGGTACACGCCGGGCGAGTTGTCAAGCTGGCGCAGATAGTCCTGAATGCAGGCGTGACCGCGCAGGGCGGGGGCGTCGGTCATCGGCGGATCGGTCGGTGTGCTCATGGGCTCAGGATGTGCGTGATTCTGGGTACGGCTGCAATGTTTTCACGCCCCCTGCAACTCGAATCCTGTCCACGAAATCTGTGGATAACTCTGTGGAGAGCGGCTGGATCGGGCGGAATTTCCTATGGGGCAACGGGTATTCGACAGTATGCACAAAAAATAGGCAAAAATATAACCATATGATTTTATTGTTATAATCATTTCGCTAGCACCAAGCGCATGAAAATCATGAAGAAAACATCTCAGTTCCGTGACAGGTTTGTGAACAGTGCACAACTTGAGCGCTATGCTCATACCAGATGGCCTGTTTCTGCCAGCACATCCGGGGTCTGCCAGGTCAGATGCTGGCCCCCATCAATGCACAAGAGTTGCCCTGTAACCGCCGGGGCGTCCAGAAAAAAGCCAAGCGCTGCAGTAATGTCGGACGGGTTCGCGCCGCGCTGCAGGACCGTGCTTTCGCGGCTGTCGCGATAGGCTTGTGCCGGTTGGTCGGCGGCCTGCAGGGTCGGACCGGGCCCGATGGCGTTGACGCGGATGCGCGGCCCCAGGTCCTGCGCGGCCAGTTGCGTAAAGCCCCACAGCCCCAGCTTGGCGATGGAATAGGTCATGTTCTGCGGGGTCAGCTTGCGCACTTTCTGGTCGATCATATTGACGACCAGCCCTTGCGCCACGGGTTCGCCCTGTGCATCTGTCAAGGGGGACGGGCATTGCGCGGCGAAGGCCTGTGTCAGCATGAATGGTGCGCGCAGGTTCGACATCATGTGCCGGTCCCAACTGTCGCGCGTGGCGGTCGCGATGCTGTCCTGCTCGAAGATCGAGGCGTTGTTGACCAGGACGCCCAGCGGCCCGCCCAGCCCCGCTGCCGCCCGGTCGATCAGCGCCGCAACGGAAGCTTCATCCAGCAGATCCGCTTGCAGACAGACGGCCTTGCGGCCCAGCGCGGTGATCTCGGCGGCCACGCTTCCGGCCTCGGTCCCTGAGCTGGCGTAATGCAGCGCAACGTCATGACCGCGCTGCGCGAGATAGAGCGCCATCGACCGTCCCAGCCGTTTCGCCGCCCCTGTGACCAATGCCCGTGCCATATATCACCCCCCGATCACTGTCAGTGACCAGATGTAGCCCGCATAGGCCAAGAGCAAGGCCATCGCCGCAATACGCCCCACAGCGGCGCGGCGCCAGAGGAAGGGCGCGAGGACAAGCGCCGCTGCCAGCATCACCCAGAAATCCAGCACCAGCATCTGCGCAGGCATGTCCACGCGTCCGAACAGGCCCGCCACGCCCAGGATCAGCAGCAGGTTGAAGATGTTGGAGCCGATGATGTTGCCCAGCGCCACCCCCCCTTCGCGGCGGATGGCGGCCATCACTGTGGTGGCCAGTTCGGGCAGCGAGGTGCCGACGGCCACGATGGTCAGGCCGATCATCACATCGGACACCCCCAGACTGGCAGCAATGCTGACGGCCCCGCCGACCAGCAGATTTGCCCCCAGCGGCAGGCCGATCAGGCCCAGCGCCAGAAACAGGATCAGCCTGGGCAGGCCGGTTTGCGCCTCGATCGCCGGAAGGTCAGCATTCGCGGCGCGGGCGCGGCGGCCCCGGCGGATCGAATCGGCCATGAACAGCGCGAACCCCGCCAGCAGCACCAGCGCCTGCCAGCGGTCGATGGCCCCGGTCGTGGCCAGCGCGCCGAACAACGCCGTGGCGGCCAGCATGATCAGGTAGTCACGCAGATAGGCGCGTCCGATCAGCATGGGCGCAATCAGCGCGGGCAGCCCGATCACCAGCAGGATATTGGCTATGTTGGATCCAACGACATTGCCCAGCGCCAGCCCGTCCGCATCGGACAGGACAGCCTTGATGGTCACCAGCAATTCCGGGGCCGAGGTGCCAAAGGCCACCACTGTCAGCCCCACCATCAGCGCCGGTATCCCCAGCCGCAGCGCCAGATTGGCCGCGCCGCGCACCAGCAGGTCGCCTGCCAGCAGCAAGACTGTCAGGCCGGCGGCGACCAGCGCCAGATCAAGCAACATCGCCTAACGGCCCTTGCAGCGGCAATCATCGCCCCCCAGCAGGAACCTGCCGCAGGACCGGCATTTGCGTGGTCGGGGCAGCTTGGTGCTGCGCAGCCGGTCCAGTGGGGTCTTGTGGTTGGGGTTCAGCCATTTCTGGATCGCGCCCATCACGATCATGAACACCAGAAAGGCGATGACGATGCGTATGATCATGGCACTACAGCCCGAAGCGCGCGTAAAGCGCGCGTTCCTCGGCCAGCGCCATGGCATCGCCCATCAGCGACAGGCCCAGCCGCGACAACAGGGGGCGGCGCTGGCCATAGACGCGGTAGCGCAGTTTCTCGCCATAGCGCGCTTCCAGCGCGGGCACCATCTGCCCCAGACTGTCGGCCAGCCCCAGTTCGACTGCGCGTGTGCCGTCCCAGAACTCGCCCGTGAACAGATCCTCGTCGGGCAGCTTGGCGCCGCGCCGCGATTGAACCTGCGCGATGAAGTTCTTGTGCACCTGATCCTGAAGCGCGCGCAGCCGCGCGACATCCTCGGGGTTTTCGGGGCGGAACGGGTCAAGCTGCGATTTCGACTTGCCCGACGTATAGACCCTCCGCTCGATCCCGTAGCGGGTGATGAACTCATGCAGCCCGAACCCGGCAGAGATGACGCCGATCGACCCGACAATGGAATTGGCATCCACCGTGATGTCATCAGCCGCCGTGGCCAGCCAATACCCGCCCGAGGCCGCCACATCCTCGACAAAGGCATGGACGGGGAGCTCGTGTTTCTCGGCCAGCCGCCGGATACGCGCCGCGATCAGCGCGCTTTGCACCGGGCTGCCGCCGGGAGAGTTGATGACCAGCGCGACCGCGTGCGGCTTGCCACGGCGAAAGGCGGTCTCGATCAGGGGCGCGAGGCTCTGGTCATTCAGGCGTCCGGGCGAGGAACTGGCGGCAATGATCCCCTGCAGCCGGATCACGGCCACAACGGGTTTGCGCTTGAGAAAGGGGATAAGCTTTGACATGGCGCCTCATGTAAGGCGCGGCAGGGGGCGGAACAAGATGGCTGCGCGAGAATGCCTTGCCCCGCCGCCACTTGCGGCCCAGAATATGCGCAACTGTGCCTCGGGGCCCTCATGCTCGACCGTCTGGAAATGTTCATCACGCTGGCCGATGCGCGCCATTTCGGCCGCGCGGCAGAGCGGCTGGGGATCACGCAGCCCTCGCTCTCGGCGGCGCTGAAGCAGTTGGAGGGCGAGTTGGGCGTGCAGCTGGTCTTTCGCGGCGCGCGCTATCAGGGCCTGACGCCCGAAGGCGCGCGCGTGCTGGACTGGGCCACGCGGATCGTGGGCGATGCCCGCACCCTGCGCGAGGAAATGCGCGCGGCGCGTCACGGGCTGTCGGGCAATCTGCGGCTGGGTGTCGTGCCCACGGCGCTGCCGATGATCGCGGGGCTGACCGGCCCCTATCTGCGCGCCCACCCGAATGTGCGTATCGAAATCCTGTCGCGGTCTTCCATCGAGATCCTGGAGCAGATCGACAAGCTGCAACTGGATGCGGGTGTCAGCTATCTGGATAACGAGCCGCTGGGACGCGTCGTGACCGAGCCGCTTTACACCGAGAGCTATCTTTTGCTGACCCGCCCCGACCATCCGCTGGCGGCGCGCAAGGCGCTGGGCTGGGGCGAACTGGGCGATCTGCCACTGTGCCTGCTGACGGGCGACATGCAGAACCGGCGCATCATCAATGCCGAGCTTGCCGCCATGCAGATCACGACCAGCCCGCAGATGGAATCGAACTCGGTGATGGCGCTGGTGGCGCATGTGCAGGCCGGGCCATGGGTCAGCATCGTCAATGCGCATACGGCGGATCTTTTTGCGGGGGCGCCGGGGCTGGCGGCCGTGCCCATCCGGGGTGAGGGGGGCGCAAAACAGGTCGGGCTGATCGCACCATGGCGCGAACCGCATACCCCGGTACTGGCAGGTCTGCTGGCCGAGGCGCGGCGTTTCAGGCGTGACTGATCCGCGCGCAACATGCCTGAAGGCTTGCCCAGCCCGGTCTAAGGTGACATTGTAGCGTCATCCAGACCTGCAAAGGTGTTGCTGTCGGTGCCACGGGCGCATCGACCGGACAACCATGTGCAAACCGGCGCAACCCAAATAAACAAAGCGCCATCACAACGGGAGAAAACCTATGATGAACGGATCCAGATCACGCGGGATCACACGTCGCGGGCTGCTGAAATCGGCGGGGAGTGTCACGGCAGCCGGGCTGATCCTGCCGGCAAGCTACCGCAAGGCAATGGCCGAGCCACGGCGCGGCGGCACGTTCCGTGTCGGCTTTGGCCACGGCGCGACCTCGGACACGCTGAACCCGGCGCTTTGGGATCAGGCCTTTGTGCAGGTCATGGGCAATTCGCTGCACAATTACCTGACTGTCATCGGTCCTGATGGCCAGCTTCAGCCGGAACTGGCCGAAAGCTGGGAAGCGTCTTCCGACGCGGCCACCTGGACCTTCAGGCTGCGCGAGGGTGTGACCTATCATGATGGCCGGGATGTCGTGGCCGAGGATGTGGTCGCGTCGCTCAACCACCATCGGGGCGAGGACAGCGGATCGGCTGCCGGACCGATTGTCGAGGCGATCACCGATATCGCGACTGATGGTGATCATGTCGTGATCATCACGCTGGAAGCGGGCGATGCCGATTTCCCCTTCATCCTGTCGGATTATCACCTGCCGATCCTGCCGGCCGAGGATGGGCGGATCAATTTCCAGAACGGGATCGGCTGCGGCCCCTACATGCTGGAAAGTTTCGAGCCGGGTGTCGAATGTCTGATGACGCGCAACCCCGATTACTGGAAGTCTGACCATGCGTGGTTCGACCGGGTGGAACTGTATGCGATCCTCGATTCCGCTGCGCGCCAGAATGCGCTGATCACGGGCGAGGTCGATGTGATCGACCGGCCCGACCTGAACACCATCCATATGCTGGAGCGCGCCGGCGCGAATATCATATCGGTCTCGGGCACGCAGCATTACACCTTTGCCATGGACAGCCGCGCCGACCCGTTCACTGACAATAATGTGCGTCTGGCGCTGAAATACGGGGTCAACCGGCAGCAATTGGTCGATACTGTGCTGTCGGGCTTTGGCGTAGTGGGCAATGACCATCCGATCGGGCGGTCCAACCGGTTCCACGCCGATGATCTGGAACAGCGCGAGTTCGACCCGGATCGTGCGCGCTATCACCTGGAACAGGCGGGCCTCGACAGCCTGACTGTCGATCTGTCGGCCTCTGATGCAGCGTTCTCGGGCGCAGTGGATGCAGCGGTGCTGTTTTCCGAAAGCGCGGCCGAGGCGGGCATCACCATCAACCCGGTGCGCGAGCCGTCGGATGGCTACTGGTCCAATGTCTGGATGGTCAAGCCTTTCACTGCCGTCTACTGGGGTGGGCGTCCGACCGAGGACTGGATGTTCTCGACCGCCTTTGCCGCAGGTGCGCCCTGGAATGATGGCTTCTGGGAGAATGAGCGTTTCGACGAATTGCTGCGCACCGCACGGTCGGAACTGGATGAGGACCTGCGCCGCGAGATGTATGTCGACATGCAGCAGATCGTGCGCGATGAGGGGTCCATCGTGATCCCGATGTTCTCGGATTATGTGATGGCCACGGCGGATAACGTCGTGACGCCGGATCAGATCGGTGCCAACACCACACTTGACGGGGTGCGCGCCACCGAACGGTGGTGGTTCGCCTGATCGGGGACTGATTTCACCCCGGCGCCCACACGCGGCGCCGGGGTTTTTCGTTCAGCGATGCACAAAGACATCGCGGCAAGAATCACAGGAGGGAGGCGACATGGCGCATGTCTGGCGCATGATCGCACAGCGGCTGGGTCTTGGCCTGCTGACGTTATTCGTGGTGTCCATCATCATCTTCGGCGCGACAGAGCTGCTGCCTGGGGATTTCGCGCAGGCCGTTCTGGGGCAGGCCGCCACCCCCGAGGCTGTCGCGGCCATCCGGCGCGAACTGGACCTCGATCAGCCGGTTGTCGTGCGTTACACCAACTGGCTGTTCGGCGTGCTGCAGGGTGATTTCGGCACATCGCTGGCGCAAAGGGGGCGGCCCGTGTCGGACATGATCCTGTCGCGGCTGGGCAATACCTTTTTCCTTGCGATCTATGCGGCCGCCATGGCCGTGCCGCTGGCGCTGACATTGGGCGTTCTGGTCGCGCTGTGGCGCAATTCTCTGTTTGACCGCGTGGCCAATTCGACTGCGCTCAGCGCGATTTCCTTCCCCGAATTCTTTGTCGCCTATATCCTGATCTTCGTGCTGGCGCAGGGCGGCTATTTTCCATCCATGGCGCGGATGCCCGCCAGCGCGGATCTGGGCGAAAAGCTTTATCGCGCCTTTCTGCCCGCGCTGACGCTGACGCTGGTCGTGACCGCGCATATGATGCGCATGACCCGCGCCGCGATCATCAACCTGCTGTCGAGCCCCTATATCGAGATGGCGCGCCTGAAGGGGATGCGCCCCTCGCGCGTGATCGTGCACCACGCGCTGCCCAATGCCATCGCGCCCATTGCCAATGTGGTCGCGCTGAACCTGGCCTATCTGATCACCGGCGTGGTGGTGGTCGAGGTGGTGTTCGTCTATCCGGGCCTCGGGCAGTTGATGGTCGACAGCGTGTCGCGCCGCGATATCCCCGTCGTGCAGGCCATCGCGCTGATCTTTGCGGCGGCCTATGTGCTCCTGAACCTTGCAGCCGATGTGATCTCGACCCTGTCGAATCCGCGTCTGATGCATCGCAAGTGAGGGGCGCGCCATGACACTCCTGACATTCTTCATCGCATTGGCTGCCTTTCTTGCCGTGTCTGTCGCAGCGGCACGGGGTTTTCGCGCGCTGGCGACCATGCTCACGCGCGGCAACATGCAGCGCGCGCTGCGCAATGCGCCGCTGACCGCGTGTTTCGGCATGCTGGTGATCCTGATCTACCTTGTCATCGCCCTGCTGGCCCCGGTCATCGCGCCCTTTCCTGAACGCGCGGTCATCGGCAGCCAGTTCATGCCCTGGTCCTCGACCCACTGGCTGGGCACGGACGCGCTGGGTCGCGACATGTTCAGCCGCATGGTCTACGGCACGCGCAATACAGTGGGGATTGCCTTTGCCACCACGGCACTGGCATTTCTGATCGGGTCGGTCCTGGGGCTCTTGGCGGCCACGGTAGGCGGCTGGCTGGATCAGGGCCTTTCGCGGCTGGTGGATGTGCTGATGGCGATACCGTCGCTGATCTTTGCGCT
>REDZ01000047.1 GCA_007695345.1 Paracoccaceae bacterium | reverse complement strand
GCGGCGACCTGTTCGATATGGGTGGATTTGCCGGTGCCGTGATAGCCCTGGATCATCACGCGGCGATTATAGGCAAAGCCCGCCAGAATCGCGAGCGTGGTATCGGGGTCGAACTTGTAAGTCGGGTCAATCGCGGGCACCCGGTCCGAAGCCTCGGCAAAGCCTTTGACCTTCATGTCGGAATCGATGCCAAAGACATCGCGCACAAGGATGTCTTCGGTTGGTTTGTTCGCTGCCGTCATATTGTCGTCCCGCATATATCCATCCTACTGCGCCTGTCAGGGCACTCGCGTTGTTTGCCCCATCTGGAACATATCCGCCTTGGGTGCAAGGGAAAGGGCCTAGTCTGGCGCCACCCACAGCGCCTCCAGCCCGTGGAAATGGAAAATATCGGCATAGACGGGTCGCTCGGTCAGGCGCAGGCGCGGCAACCGCTGGCCCAGCACGTCCAGCGCACAGTGCAGTTCCAGCCGGGCAAGGGGCGCGCCAAGGCAGAAATGCAGCCCCGCGCCAAAGGCCAGATTCGGCTTGGCGATGCGCCCAGGGTCGAACCGGTCGGGCTGATCCCAGTGGCGCGGACAGCGATTGGCGGCGCCCAGCAGGCAGGCCAGTTGCGTGCCCTTGGGGATGATGCGCCCCATGACGTCGATATCCGTGTAAGCCCAGCGTGTGAACAGATGCAGCGGCGGATCGTAGCGCAGGCATTCCTCGACCAGCGCATCGGTCGGCTGGGCCGGGTAATGGCCCGTCTGCAACAGCGTCTTGACCGCATTACCCAGCGAATGGACCGTGGCCTCATGCCCGGCATTGAGAAGCAGGATGCAGGTCGAGATCATTTCATCCGTGGAAAGCTTTGCGCCATCTTCTTCGGCGGCGATCAGATGGGTGATCAGGTCGTCGCGCGGCTCGGCTCGGCGCTGTTCGATATAGTCGCGCAGAAAGGCCACGAAATCCCTGGTGGCGGCGACGGCACGCTCTTCCTCCGTGCGGCTGCGCCCGGCGCGATACATGGCCACCATCGCATGTGACCAGCGCAGCAGGTCCGGCGCCATGGATTCCGGTACACCCAGCAGCCGCGCGATGATGATGACCGGAAGCGGCTGGGCAAAGCGGTCGATCAGGTCAAAGGGACCATCGGGCAGTTCGTCGATCAGCCGATGGGCCAGCGCGTCAATCTCTGGCGTCAGCCCCGCGATCCGGCGCGAGGTGAAGGCCCGCAGCACCAGCCCGCGCAGGCGGGTGTGGCGCGGGGGTTCCAGTTCCAGCATGGAATGCGCCTCGACCGCGTAAAAGGGGGCCAGATGCGGGGGGTGTTCCTGTGGCTCGGGCGGGGTGCGCCCGAAGCGGCGATCGCGCAGGATGGCATTCGCGCTGGCATGGCTGACAGCACAGGGCATGTTGTATTCGTGCCACCAGACCAGTGGACCCAGGGCGCGCATCTGATCGTAGGCGGCGTAGGGATCTTGCACAAAACCTGCATCACGCAGGTTCTGGCCGAATTCAGGCAATGCAAGAGGATTGCTGCTCAACCTTTTGCCACCGCGTCCAGAATCCGCGCCCAAGACCGGATACCGCGGTGAAAGCTGTCCAGATCATACTTTTCATTTGGCGAGTGTATCTGGTCATCATCCTTGGCAAAGCCGACCAGCATGGAATCCATATCAAGGATGGATTTGAAATAGCCCGCAATCGGGATGGACCCGCCAGAGCCGACAAAGGCCGCCGGTTTGGGCCATTCCGCGCTCAGCGCCTGACGCGCGGCCTCAAAGGCCGGGTGCCCGGTTTCCATCACCGATGCCGGCGAGGCGCCATGCTCGACAAACTCGACCGAACAATCCGCTGGCACGCGCGCCCGCACAAAGGCGCGGAAGGCGTCGCGCAGGGCGTGGGGGTCCTGTTGGCCCACCAGCCGGAAGCTGACCTTGGCCGAGGCGCGCGCGGGCAGCACGGTCTTGAACCCTGCGCCGGTATAGCCCGAGATCATGCCGTTGATCTCGCATGTCGGACGCGCCCAGATCATCTCCAACGCGCTGCGCCCGGCCTCTCCGGCAGGGTGTTTCAATCCGACTGACCCCAGAAACGCCTCGGCGTCGAACCCAAGCCCGTCCCATTGCGCGCGGATACCCTCGTCGATTTCGGGCACGCCATTGTAGAAGCCCGGCACCATGATGCGCCCCTGATCGTCATGCAGATCGGCCAGAATGCGCGCCAGCACGCGCGCCGGGTTCATGGCCGCTCCGCCGAACATGCCGGAATGCAGGTCGCGATCCGGTCCCTGAATGACAACTTCTTCGCCCAGAAGTCCGCGTAGCATGGTCGTGATGGCAGGTGTCTGCGCGTCGAACAGGCCCGTATCGCAGATCAGCGCCAGATCGGCGCGCAGCGCGTCGCGATTCGCTTTCAGATATGGCACCAGCGAGGGCGAGCCACTTTCCTCTTCCCCTTCCAGGCAGAAGGTCAGTTTGACCGGCAGGCTGCCATGCACCGCGACCCAGGCGCGGCAGGCTTCGACAAAGGTCATCAACTGGCCCTTGTCATCCGACGCGCCCCGCGCCCGGATCACTTTTCCGTTTGGCGTGTCCTGCAGTTCCGGTTCAAAAGGGGGGCGGTCCCACAGGTCCAGCGGGTCAACCGGCTGCACGTCATAATGGCCGTAGAACAACAGATGCGGTCCGTCGTCCGATCCGCCTTGCGCCACGACCATCGGATGACCCGCCGTTTCGTCGGCGCGCGCAGAAAACCCAATGCTGTCAAGGTCCTGCACCAGCCAGTCCGCCGCGCGCGCGACATCGCCATCATGCGCCGGGTCGGTCGAGATGGAGGGAATGCGCAACAAATCATACAACCGATCAAGGCTTTGCGGCAGGTCCTGATCTATCCGGGACAGAACAGCATCGAGATCGTGAGACATGTGAGCTTCCTTCTGGCAATGACGGTCGCAACGTAACAGAGCGTTCCGGGCTGTCCAGAACTGTCGAAACAGTTATAAACACAACAAAGATTTACGAATCCGGAGGTTCACATGCTCAGAAACTTCATCCCGGCGCTTGTGCTGGCCGGCGCTGCCACCGTCGCCGCCGCACAAGAGGTCGAACACTACGACCTGCAGGATGCCAGCGTCTCGGTCATCCTGCATCCGTTCCTGACTGCGGATGAGGCGGCTATCCTGCGCACCGTCGGTCAGAGCCCCGAAGCGCTGGCCCTGTTCGTGCCTGAAACCGGCAGATATGCCGCCCTTGCCGTGGCGCCGGATGAAGGCTTCGTCCGCGACGGCATCCCGGTCGAATCGGCTGTGGCAATCGGTGACCTGCCCGATCTTGAAGAAGCGCGCGCCGCGGCCCTTGAGGGATGCAATGCGGCCCGCAACGGGGGTGAGGAATGCGCGATTGTTCTGGAAATCATGCCGCAGTAACGCGCTTGGGCCTGGGTAGTCGCGATCGCGGCTCACATATCCGGCCAGATCGCGACACGCGGTCGCGGTCGCCATCCAGAGATATTCAGATTGCAGGATTTGATCTAAGTCATGTTCTGAGGTTTTGCTGTCTGGGTAAGACTATAGAATAGGCACTGTGTGATTGCCCTGTCGGGCGGAACCGTTTAATCGATCACGGACTCACCCAGCTGGTTGGCGAGGAGAAGGTCTTGGACTACGTTGCTGCACTTGATGTTGCCCTGAACCGTTTGCACGACGAAGGGCGCTACCGGACGTTCATCGATATCGAACGTCGCAAGAACCATTTTCCGCGCGCCGTCTGGACCCGGCCGGACGGACAGCAACAGGATATCGTGGTCTGGTGCGGCAATGACTATCTGGGCATGGGGCAGAACCCGGCGGTGCTGAACGCGATGCATGAAGCGCTTGACGCGACAGGCGCCGGCTCGGGCGGCACGCGTAACATTTCCGGCACCACGGTGTATCACCGGCGGCTGGAGGCGACGCTGGCCGATCTGCACCAGAAAGAGGCCGCGCTGATCTTCACCTCGGCCTATATCGCCAATGATGCAACGCTTTCGACCCTGCCCAAGCTGTTTCCCGGGCTGATCATCTATTCCGACGCGCTGAACCATGCCTCGATGATCGAAGGCGTGCGTCGCAATGGTGGGGCAAAGCGCATCTTTCGCCATAATGATGTCGCCCATCTGCGCGAGCTGATGGAAGCCGATGATCCCGCCGCGCCCAAGCTGATCGCCTTTGAATCGATCTATTCGATGGATGGCGATTTCGGCCCGATTGCGAAAATCTGCGATCTGGCCGATGAATTCGGCGCGCTGACCTATATCGACGAAGTCCACGCCGTCGGCATGTATGGCCCGCGCGGTGCGGGCGTGGCCGAGCGTGACGGTCTGATGGACCGGATCGACATCATCAACGGCACGCTGGCCAAGGCTTATGGCGTGATGGGCGGATATATCGCGGCATCTGCGAAGATGTGCGATGCCGTCCGGTCCTACGCGCCGGGCTTCATTTTCACGACCTCGCTGCCGCCTGCGGTTGCCGCCGGGGCCGCTGCATCAGTCGAGCACCTGAAGGGCGCGCAACATCTGCGCGACAAGCAGCAGGAACATGCCAGCATCCTGAAACTGCGCCTGCGCGGGCTGGGACTGCCGATTATCGATCATGGCAGCCATATCGTGCCGGTCCATGTGGGCGATCCGGTGCATTGCAAACTGATTTCCGACATGCTGCTGGAACGGCATGGCATCTATGTGCAGCCGATCAACT